>JBOHPP010000064.1:0-36801 GCA_050731755.1 Candidatus Rokuibacteriota bacterium | reverse complement strand
TCCCGCCCGGTTCAGACGACACACGAGGGGAGGCGCTCATGGGAACGTTTCGCCTGTACACGGGCCCGGACGGGCAGGGACGTATCGAGACGATCGACCTGGCGAAGAAGCCCGAATGGACGAAGGGTTTGCCGGCTACGCAAATCTCTTTCCGCGTGTGGCCGGTAGGAGAGTTCCTCGACTGGCACCCGGCCCCGCGCCGTCAGTTCGTGATCATCCTGTCCGGCCAACTCGAGATCGGCCTGGGCGACGGCTCCAAGCACGTCTTCGGCCCCGGCGACGCGCGGCTCGTCGAGGACACGACGGGCCAAGGCCACACGACGCGGGCGCTTGGCAGCCAGCCGTGCGTCACCGCCACGGTTCCGCTCGCTCAGCAGTAAGGCCACAGGAGGCACCCCTATGGCCGCTGCCGACCCGCCCTTGCCGCTCGACGCCGCGCGGAAGCTCGCCCCGCTGGTCCGCTCCTCGGCGGACGAGACCGATGCCGAGCGGGAGCTGCCGCGGCCGCTCTTCGAGGCGCTGGCCGACGCCGGCTTGTTCCATCTGGCGCTGCCCCGCACGCTCGGCTGCCCGGAGCTCGACCTGCCGACCTACATCCCGGTGATCGAGGAGATCGGCAAGGCCGACGCCAGCACCGGCTGGGTCGTCAACCAGTGCGCAATCTTCGCGACCTACGCGGCGCGAATGCCGCGCGACGTGGCGCGCGCGATCTGGATCGACACGCCGCGGAGCATCGTCGCTAACACCCCGGCAGCGACCGCCCAGGCCGTCGTCGTGCCGGGCGGATACCGCGTCACCGGGCGCCAGGGCTTCAGCACCGGCTGCCGGCACGCCGCCTGGCTGGCCGCGCACGCGACGATCGTCGAGAACGGCCAGCCCAGGCTCGAGGGCGGCCAACCGGAGACGCGCTACCTGTTCGTGCCGGCGGCCGAGGCCGAGCTGCTGGACACCTGGCGCGTGCGCGGCATGCGCGGCACCGGAACCCATCACTTTGCCGTGCGCGATGTCTTCGTGCCTGCGGAGCGCACCGTGCATTCGGTCACGGCGCCACTCCAGGAAACCGGCCCGCTCTACCAGATCCCGCGCACCCTGCTGTTCGCCTCGGGCGACGCCGCGATCGCGCTGGGCATGGCCCGCACCTGCCTCACCACGTTCTTCGAGCTGGCTGGCGCCAAGGCGCCGCGGGCCATGGAGGCGCTGCTCCGCGATCAGTCGATGATCCAGAACGCCGTCGGCCAGGCCGAAGCCGCCCTGCGATCCGGCCGGGCCTTCCTCACCGAGACCGTCCGTGAGATCTGGGCCGCCGTGACCTCGAGCCGCGGGCTTACCCTGGATCAGCGCGCGGCCCTGCGTCTGGCCACGACTCATGGGATTCGACTGGCGGTCCAGGTGGTCGACACGGTCTACAACGCCGCCGGCGTGACGGCGATCTACGACGGGCATCTGCTGCAGCGCCATTTCCAGGACGTCCACGTCATCAGTCAGCACCTGCAGGGCCGCCTCTCCCACTACGAGCTGGTCGGACGCCACTGGCTGGGGCTGAAGGTGGACGAGGCGAGACTCTAGGCGCTCAGGCCAGGAGCCGGGCGGTCTGGATGGCGCGCCAGACGCGCTCCGGCGTCGCCGGCATCTCGATGTGCTCGACGCCCAGGTCGGCCAGCGCATCCACGATCGCGTTGACCACGGCGGCCAGCGCCGGCGTGGTGCCCCCTTCGCCCCCGCCGCGGAGGCCGAGGGGATTGGACGTGGACGGGACCTCGCTGATCTCAGTCGTGAAGACCGGCAGCGCGTCGGCGCGCGGCATCGCGTAGTCCATGAACGTGGCCGACAGCATCTGGCCGGTGGCGGCGTCGTATACGCAGTGCTCCCAGAGGGCCTGGCCGACCCCGGCCGCGATGCCGCCGTGGGTCTGGCCGTGCAGGATCATCGGATTCACGGCGCGGCCGACGTCGTCGACGGTGGTGTAGCGCACGATCTCCACCACGCCCGTCTCCGGGTCCACCTCCACCTCGCACACGGCGCAGCCATAGGGATAGGACGGCACGCTCATCGTCTCGTCGCTGGCCCCCACGAGCGGCCCCCGCAGCGGTTCGGGCACGTCGTCCCGGAGCGCGGCGGCGGCCACCGCAAAGAGCTCGACCGAGCGATCGGTGCCCTTCACCGTGAAATGGCGCCGGGCGAAGTCGATGTCGGCGTCGGCCGCTTCCAGGAGCCAGGCGGCGGTGCGCTTGCCCTTGTCGACGACCTGATCCGAAGCCCGCGCCATCACCGCGGCGCCGAGACGCATCGAGCGCCCGGAATGCGACCCACCGCCGACCGGCACGACGTCGGTGTCGCCGGTGATCATCCGCACCTGCTCGATCCCGACGTCGAACCATTCGGCCAGGAGCTGAGCGAAGCTCGTCTCGTGCCCCTGCCCCGCTGACAGCGTGCCGATCACCACGTCGATCCGTCCCTCGGGCCGCACCGTGATCTCTGCGCGCTCCCGGGGGGCGCCGGTGTTGAGCTCGATGTAGTTGCCGAGCCCGATGCCGCGATAACGGCCTCGCCGGCGCGCGTCGTCCCGGCGCGCCTCGAAGCCGGACCAGTCAGCGAGGGCCACCGCGCGGTCCTGTGCCGCCACGTAGTCCCCGCTGTCGTAGAGCAGACCGAGCGGATTGCGGTACGGCATCGCCGTGGCCGGCACCAGGTTGCGTCGGCGGAGCTCCACGCGGTCGAAGCCATGGCGGCGGGCAGCGAGGTCGATGAGTCGCTCGATGACGAACATCACCTCAGGGCGGCCGGCGGCCCGATAGGGGTACGTGGGCGACGTGTTGCTGAGCACCGCGCGGCCCCGGATGGACGCGGCGGGGATGTGGTACACGCTCGGCAGGACGGCGACGCCTTTGGCGAGGGGGATGAACGACACCGCGTGCGCGCCGACGTTGCTCGTGTTGACGCCGCGCAAGCCGAGGAACGTGCCGTCGATGTCGAGCGCGAGCTCGAGGTGCGACACGAGATCGCGGGCATGAAAGTCGGTGAGGAACGCCTCCCGGCGCTCGCAGGTCCATTTGATGGGCCGGCCGAGCCGCTTCGCCGCCCAGGCGACCAGCGTGAACTCGGGATAACAGGCGTTGCGGGTTCCGTAGTTGCCGCCGACCTCGTTGGCCACCACCCGCACCGCGCCCTCCGGGGCCTGGAGCGTCGCCGCCACGTCGCTCTTGATGCGCTGCACGCCGCCCGAGCCCGCGTAGACGGTGTAGCGGCCGCTCGTCTCGTCGAAGACGGCCAGCGCTGCCCGCGGCTCCATGGGGACGCCGGTGACCCGGTTCACCTGCGTGTCGAGCCGCACCACGTGAGCGGCGCGCCGGAAGGCTGCGTCTGTCGCCCCCTCGTCGCCGGCGTGGGACTCGACACACACGTTGGACTTTGCCTCGTCCCAGACCAACGGCGCGGCCGCTTCAATGGCGTCGGCGGTGGCCGCCACCACGGGCAACTGATCCCAGGTCACGACCACGCGCTCGGCGCCATCCCGGGCAGCGGCCGGCGTGTTCGCGATGACCATGGCCACCGCCTCGCCCACGAAGCGGGCCCGGTCGGTGGGCAGAGGCCAGTGGGGGGCGATGAAGAACGCCGAGCCGTCGGGGCTCCGGAGCGGCACTTCGTGGGGGTTCGTGGGCACCGGCCGGTGCGGAATGGGCTGGAGCCCGTCGGCGGCGGCGTCTTCACCGGTGAGCACCGCGATCACGCCCGGTACCTTCAAGGCCCTGTCGGCGTCGATACGCCGGATGCGCGCATGCGCGTGCGGCGAGCGCACCATGCCGGCGTAGGCTTGGCCGGGCAGGTTGAAGTCGTCGCTGTAGCGCCCCTGGCCGGTGAGCAGGCGCGCGTCTTCCTTCCGGCGCACCGCCTTGCCGATGCCCTCCCGCGCCGAGTGGGTGCGGGACTCGAGGAACGACATCTAGCAGCAGCCTCCGGCCGCCGCGCTGGCCGCCATTGCGCGATCGGGCCACCAGCCCCAGGCGCGGGGCCCGAAGTCGGGCGTGAAGACGGCGCCGCGCTTCACCGTCAGGTGCGGGGCGAAGGCGCGATCGACGCGCAGGTCCGAGCCGAGGATGTCGTAGACCACCCAGTTGCCCTGCCGCAACTCGAGCACCGAGATGTCGGCCTGGCGTCCCACCGCGAGGCTGCCCAGCCGGTGGCTGAGGCCGATAGCCTTGGCCGGGTTCGCGGTGCTCATCGTCACCACCTGGGGCAGCGTGAAGCCGAGACCCAGGAAGCGCGTCATCATCTCGGTCATGCTGTGCACGGTGTTGAGGCGACCGGGCACGGTGAGATCGGTGCTGATGCAGTGCGGGAGCACCCCCTGGTCGATGATGCGGCGGCCGACGTCGAAGCTGAAGTTCATCCGGCCGTGCGCGGTGTCGAACCAGACGCCGCGATCGGCGGCCTCGCGGGCCTCCGGCACGAGCTTGCCGTTGGCGTCGAGGACGCCGCCCGGGTTGGGCGTGAAGTAGTGGGTGAGGATGTCGCCGGGCTCGAGCAGCGCCAGCAGCGGGTGGATCACCTTGGGGTCGTAGCGCTTCTCGGTGTCGCGGATGTGGACCATGAGCTTGATGCCGCTCTCGCGTGCCGCCCGCTTGGCCAGCCGCGGCATCTCCATGCCCATGATCTCGAGCGCCGGCGAGACCATGCGCGCCTTGATGCCCACGATCAGCCCCCGGTGCTGGCGGGCCACCCGCACCGTCTCGTCGAAGTTCACGCTGCTCTCGGCGATGATGTCGGGCATCGTGGCCAGCCCGGTCTGGCAGATGTGGAGGAACGGCACGATCTCGGTCTGGCAGTTGGGGAGGATGTGCCGGGTGAAGCCGCCGAAGGTGGCCGGCCCCGCGCTGCCGGCGTCGACGATGGTGGTGACGCCGGCGTAGACGCCGCCCAGGTCGGGATTGACGCCCATGCGGTTGAAGCCCTCGAACACGTGGGCGTGGCAATCGATCAAGCCCGGGGTGACGATCTTGCCTCCGACCTCGATCACCCGCACGGCCTCGGTGGGCGCGATGCCCGGCGCGATACGCGCGATCAATCCCTTTTCCACCGCGACGTCGAGGACGCCGTCCAGGCCGCTCGATGGGTCCACCACCGTTCCGCCCTTCAGCACGAGATCGAACATATCCGCCTCCGATGATCGGCGTCGTAGGTCGGGAGCATCGCTCGACCATATAGCCTTTGTCGGGCCAGGTCCAGTCGGGCCGGCGTCAGGACGGTATACTTGGCCGCCGCTTGGCGTGCCTGGCTTCTGACGAGAATAGGGAGGGCGAGGTGGGGGAGATGAGCGCGGGTCGGGCGGTCATCGAGTTGCTGAAGGCGGAGCAGGTCCGGCACGTCTTCGGGATCGTGGGCGCGACGTTCCTCGACGTCCTCGACGTGCTCTACGACGACAAGAGCGTGGAGTACATCAACGTGCGTCACGAGCAAGGTGCGGCGTTCATGGCCGACGGGCTGGCGCGCGTGTCCGGCTTGCCGGCGGCGTGCCTGGTGACCGCCGGGCCGGGAGCCACCAACCTGATCACCGGAATCGCCGCGGCGTGGGTCGCCCACTCACCGGTGGTGGCCATCGCTGGGGGGCCCCCGCTCGATCACTACGGACGGAACGCGTTCCAGGAGTTCGATCTCGTCGGTATGTTCGCCCCGGTGACGAAGCTCGCGATCCGGATCGACGCCCCCCAGCGCATCCCCGAGATCTTCCGCCTCGCGTTGCGGACGGCGATGACCGGTCGCCAGGGACCGGTGTTCATCGACATCCCGCGGGACGTGCTCACCGACCAGGTGGTGACGACGGAGATCGGCGAGCCGGCGAGCTATCGCCCGCTTCACGCCCCGCCGCCGAGCCCGGAGGCGATCGGCGAGGCGGTGAGCGTCCTGGGCCAGGCCCGGCGGCCGCTCTTGCTGGTCGGCGGCGGCGTGACGTGGGCCGGAGCCAACGATCTCGCCCAGCGGCTCAGCGCCGAGGTCGGGCTGCCGACCATCACCGCGTACGGCCGCAACGACGCCGTGCCCAACGATGATCCGCTCTATATCGGCCCGCTGGGCCGCGCCGGCGCTCCCGAGGCCGCCGCAGCGTGCCGGCGCGCCGACGTCCTGCTTGTCATCGGCTCGCGGCTCGGCAACTTCACGACGTTCTACGATGACCGCTACATCGTGCCCGGGACGAGGATCATCCAGATCGACATCGACCCTCGCGACCTCGGCCGTACCTATCCGGTGGCGGTGGCCATCCAGGCCGACGCCGGTCAGGCGCTGGCCGCGCTCCGCGAGGTCCTCGGCGGCGCTGGAATGAAGACCACCGACGAGTGGCGCAAGGAGGCCGTGGAGCTCCGCGCCAAGCGGCAGACGCGCCTGGCCGCCGAGCGTGGCCAGGCCGCGCTCCCGCTCAAGCCCCAGCGCGTCTACGCCGAGCTGCGCCCGGCGCTGCCGCCCGACACGATCGTGACGCTCGATGCGGGAGCGGCGCCGGCCTCCGGCTACGACCGCCTGCACTTCTCACGGCCGCGCACGTTCCTGACACCGCTCGACCTCGGCGGCCTTGGCTTCGCCTTCCCCGAGGCCCTCGGCGCCAAGCTGGCGCGCCCGGACGCGCCGGTGCTCGCGATCCACGGGGACGGCGGCTTCCTGATGAACGCCCAGGAGCTGGAGACGGCCGTGCGCCACGGCATCGATGTGGTCACGCTGGTGATGAACAACAACGCCTGGGGCTCGGAGAAGGCGTACCAGAAGCACTTCTACCACGAGCGCTACGTCGGCGCCGACATCGGCAATCCGCGCTTCGACCGGCTGGCCGAGCTGTTCGGCGCCCGCGGCTACTACGTCGAGCATGCCGACCAGATTGGCGACATCGTGCGCGCCGCCCTCGCCTGCGGCAAGCCTGCCGTCATCGAGATCCCGATCGATCCGAACGAGTTCCCGGTGCCGGCCACGACGCCGAGGCGCCGCAGGTAGGCCGGTGTCCTCGATCATGACTGGATAACATCTCAGGTCATGGACCGCCCTCTGCAGGTGTATCTCGACGAGGCCGACTTGAAGCGGCTGGAGAAATGGTCCGGCGAGCGAGGCTGGACGAAGTCGCAGGCGGTGCGCGGCCATTCGAGCGCTCACTCGAGCTGACGACCGGGATCCGCTGCTGCGCGCCAGCGGCATGATCGAGGGGCTTCCCCCCGACTGCAGCGAGCGCTTCGATCAGTATCTCGAGGAGACGTTCGTTGCCGAGCCGCCAGCGCCGTACCGCGCCGAGCGCCGCCGCGCCAGGAAAGCTGTTCGTCGATAGCAGCGCTTGGATCGCTCTGGTCAGCGCGCGTGACCAGCACCACGCCGAAGCCGACGCTCTGATCCGGGAAGCCGTGGCGCGCCGGCTGTCGCTCGTCACGACGAACCTGGTCTTCGCCGAAGTTCACCGGTTCCTGTTGTTTCGGGCCGGGGCGCGCGCAGCGACGGCCGCTCTCACGAGGATCGAGGGCAGCGAGCGCGTGAAGCTCGAGTTCGCCACCGAGATCCACCACCGGCGAGCCCACGCATGGCTCGAGCGGCTGGCCAGTCACGCCATCAGCTATACCGAGGCCGTCAGCTTCGCGGTCGTGGAGGCTCTCCGCTGCACGGCGGTGCTGACGTTCGATCACGACTTCGTGCTGGCCGGATTCTCCCGGTGGACGTCCGATTAGGAGGAGAAGGGCTGGCCGTACCGCTCCCGGTGGGCGACCTGCCGGAGCGGTTTGCGCTGCTTCTTGCCTCGCCCGATGGCCGCGGCGGGGTAGCCGAAGGGAAGGATCGCCAGCACCTCGAGCGCGGCCGGGATGTCGAGGAGCCGCTTGACGGAGTCCAGGCCACCGAAGCCGACCCAGTTCGAGCCCACCCCCTCGGCCCACGCGGTCAGCAGCATGGAATGGATGGCGCGGCTCGCGTCAGAGACGGCGAACTGTGTCTTCTCCACCGCCACCGCGATCGCCAGCGGCGCCTGCGCGACGTAGGGTCCCGAGGGCGCCAGGGCTCCCAGCCGGCGCAGGGTTTCCCGGTCTTGAACCACGATGAAGTGCCAGGGCTGCATGTTCATCGCACTGCCCGTGAGGCGTCCGGCCTCGACGATCCGACGGATGGTCGCCTCGGGCACCGGCTTGTCCTGGTAGCGCCGTACGGCCAGGAGCGTGCGGACAGCCTCGAAGACGTCCATCGTTCGCCGTCCTCTGTCAGGTCTGAAGCCCGATGGCCCTGGCGAACGCCAGCATCTCGCGCGACGTCTTCACCATGGCCTCGTCGACCATGTCGCCCTTGTAGGTGACCGCGGCGATGCCCTTCTTCTCGGCGTCCTCCATGGCCTCGATCAGACCCTGGTGGAAGGCGATCTCCTCGGCGGTGGGCGTGAACACCTTGTTGACGATCGGCACGTGGGAGGGATGCATGACCGTCTGGCCACGGTAGCCCAGTGACCGGTTCCATCGCGCGTCGCGTTCCAGGCCCTCCAGGTCCTTGATGGTCCACCAGGAGCTGATCGTCGGATACTGGATGCCCGCCGCCCGGGCGTCGAGCACGACCTTGGAGCGCAGGAAGAGCGTCTCCGTGCCTTCCTTGGACCACTGGTAGCCGATGGCCCGCGCCGCGTCGCCTCCGGGGCCGGCGGCCAGGCTGACGCGCTTCACCCGCCGACATGGCGTCGCGATCTCGTAGACGTTGCGCATGGCCTTGGCGGTCTCGCAGCCGAGCGGCGTCTCGATCTGGCCGACGGGGATGCCCAGGCGCCGCTCCAGGTGGGTCAGCAGGGCGTCAAGCTCGTTCATGTCGGCGACGGTCTCCACCTTGGGCAGGGAGACGCTCTCGAGCTCCGGGCTCAGGATTCCTTCGAGGTCGTCCAGGGTCAGCCCGGTGGCGAAGCCGTTGATCCGCACGCTGCAGGCCTGGCCCTTGGCCTTGAGCGTCTTCACGCCGGCCTTGACGATCGGGCGGGCGGCGGCCTTCTCGCGATCCGGCACCGAGTCTTCCAGGTCGAGCACCAGCGCATCGGCGCCGTAGCCCACGGCCTTCTCGATCCATTCCGGGCGATTCCCCGGCACGAAGAGCGTCGAACGAACGGGTCTCTGCATCGTCGGCGCTCCGCTCACTGCGCCTTGTAGGCCGGCTTCCGCTTCTCGGCGAACGCCCGCGGGCCTTCCTTGGCGTCCTCGGTGGTTCTGAGAAACTCTTGGAACGATTCCTCCAGGCGGAGGCCGTGCTCCAGCGACACGCTCTGACTCCGGATGGCCAACTCCTTGACGGCGCGCAGCGCGAGCGGGCCGTTCTCGCAGAGCCGGCGCGCGTACTCGTCTGCGGTCGGCATCAGATCTTTCAGGGGGACGACCTTGTTGACCAGTCCGTAGGCCAGCGCTTCCTGGGCGGACAGGCGGCGGCCCAGCAGCAGCATCTCCATGGCGATCGCGTAGGGGAGCTGGCGGAGCGCCCGCTGGGTGCCGCCGTTGCCGGGCAGGATGGCCCGCTTGACCTCCGAGATCTCGAACCCGGCGTGCTCCGCGGCGATGCGGATGTCGGTGGCGAACAACAGCGTCATGCCGCCGGCCAGACAATAGCCGTTGACCGCGGCGATCACCGGCTTCCACACGTCCAGGCCCCGATTCAGGATCATGTTCTTCTGGGTGAGGAAGAAGTCCGCCCGTTCCCGCGAGCGCGGGATCATGGTCTTGAGGTCGGCGCCGGCCGTGAAGGCCTTCTCGCCCGCGCCCGTGATGATGGCCACCCACACGTCAGGGCTGTCGCGCACGTCGATCCACGCCTTGGACAGCTCGGCGTAGACCTCGGGATCCATCGCGTTCATCGCTTCCGGGCGATTGATCGTGATGCGGGCCACGCGGTCCTTCACCTCGTAGAGGAGCTTCATGATGGGCGCGCCTTTCTTCCCAGCACTTCGTTGTTGTGCTCGCCGATCTTGGGCGGCGCCCGGCGAATCGGCGGCCGCACTCCGTTGAAGGAGAGCGGCAGCCCGACCAGCGGCAGGTCGTCGCCGGGTACCGGCTGAATCAGCCCGAGGGCGTCGGTTTGTGGCTGCGCCAGAGCCTCGGACAGGCTGTTGATCGGCGCGCACGGCACGCCAGCCGCCTCGAGGAGATCGATCCACTCGCCCTTGCTGCGCGTGAGGAGGACCTGCTCGATCTGCCCGAGCAGCGCAATCTTGTTGGCCTGACGAGCCGCGTTGTTGGAAAACTTGGGGTCGGTCGCCCACTCGGGATGGCCCAGTACGGTGGCCAGCTTGGCGAAGAGCCGGTCGTTGCCGGCGGCGATGATGATCGGCCCGGTCTTCGTCTCGAAGCCCTGGAAGGGCACCAGCCGACCGCTGCCGGTGCGATGACGCTCGGACACGGTGCCCGAGGCCTTGAAGCCCGCGATGGAGCCCTTGAGCCACGCCAAGCCGGTCTCGAGCAGGGAGGCGTCGACGACGCAGCCGCGTCCGGTCTGCGCGCGGTTGACGAGGCCCGCCAGCGCGCCGATGGCCGTCCACATCCCGGTGCCGTAGTCGAGCACCGGGGCGCCGACGCGCGTGGGCGGGTCGCCCTCGGGCGCGTTCATGAACATCAGCCCGGCAAAGGCCTGCACGATCGGCTCGTAGGCGGGCCTGAACGCGAGCGGCCCGCGAGGTCCAAAGGCCCAGACCGAGCAGTAGATCAGCCGGGGATACCGGGCGGTGAGGGCTTCTGGCCCGAGGCCGAGCGCGTCCAGCGAGCCGGGACGGTGGTTCTGGATCAGAACGTCGGCCTCGCCGATGAAGTCCGTGAGCCAGGCCACCGCTGACTTGTCCTTGAGGTCGACGGTGATCGAGCGCTTGTTGGCGTTCACGGCCAGAAAGCCGGGCGAGACTCCCTTCCAGAACGGCGGACCCCACTGACGGGCATCGTCGCCTTCGGGGCGCTCGATCTTCACGACGTCCGCGCCCATGTGGGCCAGGACCTCGCCGGCGAACGGCCCGGCCAGGTTCTGGCCGAGCTCGACGACCTTGATGCCGGTCAGCGGCAGCATCGGCGCCGGATCCCGCTCAGCGGAACAACGAGCGAGCGATAACCATGCGATGCACCTCCGACGGCCCTTCGCCGATACGCCGCACGCGGGCCTCGCGATACCAGCGCTCCAGCGGGAACTCCTTGGCCACGCCGTAGCCGCCGTGGATCTGCACGGCGGCATCGATCACGCGGCCCAGCACCTCGCTGGAGTAGAGCTTGGCGATGGAGGCCTCCACCCGGGCGTCTTCGCCGCGATCGGCCTTCCAGGCGCCCTCCCAGATGAGCCAGCGGCAGGCGCGTAGCTCGACCTCGGCGTCGGCCAGCATCCATTGAATGGCCTGGCGCTGGCTCAACGGCACGCCGAACGTGGAGCGCTGCTTGGCGTGCTCGATGGCCATGCGGTGCGCGGCGACGGCCACGCCCAGGTTGCAGGCGGAGTAGGGGAAGCGATTCTTGACCAGCAGGTCGAAGGCAAGATCGAGCCCCTGGCCTTCGGCGCCGATGAGGTTCTCGGCCGGGATCTGGCAGTCTTCGAACACCACGTCGTTGGGAACGGCCGACGTGCGAATGGTGCGGATGTTCTTGGCGGTGAACCCCGGCGTGCCCGGCTCCAGGATGAAGCACGAAATGCCGGCCCGCCCTTTGGCCTTGTCGGTCCGCGCGAAGACCACGCCCCACTTCGCATTGTGGGCGTTCGAGATGAAGACCTTGCGTCCGTTGAGCACCCACCTGTCGCCCTTCCGCTCCGCGCGCGTCTGAATGGCGCCCGCCGGATCGGAGCCGCCCGACGGTTCGGTGATGGCGAAGAAGGTCCGCCATCCCTCGCGGATCGTGGGCACCGCGTACTTCTGGATCTGCTCCTTGCTTCCCGCCCAGATGGCGGGGGGCGGGTAGCGGCCGAAGACGCCGCCGCCGGGGCTGTAGAGTCCCATACGGTGCTGCGACATCTCCTCGAGCACCACGGACATGCTGAAGGTGTCGAGCCCGCCGCCGCCGTACTCTTCCGGCGCGCCCAGTGCCCAGAGCCCGGCCGCTCTGGTCTTGGCCGAGAGGCGTTCGAAGTCCTCCTCGGGGATCGACGGGGCGTCCGGGTCCAATCGCTGCTCGAGCGGAATGATCTCTTCCCGAATGAAGCGGCGGACCTGGTCGCGGAGGACGCGCAGCTCGTCGGGCAGCGTGAAGCCCGGGAACGTCGCCATGGCGCGAGATGCTAGCACAGCGCGCCCGAACCCCGGTGTGCGGCTGGGCCCTCAGTCGTGCGCGTGCGCGGGAAGGCCGTCGTGCGCGTGCTCGCCGATCCGGTGGTGCGCCTCACCGCCCTGGCCCACGGGATCCACGTGCACGTGGACGCGACCGACGTGCGGCACATGATGCAGGCACTGGTGGCGGACCTCCTTGGCCACCTCGTGCGCGGCCTCCACGGTCATCGTCCTCGCCACCGCGATGCTGAGGTCGATGTCGAGCCGATGCCCGGCCCACCGCGCCCGCACATCGGTGACCTCGGCTACCGCGGGCACGTGCCCGGCCGCGTGACGGAGCGCCTCGAGCGTGTCCGGCTCCACGCCGTCGAGCATCCGAAGGATGACATCTCTTGCCGCCCGGCCGACGAGCACCATGATCGCGGCCGAGATGAGCAGTCCGACGACCGGATCGGCCAGGGGATAGCCGGCGGCCACCCCGAGGGCGCCGAGGAGGACGGCGAGACTCGTCCAGCCGTCCACCCGGGCGTGGTAGCCGTCGGCGACGAGCGCCGCGCTGCCGATCTGGCGTCCGACCCGGATGCGGAACATCGCGACCGCTTCGTTCCCCAGGAACCCGATCACGGAGGCGGCGACGACCGCGCCCAGGTATTCCACCGGCTGGGGCCGCAACAGCCTGGCGATCGCTTGCTGCGCCGCGACGACGGCGCTGAGCAGGATGATCGCGACGATGAGGAGGCCGGCGAAATCTTCCGCCCGCCCGAGGCCGTAGGTGAACCGCCGCGTCGCCGGCCGGCGGCCGAGCCAGAAGGCTACCGCGAGGGGTAACGCCGTGGCGGCATCGGCGAAGTTGTGGATGGTGTCGGCGAGCAGGGCGACGCTGCCCGACAACGCGACGACCACCGACTGGAGCAGCGCGGTGACGACCAGGCTGGCGAAGGAAACCTTGAGCGCCCACATCCCGCGCGGGGTGCTCGCGATCTCCTGGGCGACGAATCCGTGGCGATGGCCGTGGCCCTCGCCGGGGTGGCCCCCGTCATGGTCCTGGTGACGCCCGTGCCGGTGCGATCCCTCGGGTGCGGCCACGTCGCCATTATCGCCGAACGAGCTTCGCGAGTGACCGGCTTCGATTTTTCGAACTGACGGGAGGCCGGCCGTTTGACGCGCCTCGACCCAGCCTCTAGAGTGAAGCCACTAGCGCAGGTCTGCCGCGGGCGTCAGCAGGGAAGGAGTTCGATGAGCGTCTCGGCTCGCCTCCGACGCTGTACGATCACCATCGACGGCGTCGTCCAGGGCACCGGGTTCCGGCCGGTCGTGTACCAACTCGCCGCGCGCCGCGCGCTGGCCGGCTGCGTCCGGAACTCCCTGCAGGGAGTGGTGGCCGAAGTCGAGGGCGAGGCGGACGCCGTCGGCCAGTTCATCGACGACCTCGCCCGGATCCCGCCGGCCGCCGGCCGGCCCCATCGTCTGTCCATCACGTGGGCCGAGCCGCGCGGCCTCGGGACGGCCTTTTTCATCGGCGCCAGCGTCCGGCACGGCAGCGCTCAGCTCTCTCCCGTCCCGGACCTCGCCACCTGCGTGGACTGCCTGCGCGACCTCGCGGACCCGGCCGATCGCCGCCGCGGCTACCCGCTCCTCACCTGTGCGGCGTGCGGCCCCCGGTTCACGATCGTGTGCGGGCTTCCATACGATCGCGAGCGGACGACGATGGCGGGCTTCGCGATGTGTGCGTGCTGCCGCGCGGAGTACGAGGATCCGGGCGACCGGCGCTTCCACGCCGAGACCATCGCCTGTCCGGGGTGCGGGCCGGCGCTCACACTGCACGGGCCGGACGCGCCGAGTTCGGCGAGGGACCCCATCCTGGCCACCGCGGATGCCATCCGGAACGGCGGCATCGTCGCCGTGAAGGGCGTTGGCGGATATCACCTGGCCTGCGACGCGACGAACCGCGCCGCCGTCGCCGAGTTGCGCCGGCGGAAGCAGCGCGATGCGAAACCGCTGGCGGTGATGGTGCAGGACCTGGAGGCTGCCCGGGCGCTCTGCGCCGTCTCCGAGGCCGAGGCGGCGCTGCTCCGATCCGTGGCCCGACCGATCGTGCTCCTGACCCGGCGCCGGGAAGCCCGAATCGCCGGCGCGGTGGCGCCCGGCTGCCGGGACCTCGGGATCATGCTGCCCTATACGCCGCTCCACCACCTCCTGCTCCAGGCCGTCGCCAGGCCACTCGTGATGACGAGCGGCAACGCCAGCGAGGACGCCATCGCGTACGCCGACGACGAGGCGCTCGGCCGCCTGCGCGGTATGGCGGACCTGTTCCTCGTGCACGACCGTCCGATCCAGGTGCCTTGCGATGATTCAGTGGCCCGCGTGGTGGCCGGGGCTCCCCGCCTGGTACGCCGCTCCCGCGGGTACGTCCCCCTGAGCATCCGGCTGCCGGTGGCGGCTCCGACGTGCATCCTGGCCTGCGGGGGCGAGCTGAAGAACACCGTCGCCCTCGTCAGGGGCCCCGAGGTCTTCCTCAGTCAGCACCTCGGCGATCTGAGCAGCGAGCGGGCGTTCCGCTCGTTCCTGGCCGCCATCGACCATCTCCAGCGGCTCCTCGGCCTTTCACCCGCGGTCGTGGCCCACGACCTCCATCCGGCCTACCGCTCGACCGTGTATGCGCGGTCACTCGACGGCGTCGACCGGGTGGCCGTCCAGCATCACCACGCGCACATCGCCAGCTGCCTGGCCGATAACGGAGTCGACCGGCGCGTCATCGGCGTCGCCTGGGACGGCACCGGCTACGGAACCGACGGTCAGGTCTGGGGCGGTGAGTTCCTCGTCGCCGACCTGGAACGCTTCGATCGCGCCGGCCATCTCGAGCTGGTGCCGCTGCCGGGCGGCGAGGCGGCGGTCCGTGAGCCCTGGCGGATGGCGGCCGCCTTTCTGGGCGCGGCCTACGGCGAGACGATGCCGGGTCTCGACCTGGCGTTCGTGCGCCGGCTCGATACGGCGGCGTGGCGGGTGCTGAGCCACGCCGTCACGCGCGGGCTGAACGCGCCACTCACCTCCAGCGCCGGTCGGCTCTTCGACGCCGTGGCCTGCCTCCTCGGCTTGCGCGACCGGGTCACGTTCGAGGGCCAGGCCGCGATGGAGCTGGAGGCGCTCGCCGAGTCGCGCGCGGACACGACGTACCCGACCCGTCTGGACGACATCGAGGGGACTGTCGTCGTGCGCACCCTCGATATCGTGCGGAGCGTCGTCGACGACCTGTTGCGAGAGGTACCGCCGGCGAGCATCTCGGCGCGGTTTCACGCGACGCTCGCCGAGGTGATCGTCCAGGTGTGCGAGCGCATCCGCGCCCGGACGGGGGTGGCCACGGTTGCGCTGAGCGGGGGCGTCTTCCAGAACGTGTGGCTGCTGGAGGCCGCCCGGGCCGCGCTTGAGGCGGGGGGGTTCGAGGTTTACAGTCAGCATCACGTGCCGGCCAACGACGGTGGGCTGGCCCTGGGTCAGGCGGCGGTGGCGGCCCGACGGCTGACGGCGAGAGACGACAACTGATGTGTCTGGCGATTCCCGGCAAGGTGATCGAGGTGTTCGAGGACCGCGGCCTGAGGATGGGGCGCGCGGACTTCGGCGGGACGGTGCGCAAAGTCTGCCTCGAGCACCTCCCGGAGGCTGGGGTGGGAGACTACGTCCTCGTCCACGTCGGTTTTGCGCTGAGCCGCGTCGACCCGGTGGAGGCCGAGCGGACGTATCGGTTCCTCGAGGAGCTCGATCAGCTCGGGGAGCTCCAGGTCCCGCCGGTGGACCCGTGAAGTACCTCGACGAGTATCGCGACGGCCGGGTGGCCGCCAAGATCCTCGGGGAGATCCGGCGCGCCACCACGCGCCCCTGGACGCTCATGGAGGTCTGCGGCGGGCAGACGCACTCCATCGTGAAGCACGGGATCGACCGTCTCCTGCCCGCCGAGATCGAGCTGGTGCACGGTCCCGGCTGCCCCGTGTGCGTGACGCCGCTCGAGCAGATCGACAAGGCTCACGCCATCGCACGGATGCCCGGCGTGATCTTCACGTCGTTCGGGGACATGCTGCGCGTCCCCGGCTCCCACACCGATCTTCTGAAATTGAAGTCGTCCGGGGCCGACGTGCGCATCGTGTACGCGCCGCTCGATGCCGTGCGCATCGCCCAGGACAACCCCGGGCGTGAGGTGGTCTTCTTCGCGATCGGCTTCGAGACCACGGCGCCGGCCAATGCCCTGGCCGTCGAGCGGGCCCGGACGCTCGGCGTGAGGAACTTCACGGCGCTGGTCTCGCACGTGCTGGTGCCACCCGCCATCGCGGCGGTACTCCAGTCGCCCGGAAACCGCGTGCAGGGGTTTCTCGGCCCGGGGCACGTCTGCACCGTGATGGGCACGCGCGAGTACGAAGCGATCGCGCGGCACTACCGGGTGCCCGTCGTGATCACCGGCTTCGAGCCCATCGATCTGTTGGACGGCGTGCTCCGCGCCGTGCGGCAGCTGGAAGCGGGCCGGGCCGGCGTCGAGAACCAGTACTCCCGGGTGGTGGGCCGGGCCGGGAACGTCGCCGCGCAGCGATTGATGTGGTCGGTGTTCGAGGTGAGCGACCGGAAGTGGCGCGGCATGGGCACGATCCCCAAGTCCGGCCTCCGGCTCCGCTATGAGTTCCGCGACCACGACGCCGAGCGCCGCTTCGAGGTCGCCGCGCTGGAAGCCCACGAGCCGGCCGAGTGCATCAGCGGGCAGATCTTGCGCGGCCTCAAGCGACCGCCCGACTGCCTTGCGTTCGGCACCCGGTGCACACCCTCGGCGCCGCTGGGGGCGACCATGGTGTCGGCCGAAGGCGCCTGCGCCGCCTACTACGTCTACGGCCGCCGCCCGGCGGCGGTGCCCGCGCCATGAAGGACGCGATCCTTCGTAAGGCCCGCGAGAGCGCCGAGGTGAAGGAGGCGTTCTTCCGCGCGGAGGCAGACCGCATCGAGGCGCTGGCCCGGGCGATGGCCATGGCCTTCCAGCGCGGCGGTCGGCTCTATGTCATGGGCAATGGCGGCGGCGCCACCGACGCCCAGCACGTCGCCGTGGAGTTCTGCCACCCGATCATCGAGAAGCGCCGGCCGCTGCCGGCGCTCGCGCTGACGACCGACAACGCGCTGGTCACGGCGATCTCCAACGACCGCGACTTCGCCAAGGTGTTCGGCGATCAGCTCCGGCTGCTGGCCCGGCCCGGCGACATGGCCCTGGCCCTGAGCACGAGCGGCCAGTCGCCGAACCTGGTGCACGCGCTGGAGGTGGCCCGGGACCTCGGCCTGCTGACGATCGCGTTCACCGGCAAGGACGGCGGGCGCCTGGCGGTTCTCGCCGACTACACGTTCGTCGTGCCCTCTTTCAGCATCCACCGCATCCAGGAGACCCACGTGGCCCTCTATCACGTCGTGTGGGATCTGGTGCACGTCGCCCTCGGCGAGGACGATGTCCTCTGAACCCGTGACGGCGTTCGCGCTCAGCTGCCCGATGCCGCTGAGCGACAGCGACCGCATCCTGCTCGGGCACGGCAGCGGTGGACGGATGACCGCCGAGCTGATCGCGCGGTGCTTCCTTCCCGCGTTCCGCAACGAGTACCTCGAAAAGCTGGACGACCACGCCCTGGTCGGCGTCGGCGGTGTCCGGCTGGCGTTCACCACCGACGCCTATGTCGTCACGCCGCTGTTCTTCCCGGGGGGCGACATCGGGACCCTCGCCGTCCACGGCACCGTCAACGACCTGGCCACGGCCGGGGCGCGCCCGTTGTACCTGAGCGCGGCGTTCATCCTGGAAGAGGGCTTCCCCCTCGCCGACCTCGCCCGCATCGTGGTCTCCATGCGGGCCGCGGCGGAGTCCGCCGGCGTCCTGCTCGTGGCCGGCGACACGAAAGTCGTCGACCGCGGCAAGGCCGATGGATGTTTCATCACGACGACGGGGCTCGGGGTCGTCGAGCACGGCCGGACGATCTCCGCCGACCGCGCCCGTCCCGGCGACGTGGTCGTGCTGAGCGGCGCCATCGCCGAGCACGGTATCGCCGTCATGGCGACCCGGGCGGATCTCGAGCTGGAGACGCCCGTGGCCAGCGACACGGCGGCGCTCCACCGGCTCGCCCTCGACGTGCTGGGCACCGGGGCCGACGTGCACTGCCTGCGGGATCCCACGCGCGGCGGCATTGCCACGGCGCTGAACGAGATCGCGCATCGATCGAAGGTCGGCATCGTGCTCGACGAGGCGGCGATCCCCGTCCGTGAGCCGGTGCGAGGTGTCTGCGAATTGCTCGGCCTGGACCCGCTCTACGTCGCCAACGAGGGCAAGCTCCTGGCCGTCGTGGCTGCCGATGACGCCGCCCGCGTGATCGAGGCGATGCGCCGGCACTCGGAGGGCCGCGAGGCGCGCGTCGTCGGCGAGGTCGTCCAGGACGCGGCCGCGCTCGTCGTCCTCAAGACGACGGTCGGCGGGCGGCGGATCGTGGACATGCTGCAGGGGGATCAGCTCCCAAGGATCTGCTGAGAGGGAAAGAGTGAGATGGCGGCGATAGTGGAACGTGAGGCGGTCACGGGCGGGCAGCCGCCCATCCCCGAGACCCAGCCGGCGACAAGGCGCGAGCGTTTGCCGCTCGGACCGCTCAAGACGATCCACGTCTACTGGCTGGCCGGGATGAGTTGCGACGGCTGCACCATCTCGGTCGCGGGAGCCACCAATCCGGGCATCGAAGGGCTGCTCACGGGCACGGTCCCGGCGATGCCGAAGGTCATCCTGCATCACCCGGTGCTGTCGGTGGAGGCCGGCGCCGATTTCGTGAAGTCGTTCCGCGACGCCTGGGAGGGCACGCTCGGCGCGCCCTACGTCGTCGTGTACGAGGGCTCGGTCGCGGACGAGCGCATTGCCGAGCGGACGGGCGGGTACTTCTGTGCCATGGGGGTCGAGGCCGTGACGGACGGCGAGGACTCGCGGCCGGTGCCGACGGCGACCTGGCTGCAGCGGCTGGCCCCCGGCGCGGCGGCGACGATTGCCATCGGCACGTGCGCCACCTGGGGCGGCGTCCCGTCGGCCGAAGGCAACCCGACCGGGGCCATGAGCGTCATGGACTTCTTCGGCAAGGACTACCGGAGCGCCTTCGGGCTGCCGGTCATCAACATCCCCGGCTGCGCCCCGCAGGGCGATAACTTCACCGAGACCGTCTTCGCGGTCCTGCTCTTCCTGCAGGGGCTCGGGCCGCTGCCGGCATTCGACGAGCTGGGGCGCCCCGCCTGGCTGTTCCGCGACACCGTCCACCAGGGGTGCACCCGGGCGGGCTTCTACGAGGAAGGCGTCTTCGCCAAGCGCTACGGCGACCCGGAATGCCTGGTCGAGATCGGCTGCTGGGGCCCGGTCGTCAACTGCAACATCGTCCAGCGCGGGGCCATCAACCACATGGGCGGCTGCATGCGGGCGGGCGGCATCTGCATCGGGTGCACCATGCCGGGTTTCCCTGACAAGTTCAGCCCCTTCTACAAGACGCCGCCCGGCGCCATCTTTTCGACGTTCGCCGCCCGGGGCGTGGGCGGTGTCGTCCGCCGGCTCCGCCGGCTCTCGAACCGCGAAGCCAACCGCGAGCACCGCTGGGACGTGCTGGGGGAGGTGCCGAGCGGGTGGGCGCACGTCCAGCCGCAGACCCTGACGGACCGGACGATCAAGTTCTTTTACAGCGTGTGGCAGCACCTCGGTTCCAAGAAGCCCGGGCGGCCCCCGGGTCAGGAGGAGCGCTTCTGGGGCGTCGACCGGCCCGGCTATCGGAAGGACTACCTCGACGAGAGCGCCGGCCGCGAGGACAGCCATGACCGACGCTGAGCTGTGGACGGCCTGGCGGCTGTGGATGATCGTGGCCGGTGTGGTCGTCCTCGTGGCGGCGGCCCTGCTGGTGACCATCTGGCTCACGGCCCGCAGCATCGTCGCCCACGCGACGCGGGCCCTGCGAGCCGCCGAGGCGATCCGCGCGAACACCCGGGCGATCTGGGAGCTGCAGACGACCAACGAGGTGGCCGGGGACCTGCTCGACACCGTCCGCGCCATCGAGGCGAAGACCGCCACGCTGGGCGAAGTGCTCCAGAGCCATGCCGCGGCGGGCGGCCGCGCCAGGAACCAGTGATGACCGACGTCAGCGCCGACACCATCCAGCGGATGTGGACGATCACCCTCGTCGTGTACGGCCTGGTCCTCGTTGTCGTCGCCGTGCTCCTCACGCTCATCCTGCGCGCCGCCCGTGACGTACGGGCGGTCGTGTCGGCGATCTGGACGGTCGGCCAGCAGGTCGCGAACAGCACGATCCACATCGCCCTGCTCGACACGACGAATCACGTCGCCGCGGAGATCCTGGCCCCGGCCAAAGGCATCGTCGCCGCGACCGCCGCCATGAAGGCGCACGCCGAGCGCTGTCCCGGGTGCCCCGCCTGCGTGCTTGGCCGGGAGTCGCTGCGATGAACCCCTTGGTGGTCCTGGCCATCATCTCGGTCCTCGGCGTCGCCGCCCTGTTCCTGGCCCTGGCGCTGTTCCTGCGCGCCATCGCCCGGGAGCTCGAGGAGATCGGCGGGCCCGCCACCCGCTTCGTAGCGTCGGTGAACTTTCTCTCCAAGATCCGTCTCGGCGTTCGCGCCATCGAGCGGCAGACTGACGCCCTCGTCCCCCACGTGACCAGGCTGAACGGCGGCCTGGGCGCCATCCGGGACGGGCTCAAGGCTATCGACGCGAACCTGGCCGGGCTCATCACGGCAGTCTCCCAACAGGAGCGGCGATGAGCCCCAGGGCCGCCGCCGTGCCCGACACCGTTTACACGATCTGGTGGATCGGGCTGATCGTGACGCTGGTCGTCTTCGTCCCGCTCGCCGTCTACCTCTTGCATCGCACCTGGCGGGCGGCGCGGTCGATCCAGCGCTACGCCGCCGAGGCGCTGCAGGCGGCGGGCGGCATCGCGCGCAACACGAGCCAGATTACCGCGCTGGACGCTACGATCCAGATCGCCACCGACATGCTGAGCGTGGCGGGCGCCGTGGAGCGCAAGCTCGACACGGTGGCCACCGTGCTGGAGCGGCGGAGCCGGTGAGGAGTCACCGATGCTGCTGACGCTGACGCTCATCACCGTCGCCCTGGTGGTGCTCGCCCTGGCTGGCTCTCTGATCGCCATCGCCTGGGCCCTGCTCGCCACGCGCCGGAGCGTCGCCGCGATCGCCGACGGGCTGGAGGCCGTCCGCGGCCACACCGGGCCCTTGCCGGGGAAACTCGCCACGATCAACGGCGCGCTGGGCGCGCTGCTCGGGGGTCTCGAGGCGGCCGATCGCCAGGTCGGGCGCGCCGGTAGAGTATTCGGGCTTCACTGACACTGCGAGGGCGCCATGTGCTTCAAGAACCTCCCCATCGAGTTCGACGCTCAGGGCAAGCCGTTCCTGCGGGCCGGCGTCGCGGATCCCTACGCGCCGTCCACCGCCACGCCCCGCGGCGTCCCGGCTCAGTTGACCGCCGAGCGGATCGAAGAGCTGCTCAAGCGCAACGGGTACATCAAGGCGCTCGATTTCGACCCGGTCACCCGGGTCGCCGGCGCCCTCGCCTTCCACACCGTCGCCGATTTCCGGGCGGGCAAGGTGCTCGAGGCGCGCTCGGTGGCCACGCTTTTCCGGGGCTACGAAGTGATCATGGTCGGCAGGGATCCGCGGGACGCCATCTTCATCACCAGCCGGGCCTGCGGCGTCTGCGGGGGCGTGCACTCCGTCACCTCGGCCATGGCCATCGAGATGGCCATCGGCTGCGTGCCGCCGCCCCTCGGGCTCCTGATCCGCAACCTCGCCCTGGCGCTGGAATTCTTGTACGACCACCCGCTCCATCTCCATTTGCTGGCCGGCCCGGACTACTCGGCGGCGATGGTCGGGCCCACCAACCCCTCGCTGCTCGCTCGCGCGAGATCGGCTGAGGCCCCCCACGCCGAGATCCACGGGTTCCGGACGATGGCCGAGCTGATGGAGGACCTGAACCCGCTGAGCGGCAAGCTGTACCTCGAGGCCTTGCACATGACGCGGGTGGCTCGCGAAGCGTACGTGCTCATCTGCGGCAAGTACCCGCATCCGCAGACCATCGTCCCCGGCGGCATGAGCTCGACGGTCACGCTGACCGTCATGAACGAGATGTTCACGCGCCTGGCCCAGTTCTTCGACTACTCGAAAAAGCTCGCCATGATCTGGGACGATCTCACCGAATTCTTCTACGAGGCGAACCCGGCCTACCAGCAGGTGGGAGCGCGACGGGCCAACCTCATCGACTCCGGCATCTTCGACCACCACGAAGCGTACGACGCCACCTACGCCAACGCCGCCGCCTGGGGCGAGCGACGCTGGGCAACGCCCGGCGTGATCGTGGAGGGCCAGCTCGTCACCACCGACCTGCACGCGCTGAACATTGGGGTCGAGGAGTTCGTTGACCACTCCTACTACGAGGAGTGGTCGGGCGATGGGCAGCGCCAGCGCTTCGCCACCGACCCGGTGGGGAACCCGCTCTCGCCGTATCACCCCTGGAACAAAGTGACCAAGCCGCGACCGCAGGGGCAGAGCTGGAAGGAGAAGTACACGTGGGACACGACGCCGCGCTGGGACCGCCAGTCGATGGAAGCCGGCGCCTACGCGCGCCTGTGGAACACGGCGGTCGCGCGCAAGCTGCCGCCCAACCCTTTCATCGAAGCCACCGGCACCTCCCTCAAGCTCCGTCTGCCCAAGGGGGCGCTGCCCGAGCTCGAGCTCGAGTGGCGCGTGCCGGCGGTCTGGAACGCCTTCGAGCGCAACCGGGCGCGGGCCTACTGCACCGGGTTCACCACGCTCGTCGCCCTGAACAACTGGCTGGCGGCGATGGATCGCCTCAAGACCGGCGACACCCGCACCAGCACCCCCTTCGAGATCCCCAAGCGGGGCGAGCAGCGGGGCGTCGGGTTCTGGGGGGCGGGGCGGGGGTACCTCACGCATCACCTGACGCTCGACCGCGGGGCAGTGGCGAACTACCAGATCCTCACCCCGTCGACCTGGAACGCCTCGCCGACCGACCGCTGGCGCCAGCCGGGACCCTACGAGGAGGCGGTGCTCAACACGCCGCTCCTGGAGGAAACGGACGATGCCCGTCAGTTTAAGGGGATCGATATCCTGCGCGCCATCCGGAGCTTCGATCCCTGCATGCCGTGCACGACCCACATCCACACGGACGCCGGCGTCATCACGCGCGAGGTCACCACCTGCGCCTGTGGCGTGGATTCCGACTGAGATCGTGATGACGACCACGCGCCGTGGCCGACGGGCGGGGGCGCCAGGGGTCGCCGGGACCACGCAGCACGCGTTCGCTGCCCGGTTGCGGCGGGGCTCCATCGGGGCGCGCGATCTCCGTGGCCACGCGGTGGGAACGGGTCCCGGCGACCCCTGGCGCCCCCGCCCATCGGCCACGCGCCCGCCGGCGACAACCCGCGAGCGGACTTTCAGCATGAGTTCCAGGATGAAAGATCCGTGATGCGAGTCATCGTCGCTGGCGTGGGGTATCGCAATTTGCGCGATCACTCCATCGGCCCGGCGATCGTCGACCGGCTGCTCGCCCGCGAGTGGGTCGGCGACGTCGTCGTGGAGGATCTGAGCTACAACCCGATCGCCGTCATCCAGCGGCTGGAAGACGAGCCGCCCGGACGGCGCTTCGCGCGGGCGGTCGTCGTGGCCGGGGTCGAGCGCGGAAGAGCGCCGGCGACGATCACGGCGTACCGGTGGGACGGCCGCCTTCCCGGCGACGAGGACGTCCAGCGCGCGGTGACCGAGGCGGTCACGGGCGTCATCGCCCTCGACAACACGTTGATCGTCGCGCGTCACTTCGGGGCGTTGCCCGACGAGGTCGTCGTGGTGGAGGTGGAACCGGCGGTGCACGAGTTCGGCGAGACGTTCAGCGACGACGTGGCAGCCGTCTTCGACGCCGCGTGCGAGGTGGTGGCGACCCTGGCCACCGATGCCGCCGCGGTCGCGCGGCTGCCCCGGGCTCCGCTCGGCGGCGCGGCGTTGGCCGACGAGAGCGTCCGGTGAGCGAGGAGCGCGACGTCCTCGAGGAGGCGCAGCGACTCATCGCCGCCCTGGAATCCCATGCCGATCCCGGCGTCCGGGCCGACGTCGCCGCGTTGCTCCAGACCATCGACGCGGTTCACCGCAGCGCGCTCACGCATCTGGTGAACGCCATCCGGGGCATGGCGGGGGACGCGTTCCTGAACCGGCTGTCTGCGGATCCGGCCATCCGGCTGCTCCTGATGTCGTACGACCTGCTGGCGGTGGACCGCCGGCTCCTGGCCGAGGAAGCGCTCGATGCGGTGCGCGGTCACCTCCACACCCACGGCATCGATGTCGAGCTCGCCGACGTGGTCGGCGGCGCCGTCTACGTCCGGGTCCACGGGCTCGACGGCAGTGCCATTTCGGTCGAGGCCGTGCGTCACGACCTGGAGGAGGCGCTCCGCGCGGGGCTCGTAGGCTTCCAAGAGCTCGTGCTCGGCGAGCGTCCTGCCGCTGGGCAACCCCTGATCCAGGTGGGCGGGTTACGGCCGGCGCAGCGTCCGGTGTATCGACGGGCCTGCGCCGTCGCCGAGGTCGCGCCGGGCAGGCTCAGGGCGGTGGACGTCGAAGGGCAGCCGATCCTTGTCGCCAACGTCGACGGTGACCTGTACGCCGTGGCCAACCGCTGCGGAGACAGCCCACTGCCGCTCCACTTCGGGACCTTGGAAGGCAGCGAGCTCCGCTGTTCCTGGCACGGCTGTCGCTACGACGTGCGGACGGGCCACCGGCGTGACGGCGGACCAGAGCGGCTGGCGGTCTTCCCGGTCGCCGTCGAGGGTGACGAGATTCGCGTGGCCGTCGGCGTCGAGCCCGTCGCCCGGGGCTGAGCATGCGGACGCTCGTGGCGGGGTTCGGCAACGTGCTGCGCGGCGACGACGGCTTCGGTGTCGAGGTCGTTCGCCGCCTGCGCGAGCATGAGCCCCTGCCAGACGTCGACCTCATGGAGGTCGGCACCGCCGGCATCCGGCTCGCCCAGGAGCTGCTGACGCCCTACGATCGCCTCATCATCGTCGACGCCATGACCCGGGGCGGCGCGGCGGGCACGGTGTACGTCATGACCGTCGAGGCGGTCGAGTCGGCCGGGGACGTCGATCTGCATCTCGCCGTTCCGTCGCGCGCGCTCACCGTCGCAAAAGCACTCGGAGCGCTGCCGCGCGAGGTCTTCATCGTGGGCTGCGAGCCGGGCGAGGTCGATGAGCTGACCCTCGAGCTGACGCCGGCGGTCGAGACGGCCGTGGAGACCGCGCTTGAACACGTACGACGGTTGGTCGGAAGCGGTCCGGCGGGCCGAGTCGAGCGCGCGGCAGACGCGCTGGAGAGCTTGAAGCAGTGCGACGAGATTCTCCAGATCATGTTCTGGCTGCACGGCGAAGGGCTCGGCCCGGATGTCGCCCCGGGCGACATCCTGCGCTTCGTGAACGACGCCACCGCCGTGAAGACGACGCTCCGCCTCCTGGTCGAGGACGGTTATGCCGAACCGCTTCGCGACGCCGCGCAGGCGATCCGTTACCGGTTGACCGCTTTGGGCCTGCGCGAGGGGCGACGCCGGTTTCTGGACGAGTTCGAGCCGTATTTGGCACGGCACGCTCATGGGGAGTGTGGCGCAGCGGACTGCGATTGCCACCAGGGAGGCATGGAGTGCCGGGGCCTGGCGTGACGGCGACGAGGGCCGCCTGCGGGTGCGGCGCCGCGCTCGCCGCCGGCGACTGCCTGTGCCCGGCGACCCCGCTGGCCAGACTGATGGGGCGTCGCTACGCGCTCGGCCTCCTGAGCGTGATCGCCAACCGTGGCACCGTCCGCTTCAGCGAGCTGCGCAGCCGGCTCGGCGACGTCAGCTCGTCGACGCTCGCGGCCCGTCTCAGCGACCTCGAACGAGCGGGACTGATTGCTCGCACCGTCCACCCCGAAACGCCCCCTCGGGTTGAGTACTCGCTCACATCGCGCGGCCAAGAGCTCTGCCGCGTCCTGATCGACTTTCTCCGTCGCGGCCGGATCACCGGCCGCTAAGGGGGGGGTATTTCCGGCCGCCTGGGGGCGAAGCGGTGCGCCCGGCCATGGCCGCGACGGTCTTGGCCAGATCGGCCGGCTCGGCCGGCTTTGCCGCGTGCCGATCGAAGCCCGCGGCCAGTGCTCGCGCGCGGTCCTCAGGGCTCGCGTAGGCTGTCAAGGCCAGCGCCGGAATCCGTTCTCCTCGGCCTGACTCGAGCCTTCGCACCCGCCGGATGAGCTCGTAGCCGTCGATGCCGGGCATTCCGATGTCACTCAGCAGAACGTCCGGCCGGAGCCGGTCGATCGCTTCCAGCGCCTCGGTCGCGGAAGCAGCCGCGATCACCTCGGCGCCGCACCTCTGCAGCGCGGCGGTGAATAACTCGCGCGAATCGGCTTCGTCCTCGACGACGAGGATCCGCAAGCCGCCGAGGGCGGGAGTGCTCTCGACCCGGACCTCGTCTCGGAGCATCGGAAACGGTCGGTCGGAGTCGCTGCGTTCCGTGGAGATGCCCATCAAGGGCAGGTACACGGTGAAGGTCGCGCCGTGCCCCTCTCCCCGGCTCAGCGCGTGGACCGTGCCGCCGTGCAATTCCACCAGCTGGCGGACGATCGCCAGCCCGAGGCCCAACCCCCCATGCGCTTTCGTGATCGAGCTGTCGGCCTGGCGGAAGCGGTCGAAGACATGGGGCAGGAAGTCGGGGTTGATACCTTTGCCGGTGTCGCTCACCGTGATCCGGACGTGAGCGTCGGCGTTCTCGAGCCGGACCTCGATGCGCCCACCGTTCGGGGTGAACTTGACCGCGTTCGAGAGCAGATTCCAGACCACCTGCTGCAACCGGTCTGGATCCGCCGAGATCGGCCCCACGGACGGGGCCAGGGTGGCCTCGAGCCGGATCGCCTTGGCGTCCGCCGCGGGCCGGACGACGTCGAGAGCCGCCTCGATGATCGGCTGGAGCTCGACCAGGCGAACGTCGAGCCGGAGCTTCCCGGTGATGACGCGCGACACGTCCAGGACGTCCTCGACGAGCTGCGCCTGGAGCCTGGCGTTGCGCTCGATCGTCTCCAGGGCGCGGGCGGCCTGGTCCTCGGGGAGCTTGGTAGTGCGCAGCATTCGCGCCCACCCCAGGATCGCGCTGAGCGGCGTCCGAAGCTCGTGCGAGAGGGTGGCCAGAAACTCGTCCTTGGCCCGGTTCGCCGCCTCGGCCTCGGCGCGGGCGGCCTGCTCGCGGGCGAACAGGAGCGTTCGCTCCTCCTCCAGCCGCCGCCGCTCGGTGATGTCGCGGATGATCTTGGAGGCGCCGACGATCCGCCCCGCGGCGTTCCCGACCGGCGAGACGCTGAGCGAGACGTAGACGAGCCCGCCGTCCTTCCGCACCCGGACGGTCTCGTAGTGATCGATGCCCTCGCCACGCCGGAGTCGTCGCAGGACCTCGTCCTCTTCCGCGATGCGATCAGCCGGAATGATGATGGTGATGGGCTGGCCCACCGCCTCCTGCGCGGTATAGCCGAACATGCGCTCCGCAGCGGGGTTCCAGGAGGTGATAACGCCCTCGAGCGTCTTGCTGACGATGGCGTCGTCGGAGGACCGCACGATGAAGGCCAGGCGCAACGACGCCTCCTCCGTTCGCCGGCGCTCGATGAACTGGCCGATCTGGCTGCCGACGGTCGTCATCACCTTCAGCAGGTCGTCGTCCGGCTGCCTGATCTCGCGGCTGAAAAACTCCAGCACGCCGAGGACCTCACGGCTGAGCACGATGGGGAACCCGAAGGCGCTGTGCAGCCCTGCCCGGGCGGCCACCGGGGCCCGTGGAAAATTCGGATCCCGGACGACGTCGGCGATCCAGGCGGATTCACCGCTCGACCAGACCCGGCCCGGCAGCCCCACGCCGGGCGCAAAGGTCCGGTGACGGCTGACCGCCTCGAACTCGGCGGCGTCGAGCGAGGGGACGTGCCAGAGGTCGACGCAACGCAGGACACCGGCGTGCCGGTCGACCGTCCACAGCACGCCCAGCTCCCATCCCAGGCTCTCGCAGAGGACCCGTACGATCTGAGGGGTGGCTTCGACGAGCGCGGTGGCTTCGGCCAGGATCCTCGTGACGGCGTGCTGACCGGCCTGAAGCTGTTCGGCACGTTTGCGGTAGGTGATGTTCCGCACCACGGCCAACATCCCGATGATCTTCCCGCGTTTGTCACGGACCAACCCGCACGAGACGTTGACGGCGATGGGCCGTCCCGCGCGCGTACGGATCTCGGCCTCGAGATTGGGGAGCGTCCCGGTGGGGGCGCGGCGCAAGAGTTGCCAGGGCGTGGCCGGGACCTCGTCGCTGCCGCAGACCTCGGCAAAGGGCCTGTCCAACAGCTCCGTTCCGTCGCACTCCAGGAGGGCGCCGGCGGAGGGATTGGTGCGCATCACTCGTCCGCCGGGGTCCGTCAAGAACAGCGCCTCGGACATCGACTCGATGACGCGCTGGAAGAGGTCGCGGGTCTCTTCGATCTCGCCCGCCCGGCGCTCGATCTCGAACTTCGCGTGCGCGAGGTCGGCGTAGGCGGTTTGGAGGTTGGCCAGCATGTCCGGCCACGCGGCCTCGTGCAGCCGCTGGGAGCTCGCTGGCCCGCCGTTCACTGCTCCCCCTCCAGCCCGCAGGCGCAGCTGCTGGCGTCGCGGTGCAGCACCCGGTCGCCGACGTGCAGGTGGACGGTGCAGGGCATGCAGGGATCGAAGCTCCGGATGGTGCGCAGGATGTCGATGCCGGTGAAGTCCTCAGGGCGCGCGAACTCTTCCAGGAGGGGGGTATTGAGCACCGCTCCTTCGTAGGGCCCGGGCATGCCGAAAGGGTCGCGCGGTGAGGCCATCCAGGTCGAGGGAGTCACGATCTGGTAATTGGCGATGCGCCCTCCCTCGATGACGGCGTGGTGGGTGAGCGTTCCCCGACCGGCTTCCCAGAAACCGACCCCGATCGCGTCGTTGGCGACCGTGTAGGGCGTTGCCATGGCCGTCCGGCCGAGCCGGAGGCATTCGAAGGCCTTCAACAGGAAGGTGTACGCGACCATGCCGCAGTAGGCGACATGGTAGGCGCGGGCGCGGTTTCGCTCCAGCGCGTTCGGCCGCACGGGGATCCGCCAGTGCAGGGTCGTCGCTGGCTTCTGCCCCTTGGGCAGATCGATCTCGAGGCCGTCCCTGGTGGCGCGGATGAACTCGTTCTCCAGCTTGCCCGCGATGGCGGTGATCCACTGGCGGGCGAGAGGTCCCGACTCCATCGGCTCGCGGTCCCAGCGCGGAGCGGTGGCCCACGTGTACTTCTCCTTCCAGCTCCGCTTGGTCGGGTCGGGGATGGTCTGCTTGTTCCACGGATGAAACGGCGAGAGCGGCGCACCCTCGGGGTCGCTTTGGAAGCGATGACTTTCCCAGCGCTGGTAGTAGGAGTGGTCAACGAATTCCTCGATGCCAAGGTTCACCGCGGCCAGTCGGGTGGTCCTCAGCTCGCCGTTCACGAGGACGCCCGGCGTGACCAGGCGCCGCTCGCCCCACTCCGAGCAGCGGGCGTAGCTGGCATCGTAGGCCTCCGGGTCGTCCCAGATGCCCGTGGCGATCAAGTTGGCGGGCCGCTCGCCAACGCGGCGATATTCGGGCCGCTCGGCCAGGATGAACTCGACCAGGTCGTCCCAGACGGCGGCGACCTTCTTGGCATAGTCCAGCAGACGAACGATCCGCCCGAGAACCTGGTTGAAGACGTCCGGCGTGGCCTCGATGCCCAGCCCGCCAGGAAAGATCGTGGAAGGATGGGGGTACTTGCCCAGCATCAGCGAGGCGATTTCCCGAGCGGCGCGAGTGATGGCGAGCGCCTCGAGGTAGAGGTGCCCGCGCAGCGGGTTGAGCCCGCGCATGATGTCCGCCACCGTCCGGAGTTCGTGGACGTGGGCGTGCGCCGCCGGAGCGCGCTGTGCCGCCGCCCACAGTGATGGGCTGGTCCGGCTGACCATCGTCTCCGAGTAGTCGGGGCCGGCCAGCAGGAACAGGTGCAGGGTATGGTCGTACACGAGTTCGGCGGCCTCGCCCAGGTTGCGCGCGATCACCGCGAGCGGCGGCGGCACGACGCCGAATGCCATCTCCAGGGCCATCGCGGCGCACGTCGAGTGCACGCCGCCACACACGCCGCAAGCACGGCTCGAGATGTCGATGGCATCGGTCGGCTCGCGGCCCTTGAGGATGACCTCGTAGCCTCGGAAGAGGGTCGCCTCGGTGCGGGCCTCGACCACCCGGCGCTGAGCCAGATCGACGACGGTGTGGAACGAGAGGGCGCCCGCGACCCGGGTGACCGGGTCGATGTCGAAGTCGCGGAAGTGATCGCCGCGGGTCAGCGCGTCGAGCGCGCTGTCGCCCGGAGCGGCGCGTGGAGCGAAGGGCTCGCCCTGCCCGTCGTCGCGCAGGCGCGCGCGTCCGTGCGCGTCGAATTCGATCGGCAAGTTCCTGAAGCACATGGGAGCTATGCGGTCCGGGGATGAGCGTGCGGCCGCGCGAGCGGGAGGTAGCGGTCGGCGAAGTCGCGGCCGGTGCACCCGATGCAGGCGCCTCCCACGCGGGCGCAGCCCCCGATGCCTTTCATCCAGCCGGCACTCGGCACCGGGCAGCCGACCGCCGGCCGTGCGGTCACCACGTACGCCTCGGCAGACAGATAGTCGGCACGGGGCGGAACCGGGTGGGCCAGCTCCGTATAGAGCCAGCGGGGACGCCGTTCCTCGTCAAGGTCGAGCGGCACGAGGCGCCCCAGATGGAGCAAAAGGGACACGAGCGTCTCGACGAAGGCGTCGCCCGATGGGGCGCAGCCGGGCACGTTGATGACGGGCAGACCCCCGGCGCTCGTGAAGTCGCGGCCCAGGTAATCCTCCAGTCCCATCGCGCCGGTTGGACTGCCGGCGGCGGCCGGGATGCCCCCCCAGGTGGCACAGCTGCCGATGGCCACCACCGCTTCCGCCCGTGGCGCAAGCCGATCGATCCACGCCGCGGTGGTCAGGGGCCGCGCGCCCTCCATGCCCAGCCGCGAAAAGCTTCCCTCGCCTGCTCGCGACTCGTCCAGCACGGAGCCCTCGAGGACGAGGACAAACGGCCCGAGCTCGCCGCCGACCGCCTGCTCGAGGTAGGCGCGATACGCATCGCCGCTCTCCAGGGCCAGCGCCGGGTGCACCAAGGTGACCGCGGCGACCTGCGGCACGCGGCCGAGGAGGAGATCCTCGATGCCGGGCTCCGCCGCCCCGAGTGTCGCCATGGTGCAGCCCTCACAGCTGGCTCCTCCGAGCCAGATCACGTGCACTGCGCTCGGGGGGGCGGAGCGCGTGCACGTGTTCCCCGGCGGTTTCGGTAGCTCAGGGCTCTGCATCATCAGTCTCGGGAACGCAAAGGGGCACGTCCGGCCATCAGTATACCCAGAGGGGCCGGCAAGTTTGAGCCCAATACTTCGATTTTTTGGAGTATGGTTCCTCCACACGACCGTAGGCCGACCGTGGAGGATCTATGCGCCGCCGCCACCTGCTCGCCCCCATGACGCTGTTGCTGCTGCCCGTTTGCCTCGGCCCGGCTCCGGCGGTCGCTCAGCAGGCGCCCGTCCGCGGCGGCACGCTCGTGGTCGCCATCTCCGCCGATCCCGGGCACCTGAACCCGGCGATCACGACGAGCGGCGCTACGCACGCCGCCGCCGAGCTGCTCTACAACGGGCTGCTCGGGCGCGACGAGCGGGGCGAGCCACTGCCGGAGCTGGCCGAGCGCTGGACCGTGGAGCAGGCGGGAGCAGTCTACCGCTTCCACCTCCGCGACGGGGTGACGTGGCATGACGGCACCCGCTTCACGTCGGCCGACGTGAAGTTCACGTTCGAGGACGTGCTGCTGAAGTACCACGCCCGGACGAAGGCGTCGCTCGGCGACGTGCTGGCCGCCATCGACACGCCCGATGACCGCACGGTGGTCTTCCGCTTCAAGCAGCCGTACGCCCCGCTGCTGCTCCAGCTCGACGCCACCGAGGCGCCGATCGTCGCCCGTCACGTCTATCAGGGCACGGACCCCCAGACGAACCCGGCCAACGTGAAGCCGGTCGGCACCGGGCCGTTCCGGTTCGTCAGCTACGTCAAGGGCTCCGAGATCCGGCTCGCGCGAAACCCGGCGTACTTCAAGCCGGGCTGGCCGCCGCTCGACGGGGTGGTGATGCGGGTCGTGCCCGACACGGGGACGCAGGTCCTCGCCCTGGAGAACGGCGAGGTGGACTTTTTGTGGGGCGTCCCCGGCCCGCATCAGGCCAGGCTTCGGGCCGACCCTCGGTTCACGCTCGCCCAGACCGCCTACAATCCCGGCGGCTCGAACTGCATCATGACGTTGAGCCTCAATCTCGATCGCCCCGTTTTGAAGGACGTCCGAGTCCGTCGCGCTCTGGCTCACGCGATCAACCGGGAACCGTTCCTCAGCCAGATCCTATTTGGCGAGGGCCGGGTGGCGGCGGCGCCGATTTCGAGCGAGATCGCGTGGGCGCACGCGGGGGGTCTCGCGCTCCCCGGCTTCGACCGCGCGGAAGCCGAGCGGCTTTTCGACGCCGCCGGCTGGAAGCGGGAAGGAACCGGCTCGCGCGCGGCGCGCGGCGTCGCCGGCGTTGCCGACGGCGCACCGCTGGCGCTCGACTTTCTGCATTTCCCCGCCTTCGCCAAGTACGGGGAGCTGCTGCGCCAGCAGCTCGGGGCGGTGGGAGTCGAGCTGCAGCTGCGGCCGCTCGAGCCGGCGGCGTTCGCCCCGACGGTGTTTCGCGAGCGGAAATTCGACACCAACGTCATCTCGTACTGTAATGGGCCGGATCCGGAGATCGGTGTGCGGCGCATGTACCACGCGTCGCAGATCGGGCCGGCGCCGTTCACCAACGCCGCCGCCTACCGCGATCCGCGCGTGGACGCGCTCTTCGACGAGGCCGCGGGGGCGGTTGATCGTGGCCAGCGGTCGGCCCTCTACCGCCGCATCCAGGAGATCCTGGTCCAGGAGCTCCCGTATGTCTGGTTGGTCGAAACGCTGAGCACGCGGGCGTGGCCGGCGCGCTGCAGCGGCTTCAAGCCCTGGACAGGGCTCTTCGCCGAGGCCGCGTTCTGCCGGCAGTAGGGGCCGCGTGAGCGGCCGGTACCTCCTGCGGCGCCTGGCCCAGGTTGTGCCGGCCGCCGTCGGCATCGTCGTCGTCGCCTTCCTGCTCGTTCATCTCGCCCCAGGGGACCCGGTGCTCGCTCTGGCCGGCGAGCACGGCGACGCGGCGTACTACGCATTCATCCGCGCCAAGTTCCGCCTGGATCGCCCGCTGCCCGAGCAGCTCGTGGCCTACCTCGCGAGCGTCGCCCGCGGCGACCTCGGCGTCTCCTTCATGCACGGCCGTCCTGTGCTCGACGTGATCGCCGAGCGGGTCCCCGCCACCTTGCTGCTCACGATGACCGCGCTGGGCCTGTCGAGCCTCCTGGGAGTCGTTCTGGGCACGGCGAGCGCGAGGCGGGCCCATCGACCGGACGATGTCGCCGTTCGGACCGTGGCGCTCCTCGGATAAGCCATGCCGTCGTTCTGGCTGGGCCAGGTCGCGGTGCTCACGCTGGCCGTCGGCGCCGGGCTGTTTCCGGTCCAGGGGATGACCGACGCCCGGAGCAGCCTGCAGGGCGCCGGCTACGCCCTCGACGTGCTCCACCACTTGGCGCTTCCCGCGCTGGTGCTGGCCGCGAGCGAGCTGGCGCTGACCACGCGGCTGGTGCGGGCGGGCGTGCTGGAGGCGCTCGGCACTGAGTACGTGCGGACGGCGCGGGCCAAGGGGCTGCCGGAAGCCGGAGTGCTGCGCCATGCGCTGCGCAACGCCCTGCTGCCCGTCACGACCGTGATCGGCGCTCGCACCGGCATGCTCCTGTCGGGCGCGGCGCTCGTCGAGATCGTCTTCGCCTGGCCGGGGCTCGGTCGGCTTCTGCTCACCTCGCTGCAGACGCGCGACTACCCGGTGCTGCTCGGGTTGTTCCTGATCGTCTCGCTCGCGGTGATCCTCGCCAACCTGCTCACCGACCTCGTCTATGCCTGGCTCGATCCCCGCATCCGCTACAGCTGAGGCCGCCGCGCTGCCGATCCCGGCTGCGGCGGGAGCGCGGTGGCCCGGGCGGCTGCTCCGCGTGCCCGCCGGCGCCGTGGGGCTCGCGCTCACCGTCGCGCTCGTCATGGTCGCCGTGCTGGCCGATCACCTCACGCCGGGGGATCCCTTCGCGTCAGTGGCGCCGTCGCTGGCGCCGCCATCATGGCGCCACCCGATGGGCACCGACGACCTCGGCCGCGACCTGCTGACCGGCGTCGTGCACGGCGCCCGGACGTCGCTCGTGGTTGTCCTGACGGTGTCGGCCATCGCCACGGTGATCGGGATCGGCGTCGGGGCGCTGGCGGGCTACCGGGGCCGGATCACCGACGACGCCCTGATGCGCGTCACGGAGTTCGTCCAGGTCGTCCCGCGCTTCTTCCTGGCCGTCGTCGTCATCGCGCTGTTCGGTCCCGGCCTGGACCGCTTGGTCGTGCTGCTCGGTGTCACCTCGTGGCCGTGGCTGGCGCGGGTGGTGCGGGCGGAGACGCTTTCGCTGCGGACGCGTCCGTGGGTCGACGCCGCCCGCTCACTCGGCGCCCCCACCTGGCGCATCCTCCTGCGGCACGTGCTGCCGAACGTGCTCCCGGCGGCGCTCGTGGTCGTGTCGCTGAACGCTGCCAGCGTGCTGCTGCTCGAGGCGGGACTGTCGTTTCTGGGTCTCGGCGACCCGCACCGCATGAGCTGGGGGTATCTCGCCAGCAATGCCCAACGGTTTCTCCGCGTGGCGTGGTGGATGACGCTGTTCCCGGGCCTGGCGATCGCGCTGGCGGTGCTGGGCCTGAACTTGCTGGGCGATGCGCTGAACGACGCGCTGAGTCCGCGCCGCCGCCGGTAGCCCCGAGTCGCGACCGGCCGCCGGCGGGCGGGGACTAGCCGGGATTAGTTATGAACGGCGCCCACGAGACCGCGCGTGTGGTGCCGGTGTGGCGGGGTCGGGTCGATGAGGGGTCGACGAGACCCGTTCCCGCCGCGTGCCAGTGCGGATCGCGCTCGGCCAGACGGAGCCCAGCCGCGCCGGGCCATGCGGTCGCGTGCTGCGTGGTCGAGCGACCCCTCATCGACTCGACCCCGCCACACCGACGACAGGACACGCCCTCCTCGCGGGTGGTGCGCTTGTGAAGAATCCAGGCTACGCGGCGGCGGGAGCCAGCAGGAGGTCGGCGAGACGCCGGACCGCCGCGACGGCCGGCGCGTCCGGGGCGTGGTCGATCAGGGCGAGGCCCCGTCGGTCGGCCTCGGCGACGGCATCGTCCCAGGGCACGAGGCCGGCGAGGTCGAGGCCGTGACGGGCGGCGTACTCGCGCACCGTCGTCTCGTCGCGCTCGCTCCGGATCTTGTTGCCGACCATCCGGATGTCGCCGAGGCCGAGATCCCGGGCCAGCGCGAACGAGCGCTGGGCCGTCTCGAGCGACTTGAAGTAGGGCTCGCCGACGACCAGCAGCGTGTCGACGTGCCGAGCGGTGCCCCGGCTCAGGTGCTCCAGGCCGGCTTCCAGGTCCACGATGGTCATCCGGGATGGATCGGTGACCAGCCCCCCGAGCACGCCACGCACGGTGGCGTGGGCCCGGCAGAGTCACCCCGAGCCGCCATGGCTTGGCTGCCCCATGACCACGAGGGTCAGACGCTCGGCGACCGGAACACCATAGCGTCTCAGGATCTCCTCCGCGGGGACCGTCAGCTCGAGGCGGCGGTCGCCCTGAGCGTTGACGCGCTCTTCGAGGAGGTCGCGCGGAAGCGGTGGGACCGCGGCGGCCGCCTGGCTCCCGGCACCGACGGTCACACTGAGATTGGGATTGCTGTCATCGTCGACGGCGACGACGGGATGGCCCCGGGCCGCGAGAATCCGAGCGAGAGTGCCTGCGATGGTGGTCTTTCCCGAGCCTCCCTTGCCGGCCACGGCGAGCTTCATCGTGATCCACCGAGTACCACAGCCGCTCCCGTTTCGCTACGCCGTCTCAAGCCGGCCCGGACTTTCCTTCGGCCCGGATCTCGGCGAAGGTCTTCGTCGCCACCAGCATGGCCTCCCGCGCCGCCGGCGCCCCCAGGTAGCCGATCAAGTGCAGCAGCGCTTCCGTCAGCTCTTCCTCTTTCCAGCCCTGGCGCAGGGCCATCCGGAGATGAATCGCCAGCTCGGGGTGCTGGTGGGTGGCGGCGTCGGAGATCACGCAGATGAACGTGCGCGTCTTGAGGTCGAGGCCCGGGCGCGTCCACAGGCCGCCGAAGATGTGTTCGGTGGCGATATCGATGAACTGCCGCATGGTGGGGTCCGCGTAGGCCGTGCGGTTGGAGCGCTCGACCCAGGCGTCGCCCAGCAGGCGGCGGCGAATCTCAGCCCCCTTCCGATACGCTTCGCTTTCAGCCATGATTGCCTCCTCGCTCACGGGATGG
>JBOHPP010000063.1:0-34288 GCA_050731755.1 Candidatus Rokuibacteriota bacterium | reverse complement strand
GTCCAACCGAACTCGGCCTCCATGGGCTTGATGTAGACGCCGAAGACGGAGCGCAGCCCTGACGCGGCCAGCATGCAAAGGGTGAGCGCCCCCAGGACGACCCAGGCCGGGTGCAGGGCGCGGACTCGACTCACGCTGTTGAGATGAGAAGTGGCAGGGTCCAGATTCAAACGCTTGAGCCTCGGCCCCGCCGCGGCAACGGTTGTCGTGCCGCGCGTGAAAGGGGAGGTCTGGAGGGGGCGGTCGCTGCCCCCTCCAGTATCAACGGTCTGGAGGGGGCGGCCGCTGCCCCCTCCAGCTAGGCTATCTCCGCCGTCTTGGCCCGGGAGAAGACGATCTGATCGCCCTCGGCGTCCACGGTGACCGTGTCGCCTTCCGTGAACTCGCGCTCGAGCAGCTTGAGGGCCAGCGGGTCCTGGATCAGCCGCTGGATCGTCCGCTTGAGCGGCCGGGCTCCGAACGTCGGGTCGTACCCTTCGCGGGCCAGCAGCGCCTTGGCGGCGTCGGTCACATCCAGCTCGATCCGCTTGTCGGCGAGCCGCCGCCGCAGGTGGCTGAGCTGGATCTCCACGATCCGCTCGATCTGCTCGCGGCCCAGGGGCCGGAAGATCACCACCTCGTCGATGCGGTTGAGGAACTCCGGCCGCAACGTGGCCCGGAGCTCCTGCATGATGAGCGGCCGCACCTTCTCGGGTTGCTCGTACTCCCGGAAGATGTGGGCCCCCAGGTTGGAGGTCATGATCACCACGGTGTTGCGGAAATCCACCGTGCGTCCGTGGCCGTCGGTGAGTCGCCCGTCGTCGAGGAGCTGGAGGAGCACGTTGAAGACGTCGGCGTGCGCCTTCTCGATCTCGTCGAAGAGGACGACGGAATACGGCCGCCGGCGGACGGCTTCGGTGAGCTGGCCGCCCTCCTCGTAACCGACGTAGCCGGGCGGGGCGCCGATCAGGCGGGCCACGGTGTGCTTCTCCATGTACTCGGACATGTCCAGGCGGATCATGGCCCGCTCGTCGTCGAAGAGAAACTCGGCCAGCGCCCGGGCCAGCTCGGTCTTGCCCACGCCGGTGGGGCCCAGGAACATGAAGGAGCCGATGGGCCGGTTGGGATCGGACAGCCCGGACCGGGCGCGGCGGACGGCGTTGGAGACGGCGCGGATCGCCTCCTCCTGGCCGATCACCCGTTGGCTGAGGCGGCCCTCCATCGAGACCAGCTTCTGCATCTCGGCCTCGAGCAGGCGGGTGACGGGGATGCCCGTCCACTTGGCCACCGTCGTCGCGATGTCTTCCTCGTCGACCTCTTCGCGGAGCATGCGGCCGTTCTGCTGCTGCTGGGCGAGCTGGGCGTCCAGCTCGCTGAGCTGGCGCTCCAGCGTCAGAAGCGTCCCGTAGCGCAGCTCGGCGGCCCGGGTGAGATCGCCCCGACGCTCGGCATCGACCATGGCCTGCTTGGCGGCCTCGATGTCCTCCTTGATCTTGCCGATGCGGGTGATCCCGGCCTTCTCGGCCTGCCACTGGGCCTTGAGCCCGGCCAAGCGCTCCTTGAGCTCGGCCAGCTCGGCGTCGATCCGCTCCAGGCGCTCGCGAGCCCCGGGGTCGTCCTGGTCGCGGGCCACCGAGACCCGCTCGATCTCGAGCTGCATGACGCGCCGCTCGATCTCGTCGATCGGCTGCGGCATGGAGTCGATCTGCATGCGGATGCGGGCGGCGGCCTCGTCGACGAGGTCGATGGCTTTGTCGGGCAGGAAGCGGTCGCTGATGTAGCGGTGGGAGAGCACGGCGGCGGCCACCAGCGCGGCGTCCTTGATCTTCACCTTGTGATGGACCTCGTACTTCTCCTTGAGGCCTCGGAGAATCGCGATGGTGTCCTCCACCGACGGCTCGCGCACCATCACCGGCTGGAAGCGACGCTCCAGCGCGGGGTCCTTCTCGACGTGCTTGCGATACTCGTCGAGCGTGGTGGCGCCGATGCAGCGCAGCTCGCCGCGGGCCAGGGCCGGCTTGAGCATGTTGGCGGCGTCGACAGCGCCCTCGGCGGCTCCGGCCCCCACCAGCGTGTGCATCTCGTCGATGAAGCAGATGATCTGGCCCTCGGACTCGATGATCTCGCGGAGCACCGCCTTGAGCCGATCCTCGAACTCCCCCCGGTACTTGGAGCCGGCCACCATGGCGCCGATGTCCAGGGCGACGACCCGCTTGTTCTTGAGGCCCTCGGGCACGTCGCCGGCCACGATGCGCTGGGCCAGGCCCTCGACGATGGCCGTCTTGCCCACGCCCGGCTCGCCGATCAGCACGGGATTGTTCTTGGTCCGCCGCGAGAGTACCTGGATGACCCGCCGGATCTCCTCGTCTCGGCCGATGACGGGGTCGAGCTTGCCCTTGCCGGCCGCTTCGGTGAGATCGCGGGAGTAGCGCTGAAGCGCCTGGTACTTGTCCTCGGGGTTAGGATCGGTGACTCGCTGGGTGCCCCGCACCTCGACGAGTGCCCGATACACGGCGTCGGCCGTGACGCCCTGGGCGGCCAGCGCGCGGCTGGCCCCACCCTCGCGGTCCTGGGCGATGCCCACGAGCAGGTGCTCAGTGGAGACGTACTCGTCCTTCAGCCGTTCGGCCTCGGCCTGGGCGCGCTCGAGCCCGGCGCGCAGGCGGTCGCCCATGTACTGCCCGCTGCCGCCGCGCACCTTGGGCAGACGGCCCAGCTCGGCCTCCAGCGCGCGCTGAAGGGCCTCCGGCCGGGCGCCCAGCTTGGTCAACACGGGCCCGACGACGCCCTCGCGCTGCTGGATGAGCGCCATGAGCAGGTGCTCGGGCTCCATGGCCTGGTGGCCCTGCTGGTCGGTCAGGGACTGCGCCGCCTGCAGCGCCTCCTGGGCCTTGACGGTGAACTTGTCGAATCGAATCACGCTTGACTCCTCATCCCAGATACGCGCGCGGGTTGTCGCCCCGCAACGCCTTCAGTCGCTCGTAGAGTTCCCGCTCGGCGGGCGTGAGGTCGGCGGGCACGACGATCTTGATCTTCACCAGCTGATCGCCGTTGCCACCGGCCTTCACGCGGGGCATCCCGTAGCCGGGCAGCCGGAACATCCGCCCGCTGGGTGTCCCCGCCGGCACCTTCATCGACACCTTGCCGCGCAGCGCGGGCACCTCGACCGTGGTTCCCAGCGCGGCTTCCGGCGCCGTGATGGGGAGTTCCAGCGTGAGGTCGTCCCCTTTGCGCTCGTAGAGCGGGTGCGGAGCGACCGTCACGCTCAGATAGAGATCGCCGCGGCGGCCGACCGCGCCCTCGCCTTCGCCGGACACGCGCACGCGCTGACCGGTCCGGACGCCGGCCGGGATCTTCACGTCGAGCTGGCGCTGGGCGCGCTGCCAGCCGCGCCCCTGGCAGGTGGCGCAGGGCCGCCCGCCGACGTTGCCCGCGCCCTGACACGTGGGGCAGGGCTCGTCGAGGGCCAGCGCGAACGTCTTGCGCGCGCCGTGATAGGCCTCCTCGAGCGTGATCTCGACGTTGGCCTGGACGTCTTGGCCCCTGCCGCGGGCCCGCCTCGCCGCCCGCCCACCGCCCAGCAGGTCCTCGACCTCGAAGCCCGCGCCGCCGCGGGGCGCGCCCGGCTGGCCCCGGCCCATGCGCACCCCGAGATCGCCGAAGATCGTCCGAAAGAACTCGGAGAAGTCGCCCACGTCGTCGAGGTCGCCGTACTCCACGCGGGCGCCGCCAGGGGCGCCCCCCGGCCCCGGCTGCTGCGCGTAGCGCTGCCAGTCGGGACCGAGGCTGTCGTAGCGACGGCGCTTGTCCGGGTCGGACAGGACCTCGTAAGCCTCGTTGACCTCCTTGAAGCGCTCGCCGCCGTCCTTCCCCTTGGCGACGTCCGGGTGGTACTTGCGGGCCAGCCGGCGGTAGGCGGACTTGATCGTCTTGTCGTCGGCGCTCCGATCGACTCCGAGAATCCGGTAGTAGTCCTTGAATTCCACGGCCATGGCGAAAAAAAGAGGGCCCAGCGCCCCGACTCAGCCTCCCTGACTCAATAAAAGTTTAGCAGACGAACTCAAGGTCTGCGGACTGCGGGCGCTCTCAAACGGGGGACGGTCGTCGCACCGCGCGCGAACGGGGAGGTTTGGAGGGGGTGGCCGCTACCCCCTCCAATATGAAGATCTGGAGGGGGTGGCCGCTGCCCCCTCCAATTTCATAATCGCCGTCGAGCCTCGACCGAGTTGATTATCCGCGGCCCACAGTCACCGCGACGAACAGCGACATCGGGCCGCGCTGGAGCAACAGCGTCAGCCGGTCGCCGTCCTTGACATCCTTGGTGAGCCGCTGGAAATCAGCCAGCGAGCGGACGGGCTGGCGGTTGATCTGTCGGATGACGTCGCCCCGCTGGATGCCGGCCTCGGCGGCGGCGCCGCCCTCTTCCACGCTGGTCACCACCACCCCGTCCGTGGAGCGGAGGTTGAGCTGGCGGGCCAACTCCGGGGTGACGGGCCGCACCTCCAGACCCAGGAGTGAACGCGTCCCAGGGCCGCCCGGCCCGCGCGCCTCGCGCTCGTCGGGCGCCTCGCCGATCTTGATCTCCAGCGTCTTCTCGCCCTGCTCCCGCCAGACTCTGACCTTGGCCGCCGTTCCCGGCGCGGCGAGGCCGACGGCGCGCTGGAGGTCGGCGGGGCCCTCCATCTTCTTCCCCTCGTACTCCAACAGGATGTCGCCGGGCTGCAGTCCGGCCTTGGCGGCGGGACTGTCGGTCACGACGTCCGAGATCAGCACGCCCTTGGTGTCCTTGGCGCCGAAGGATTTCGCCAGGTCGGGCGTGAGCGGCTGGATGGACACGCCGAGCCAGCCGCGCGAGACCTTCCCCTTGGCCAGCAGTTCCGTGTAGATCTTCTTCGCCATGTTCGAGGGGATGGCGAAGCCGATGCCCGAGCCGCCGGCCACGATGGCGGTGTTGATGCCGACGATCTCTCCCTGCATGTTGACCAGCGGGCCGCCGGAGTTGCCAGGGTTGATGGCGGCGTCGGTCTGAAGAAAGTCGTCGAACGGCCCCTGGCCGATCTGCCGGGCCTTGGCGCTGATGATGCCGGCGGTGACGGTGGCCTGCAGCCCGAAGGGCGAGCCGATGGCGATCACCCAGTCGCCGACCTGAACCTTATCGGAATCGCCCAGGCGCACGGCGGTGAACCGGCCCTTGCCGTCGTCGAGCCGGAGCACGGCCAGGTCCGTCTTCTTGTCGATCCCCACGACCTTGGCCTTGTGCTTGCTGCCGTCCAGCGTGATGACCTCGATCTCCGTGGCCCGCTCGACGACGTGGGCGTTGGTGAGGGCGACGCCGGACGGGTCCACAATGACCCCGGAACCCAGGCTGCGCTGCGGGATGCGCTCGGGGGCGTCCCCGAAGAACCGGCGGAAGAACTCCTCGCCGAAGTACTCCTCGAACGGAGTGCGGCCGGCCAAGCCCCCCCGGCTCACCGTGTTGATGTTGAGCACTGCCGGCTTGACCACCTCCGCCACCTTGGCGAAGGTGCCCGTGTTGAGCGGCAGCTGCACCGGCAGGATCGGCGCCTCCACGAGCGGCGCCGCCTGGCTGGGGCGTCCCCACTCCGGCCGACCGCCCGTGAACAGGCCAAGCCCGCTGCCGACCACGAAGGCCACGGCCAGCCCCACGACGAACGTCCGCCCCCTGACCTGCTTCATCCCTGCGCCTCCTCCAGTCCTTCGCCTGCCAGTGCCCGGCGGAGCGGCTCGCCGTCGAGCGTCTCGACCCGCTTCAGCGTGGCCGCCGCCGCCACGAGTGTCGCTTTCTTGGTGGTGAGGACCCTCTGGACGCGGTCGTGCGTCCGGTCCAGGATCTCCCGGACTTCGGCGTCGATCGCGCGCGCCGTCTCCTCGCTCCAGTCGCGCTCCGGCCCCCAGGGAGCGCCGACGTTCCTGAGGAAGAGCGGCACCCGGGTGCCGAAGGTGGCCAGCCCGACCCGCTCCGACATGCCGTACTTCATGACCATGAGGCGGGCCAGCTCCGTCGCCCGTTCCAGATCGTTGTGGGCGCCGGTGGAGACCTCCCCGTAGACGAGCTCCTCGGCGACCCGACCGCCCAGGAGCACGGCGATGCGATCCTCCAGCTCGCTGCGGGTCAGCAGGAACCGATCCTCGGTGGGGAGCTGATAGGTCATGCCGAGGGCGGCGATGCCCCGGGGAATGATGGTGATCTTGTGGACCGGATCCGCGTGGGCCACCGAGACCGCCACCAGCGCGTGCCCGATCTCGTGATGGGCGACGATGTCGCGCTCCTTGTCGGACAGCACTCGACTCTTCTTTTCCAGACCGGCCACGACGCGATCGATCGCTTCCTCGAGATCCGCCATCTCGACGGCGCTCTTGTCCTTGCGCGCCGCCAGCAATGCCGCCTCGTTGACGATGTTGGCCAGGTCGGCCCCGGCGAAGCCGGGCGTGCGGGCGGCGATCACCGCCAGGTTGACGTCGGGGCCCAGCACGACGGCCCGGGCGTGCAACCGCAAGATTGCCTCGCGGCCCCGGACGTCCGGCTTGTCGACTACGATCTGGCGATCGAAGCGCCCGGGGCGGAGCAGGGCCTGATCGAGCACCTCCGGGCGGTTGGTGGCGGCCATGATGATGACGCCCTTGGAGGAGTCGAACCCGTCCATCTCGGCCAGGAGCTGGTTGAGGGTCTGCTCCCGCTCGTCGTGGCCCCCGACGAACCCGGTGCTGCCCGCGCGCGACTTGCCGATGGCGTCCAACTCATCGATGAAGACGATGCAGGGCGCCTTGTCCTTCGCCTGCTCGAAGAGATCCCGGACCCGAGAGGCCCCCACCCCCACGAACATCTCCACGAACTCCGAGCCCGACAGCGTGAAGAATGGCACGTCGGCCTCGCCGGCCACCGCCCGGGCCAGCAGGGTCTTGCCGGTGCCCGGAGGCCCGACCAGCAACACGCCCTTGGGGAGGCGGCCGCCCAGCCGCTGGTACTTCTTGGGGTTCTTGAGGAAGTCGATGATCTCGACCAGCTCGGCCTTGGCCTCGTCCACGCCGGCCACGTCGCTGAAGGTGGTCTTCAGCTCCTTGCGGTCGTAGATCTTGTGCTTGGAGCGACCGAACGACAGCGCCTGGGTGGGGCCGCCGCCCACCCGCCGCATGAGGAAGAGCCAGATCCCGACCATGATGGCCAGCGGGATCACCCAGCCGAACAGGAGGTCCCGCCAGAACGTGGTCTCGATGCGGCCGGAGAATTTCACCTTGTGCTGCTGGAGCTCCTGAATCAGCCACTGCTCGTCCACTCCGGGGATGCGGGTGACCGTGAACACCCGGGGCTCATCGTCTGAGCCCAGCATCCGGCGCAGGCGGTCGGCCGGCGGCGAGGGCTCCTGGGCCGGCAGCGTGCCCGGCTTGGCGTGGCCCCGGATCTCCCGCTCGCTCAGCGCGACCTCCTCCACCTTGCCCTGGCGCAGCAGCTCCAGAAAGTCCGACATGGTGAGCGACACCGTGCGCGGGGCGATGAGCCAGCTTTGAAGAATCGACAGGATTAGGACGCCGACCAGCAGGTAGACCAGGGAGAACTGCAGGCGCTGGCTGAGACGCGGCTTCATCGGACGGCCCTCGGTTGGATGCTAGCGCCGGGGATGGGACGTGTCAAACCGAGCGGGCCGTTTCCCCTTGACACGTCTGACCATATTGACTACAAGGTTCGCTGAAATGGCATGTGACCGGCGGAACAAGCCTGTCTGCCTCGCCCTGCTCCTCCTCGTCATCGTCGCCGCGCTGCTTCCGGTCCTGCCGGTCGACGCCCAGGACGCGCCCCGCGAGCCGGCGTATCGCAACTTTCCCCTGCTCGGCTCCCGGCTGGTGGTGTGGGCGGTGGCACAGCTTCACCTCAACTTCGCGGCCTTCATCCTGGGCTGTCCCATCTTCGCCGTCATCATCGAGATCATCGGCTGGCGCACCCGCGACGCGCGCTACGACTGGCTGGCCCACGAGTTCGTCAAGCTCACGTTCGCCGCCTTCTCGACCACCGCGCTGCTCGGCGCGCTGCTGCTCTTCCTCTTCGTCGGCTACTACCCGCGGTTCTGGGCGTACATGACGTCCATCTTCTTTCCGACCTACTGGGTCTACGCCCTGCTCTTCTTCGCCGAGACCTTCATCGTCTACCTCTGGTACTACGGCTGGGACTGGCTTTCCGGACCGCGGAAGTGGATCCACGTGAGCCTGGGCGTGCTGGCCAATCTGGTGGGCACGGCCATCCTCTTCGTGGCCAACTCCTGGGTCACCTTTATGATCTCGCCGGGCGGGATCGACGAGGCTGGCCGGCTGACCTCGCTCTGGGCCGCCATCTACAACTTCACCTGGATGCCCATCAACGTCCACCGGCTCATCGCCAACATCGTGTTCGGGGGCACCATCGCCGCCGCCTACGCGGCCTTTCGGTTCCTCAGCGCCGAGACCGAGGAGGAGCGGGCCCGCTACGACTGGATGGGCTACGTGGGCAACTTCGTCGCCATCTCGGCCTTCATCGTGCTGCCCTTCGCCGGCTACTGGCTGGGCCGGGAAATCTACGCCTTCAACCAGACGATGGGCATCACCATGATGGGTGGCTTCATGTCCTGGCTGTGGATCGTGCAGGCCATCCTCATCGGGATCCTCTTCCTGGGCTCCAACTACTACCTGTGGCTGGGCATGGAGCGCATCCCCGGCTCCGAGCGGTACCGGAAGTTCATGCCGCCCATGCTGTTCATCCTCACCATCGGCTTCATGATCTGGGCCACACCGCGCACCATGGTGGTAACCTTCGACGAGGCCCGGGCCATGGGTGGCACCCACCATCCGGTACTGGGCTTCCTCGGCGTCATGTCGGCCAAGAACACCGTCGTCAACCTGATGATCCTGACCACCTTCCTCTCCTACATTCTGTATCGGCGCGCCAACCGAATATCCACGCGGCCGTGGGTCGGCACCGGCATGGCCGTCCAGTGGGCCGCCTTCGCCCTCGTCGCCGTCGTCGTGATCTTCTTCGGCGTCTACGGCTACTTCGTGGACTCGCTCACCCGCATCGGGTTCTCGGTCTGGCAGGTGCTGGCCGTGCTGGCCTGCATCGTCGTGGTCATGGCCGTCGACATTCCCATGTTCCGGGGCGCCCGATCCACCGGGCAGATCCGCTGGGGCACGATCGCGCCGCGCTCGCAGTACGTGCTCATCCTGCTGGCGGTCACCTTCACCTGGCTGATGGGGCTCATGGGCTTCGCCCGCTCCGGCATCCGCCAGCACTGGCACGTCTTCGGGGTGCTCCGCGACACCTCGGCGGAGGCGGTGACGCCGGCGCTGGGCTACGCCGCCAACATCATCACCATCATCACCATCGTCTTCTTCGCGCTCGTCACGTTCATCTTCTGGCTCGGGGGGCTGGGCGAGAAGGGCAAGGCCCACGGGCCCGCGCCGGTGATCGCCGGCGGCAGCGACTCCCGCTAACATGTCGGTCCGCCGCCCGCGCGTCCCTGTCGGCCTCAAGGTGGGCCTGTTCGCGCTGGTGGTGATGGGGGCCTACACGTACTTCGCCAACTCCATCCCCCAGATCGAGTCCAAACCGCCACAGGAGTTGTCCCTGGAGGGCGGCAACGTCACCCCGGCCCAACTCCTGAAAGCAGGGGAGGAGATCTACAAGACCAAGGGCACCTGCGAGGTCTGCCACCGCATCGGCGAGAAGGGCACCCGGGCCCCCGACCTGGCCGGGATCGGAGCCCGGGCGGGCCGGATCAAGCCCGGGATGAGCGCCAAGCAGTACATCATCGAGTCACTGCTCCAGCCCGTCGCGTTCGTCGTCGAGGGGTATCCTCCGATCATGCCGGCGGTGGACAAGCCGCCGATCGCGCTCAACCGCTCGGAGGTGTGGGCGCTCACGGCCTTCCTCCAGTCCCTGGGCGGCACGGTGGACGTCGCCCTCAACGACATCCCGGCGACCGTCGGGGCCGGCGGCGCCGCCGGCGCGCCGGCCCAGACCACGCTGCCGGGGGACCCCAAGGCGGGCAAGGCCGTGTTCATGGGCAAAGGCGGCTGTCTGGCCTGCCACAAGGCCGGCGACATCCCCGGCGCTCCGGTGGGACCGGACCTGAGCCAGATCGCCAGGATCCAGACGCCGGACTACATCATGAAGAAGATCCTCGACCCGAGGGGCATGGGCGTGGTGGCCGGGTTTCCTCCCGGCGTGATGCCCCCGATCTACGGGCAGACGCTCACCGCCAAGGAGTACACAGATCTTGTATCGTTCCTCCTGACGCTCAAATGAGCTTCCTCCGCTCGCGGTTCCTGCAGGCCGCTGTGATCGTGGTCCTGTCATTCCTCGTCCTCCGCTTCGGAATCTCCCCGCCGGCCCCCTGGAGCGTGGTGACCCTCTACATGGCGATCGTTGTCCTCGCGGTGATGATCTTCGTGTCGTCGGACTCGGACTCCTGGCGGAGCTTCCGGCGACCGCTCACGGCAGTGCTGGTCGACGGCGACAAGCGCTACCTCCGTTACGCCCTCATGGTTGTGATCCCGCTGCTCCTCGGCTACTACGCCTACACGCAAGCGGCCGCCCGGCCGCAGGCGCCTCCTGAGCTGCGCGCCGTTCATCCGGCGCCGCCCGACACCATAGAGTTCCGGGGCAAGGCGATCAACATCTCGGGCGCGGACAATCCGCTCCGCAAGGATCAGGCGAAGTACCGGGAGCACGTGGCCCGGGGCGGCGACATCTACGTGCGCAACTGCATGTACTGCCACGGCGACAATCTCGACGGACAGGGGCACTTCGCCGCCGGGTTCAACCCCCCGCCGGCGAACTTCCAGGACCCAGGTACCATCGCCATGCTCCAGGAGGCGTACCTCTTCTGGCGTGTCGCCAAGGGGGGGCCCGGTCTGCCCAAGGAGTCGACGCCGTGGAACTCGGTGATGCCCGCCTGGGAAGATCGGCTCACCGAGGAGCAGATCTGGCAGGTCATCGTGTACCTGTACGACGCCACCGGCCAGCAACCGCGGCGCTGGGAGACCGCGCACTGATGCGCCCCGCCTCCGTCGGCGCGAACGGGTCGGCGGCTCCCTCGTGGACCCGCCGCCGGGGCCTCTGGCTGTTCGCAGCGCTCATTGCGCTTCTCGCCCCCGGCGTGGCGCCGGGCGGTGCCTTCGCTCAGGCCGGCGATGCCGCGGCCGGTAAGGCGGTCTACGAGCGGAAGTGTGCGGGGTGCCATGGGGTGAAGGGCGACGGCAAGGGGGCGGCCGCCGAGCTCCTCGATCCTCGGCCACGGGACTTCACGGCGGGCACCTACAAGATCCGCTCCACGGTCAACCGCGTTCCCACCGACCAGGACGTTTTTCGGATTGTCACCGAAGGTATGCCGGGGACGTCCATGCCGGGCTGGTCCGTGCTCCCGGAGCGGGAACGCTGGAACCTCGTCGCCTACCTGAAGACATTCGCCGGCGAGAAGCTCGCTGAGCCGCCCAAGAAGGTGGACCTCCCCAAAGAGGTCGCATCGTCCTCCGAGTCGCTCAAGCGCGGCAAAGAAATGTACGAGGCCATCGAGTGCCACAAGTGCCACGGCAACACGGGCCGGGCCGACGGCCCCTCCTGGCCGGACCTGAAGGACGATTGGGGGCAGCCGATCAAGCCCGCTAACCTCACCAAGCCGTGGACGTTCCGTGGCGGCAGCAGCCGTACCGAGGTCGCCAACCGTCTCGCGGTCGGTCTGCTGGGGACCCCCATGCCGGCCTTCCTGGACAGCGTGGAGAAGCCCGAGGACGTCTGGCATCTCACCAACTACGTGCTCTCCCTGGGCCCGCGCTTGCCCGAGTTTGCCACGCTGGTGACGGCGACGGCGGTGGCGGAGGCCATTCCCGACGACCCCAAGGCCGAGCGCTGGCAGAAAGTCGCGGCCCAGAGCCTACCGCTGATGGGGCAGGTGATCGTCGACCCCCGCAACTTCAACCCGGCCATCGACCTGGTGACCGTGCGCGCCCTCTACAACGACCGCGAGATCGGGTTCCACCTCAGCTGGGACGACCCGTCGGAGTCCCAGCCCGACGGCAAGCGGACGTTCGCCGACGCCATCGCGCTCCAGTTCCCGCCCGCCCTCGATCCCGGCGGCGAGCGTCCCTACTTCCTCATGGGCGATGCCTCGGAGGCCGTGTACCAGCTCCGCTGGCAGAGCGACAAGGGGCCGCTGGAGGTGACGGCCCACGGCCCCACCAAGGTGCAGCCGCTCCGGGGCGCGGAGGTGACCGGCAAGGCGGTCTACGCGGACGGCCAGTACCAGGTGGTGATCAAGCGCGCGCTAGCCGGCAAGGAGGGCGAGCGCATCACGTTCCGGCCCGCCGTCTTCACCCCCATCGCCGTCCAGGCGTGGGACGGGGGCGCCGGCGAGACGGGGCCCAAGATGTCCCTGACCTCGTGGTACTATCTGCGGCTGGAGGCGTCGCAGTCGACCGCGCGGTTTGTGGTCCCTCCCGTGGTGGCACTTCTCGCGCTGGGAGCGATGCTGCTGATCGTGTGGGCGGCCAACCGGCGCGGCCCCACCGCCTCGTGACGGAGTCTCATATGGCCGATGAAGGAGGACACACTGCGATGCAGCGAGCACTGGGAGCGTTCATGACGCTGGCGCTGGTGATCGGCGCGGCGATGTTCGTCGGGGGACCGAATCGGGCCACCGCCCAGGGCGGCGGGACGGTCGAGGTCGAGGTGAAGTACAACGGCGCCCCCGTGGTCGACAAGCTCAAGATCAACAAGGACACCCAGAAGTGCGGCACCGAGGCGACGATCGCGAAGGTCCTCGTCGGCCCCAACAAGGGACTGACCAACGCCGTGGTGTCGGTGGCCGGGGCCAAGGGCCCGTCCACGGCCAAGGCCGGCAAGCCGGTCCTCGACCAGAACGGCTGCACGTTCGTCCCGCACGTGGTGGCCATGACCCCGGGTGAAATCGACATCAAGAACTCGGACGACATCCTGCACAACATCCACACCTACTCGACGGCCAACCCCTCCATCAACAAGGCCCAGCCCAAGTTCAAGAAGGTGATGACCGAGAAGTTCGAGAAGCCGGAGATCGTCAAGGTCACCTGCGACGTGCACAGCTGGATGCTGGGCTGGATCGCTGTGATGCCGCACCCGTACTTCGGTGTCACCAACGAGAGCGGGGTGGCCAAGATCGAGAACGTGCCGGCTGGCAAGCAGCAGATCGAGGTGTGGCACGAGACGCTCGGCAAGCAGACCCGGGAGGTCGAGGTCAAAGCCGGGCAGACGGCCAAGGTCAGCCTGGAGATGAAGAAGTAGCCCACGCCGGGGTCCGGGGAGGATAGAGAGGGCATGCTCAACTGGTGGTTGCCGGACAACGCCTCGACCTACGGCGAGGACATCGACTGGTTGTTCCACCTCATCTACTACATCACGGGGGCGACGTTCATCCTGGTGACCGTCGCCCTCCTGACCTTCATCGTCGTCTACCGCGACCGGCCGGGCCGCCGGGCGCGCTTCACCCACGGCAACGCGCCGCTGGAGATCGTGTGGACGGTGGTGCCGTCGCTGATCCTGGTGGTGCTCACCTTCCTCAGCGTGCCGGCGTGGTCGAGGATCAAGATGACGATCCCCCAGACCGATTTCGTGGTGCAGGTGACGGGCAAGCAGTTCAACTGGCAGGTCACCTATCCTGGACCGGACGGCCGGTTCGGCACCCCTGACGACAAGACGCTGCTCGACGAGATGCACGTGCCCGTCGGTAAGCCGATCCGGGTGAATCTCAGGTCGCAGGACGTGATCCACAGCCTGTTCGTGCCGAGTTTCCGCTTCAAGCAGGACGCCGTGCCCGGCCGCGAGATCGCGACGTGGTTCGAGGTGACCAAGCCGGGCAAGTACGAGGTCCCCTGCGCCGAGCTGTGCGGCTTCGGGCACTCGGGCATGCGGGCCTGGGTGTACGCGCATACCGCCGAGGAGTACGCCAAGTGGGCGGCCGAGAACCTTCGCGCCGAGGCCGCCCCCGTCCAGCAGGCCAGGGCCAACGAGCCGCCGGCGGTGGGACCGCCGGCCGTTACCACGAGGAAAGGCAAGCAATGAGCGCCCACAGCGCCACGGCTCACCCGCACGTCGCCCACGCCGAACACCACGAGCTCGGCTTCGTGCGGACCTACATCTTCTCCACTGACCACAAGATGATCGCCCGCCAGTTCCTGTTCCTGGGCCTCTTCATGATGATCATCGGGGGGCTGCTGGCGATGGTCATCCGCTGGCAGCTGGCTTGGCCGGAGACGGCGGTGCCCGGGCTGGGCTGGATCCTCACCGAGACCGGCGGAATCCTGGAGCCTGGCCAGTACAACATGGCCTTCACCATGCACGCCACGATCATGATCTTCTTCGTGATCATGCCCATCCTGGCCGGGTCCTTCGGTAACTTCTGCATCCCGCTCATGATCGGCGCCCGCGACATGGCCTTCCCGTTCCTCAACATGCTCTCGTTCTCGGTGGCCGCGCTGTCGGGCGTTCTCATGCTGGCCGGCTTCTTCGTTCCGGGCGGCCACGCGGCGGCGGGTTGGACCTCCTACGCTCCCCTCAGCTCGGTGCCGGAGTACACGGGCACGAATTGGGGCCAGAACCTCTGGTGCATCAGCCTCTTCGTCCTGGGTGTCTCGTCGATGATGGGGGCCATCAACTACATCACCACCATCATCAACATGCGGGCGCCGGGCATGAAGCTCTTCCGCATGCCGCTGGTGGTGTGGTCGCTCTTCATCACCGCCATCCTGCTGCTGCTGGCTCTGCCCGTGCTCACCTCGGCGGTGGCCATGCTGCTGTTCGACCGCACGCTGGGCACCAGCTGGTTCACGCCGTCGGGCGGGGGGGAGCCGCTGCTCTGGCAGCACCTGTTCTGGTATTTCGGTCATCCCGAGGTCTACATCTTGATCCTGCCCGCCATGGGCATCGCCTCGGAGATCCTTCCCGTCTTCGCCCGTAAGCCCATCTTCGGGTACCACGCCATGGCCTTCTCCATGATCGCCATCGCGTTCCTCTCCTGGGTCGTCTACGGTCATCACATGTTCATCAGCGGCATGAACCCGACGCTGGGCCTGTCGTTCATGGTGACCACGATGATCATCGCCGTGCCCTCGGCCATCAAGACGTTCAACTGGCTGGGCACGCTGTGGGGCGGGCGCATCCAGTTCAAGGTCCCCATGCTGAACGCGCTGGCCTTCGTGTGGATGTTCGTGATCGGCGGGCTCAGCGGGATCTTCATGGCCTCGACCCCGGTGGACATCTACATCCAGGACACGTACTTCATCGTGGCCCATATCCATTACGTGGTGTTCGGCGGCTCTATCTTCGGGGCCTTCGCCGCCATTTACTACTGGTTCCCCAAAATGTTCGGCCGCTCGATGAGCGCGGCCCTCGGCCACCTACACTTCTGGCCGACCTTCGTGTTCTTCAACCTCACGTTCTTCCCGATGCACATCATCGGCGTGGGCGGCCAGATGCGGCGCATCTACAACCCCCTGCAGTACGAGTTCCTCCAGCAACAGCAACACTGGAACGTGCTCATCACCATCGGAGCCCTGGGGCTTGGCATTGCCCAGATCCCCTTCGTGATCAACTTCTTCTGGTCGTTGTTCAAAGGGCCCCGGGCGCCGGTGAACCCGTGGAACGCCAACACGCTGGAGTGGTCGGCGCCCTCGCCGCCGCCCCACCTCAACTGGGGCCGCACCCTGCCCACCGTGTACCGCGGCCCCTACGAGTACAGCGCACCGGAATCGAGGGAGGACTTCCTGCCCCAGTGGCAGCCGCCGCCGGCACGGGTGGGAGCCGGACGGCACTGAGCGGGGGTCGAGCGCGGACGGCGGGATGAGGACGGCGCATCGGCTCGCACTGGTGACGGGCGGGGCTACGCTCCTGCTGATCGTCTTCGGCGGGCTGGTGACCAACACCGGCTCCGCGCTGGCCGTCCCCGACTGGCCCACGACCTTCGGCCACAACATGTTCCTCTACCCATGGTCCGAGATGGTCGGGGGCATCTTCTGGGAGCACAGCCACCGGCTGCTCGGCGCGCTCGTTGGTCTGCTCACGCTGGGGTTGGCCGCTGCTCTCTGGGGCGCCGGCGGTGTCCGGCGCGCCCTGGGCCTGATCGCGGTGGCGGCGGTGATCGCTCAGGGCGTGCTCGGGGGCCTGCGCGTCGTTCTGCTCCAGGACACGCTGGCCATCGTGCACGGCTGCCTGGCCCAGGCGTTCCTCGCGCTACTGGCCGTCATCGCGCTCCTGACCTCGCGCCGGGCCGACTCGCCCACGACGTCCGTGGAGCCGGCGACGCGCGCGCTGACCGTGGCCACGGCGGCCCTGGTGTTCGTGCAGATCGTGCTCGGCGCGCTGCTGACCCACGCCGGCCGTGTCGAGCTCCATCTGGCCGGGGCGCTGGCCGTGTTCGTGACGGCACCGATGGCCGGGGCCCGCCTGCGCCGGAGCGGCGACGCCGTGGCGGCGCCGGCCGCCCTGGCTCTCGGAGTCCTGATCGTGGTCCAGCTTGTCTTGGGGACCGGCAGCCTCCTAGCGCGCTATCTGCCCGAGGCGCTGCCCCACGGCGCGCTGGCCCTGGCGCTGCCCGTGGCCCACCGGCTGGCCGGCGGCTTGATGCTCGCCGCCGCGGTGGTACTCGCCGTCCGCGTGTTGAGCGCTCCGACGCCGGTGACCGCCGTCGCTGAAACGGTGGAGAGCCCGGCATGAACAGGGCGGCAGAGTCGCCCTTCGAGCAAGTCATCGTGACCCTGGCCCGCGACCGCCGCCAGGTGGCCGCGGACTTGCTGGCGCTGACCAAGCCCCGCGTCGTGGTGATGGTGCTGGTCACCACCGTGGTCGGCTACTACGTCGGACTCGCCGGCGCGCCGGACTACGTCCGGATGCTGCACCTCGTCGTGGGAACGCTGCTGGCGGCCAGCGGCACGATGGCCCTCAATCAATACTGGGAGCGCGAGGTGGACGCGCGCATGGAACGCACGCGGGCCAGGCCGCTGCCGGAGGGCCGGCTGCAGCCGCTGGAAGCGCTGGCCTTTGGCGGTGCCTTCACGGTCGCCGGCGTCGCCTATCTGGGGATATTCGTCGGCGCCGGACCGGCGCTCCTCACCGGCGCCACCGCCGCGCTCTATCTCTTCGCCTACACGCCGCTCAAGCTGCGCACGGCATTGTGTACGGTGATCGGCGCGGTGCCCGGGGCCCTGCCGCCGGTGACCGGCTGGGTGGCGGGACGCGAAGACCTCGGGGTCGGCGCCTGGGTGCTCTTCGGGATCCTGTTCCTCTGGCAGTTGCCCCACACGCTGGCCATCGCGCGGCTCTATCAGGAGGACTATGCCCGCGCGGGGGTGCGCGTGCTTCCCGTCGTGGACGCCGAGGGGTCCAGTACGGAGCGTCAGATCGTGACGGCCTGCCTGGGCCTGCTGGCGGTGAGCCTGTTGCCGACCCTGATCGGCATGGCCGGGCCCATCTACTTCCTCGGCGCCTTCCTCCTGGGGGTGGGGTTCTCGGTCCTCGGCCTCCGGCAGGCGATGGCGCCCTCGAGCCCGGCGGCGCGCCGGGTGCTGTTGGCCTCGCTCCTCTATCTGCCAGCGGTGCTGGCGCTGCTGGCGTTGGACAAGGTGTGAGCGCGCGGGGAACCCTGATGCCGGACGACCTCGGCGCGCGCAACCGGCGGGTCGCCGTCATCCTCCTGGCGATCATTAGCACGCTCGCCCTGGCCGCGCTGCTGGTGGGGATCCGCTGGTGAGCCCCATATTGGAATCGCCGCCGCGGCTGCGATCTCACGCCAACGGTCGACTGCCCCCGGCGCCGCCCCCCACAGGGGGGGGCGACGACGCCGACGGCGATTCGCCGCCGCGGCGGGGGGCACTCGACAACGCGGTCCTGGGCACGCTCTTTTTCATCGGCGCCGAAGTGATGTTCTTTGCCGGGTTGGTGTCGGCGTTCTGGGTGCTGCGGTTGGGCGCGGCCGTCTGGCCGCCGCCGCTCCAGCCCCGGCTGCCCGTCGGAATGACCGGCGTGAACACGCTGGTGCTGCTCGGCTCGAGCATCGCCGTCGCGGCCGCCGTGAGGGCCCTGGGCCGCGGCGATCGCGGCGCCGCCGTCCGCCGGTTCGCCGCCGCCGCCGGCCTGGGTGCCCTGTTCCTGCTCGTTCAGGGCTACGAGTGGGTTCGCCTCGTGCACTTCGGCCTCACTATGGCCTCGGGCGTCTACGGGGCGACCTTCTACACCCTGATCGGCGCTCACGCGCTTCACGTGCTGGCGGCGCTCGGCTGGCTCGGGGTCACGGTCGCGCTGCTGGCGCGTGGCCGGCTGGCCGGACGGCGGCCGGCGCTGCTCCGGGCCTGCGCGCTCTACTGGCACTTCGTGGTGGCGCTGTGGCCGATCCTCTACGTGTCGGTGTACCTTCTGTGAGGGCGTCCGCGCTCCTGACGCTCGCGCTGGCGCTGCTGCCGCGCGTGGCCGCCGCCTGCCCCACCTGCCTGTCGACGCCCTACGGCGACCGCACGTACACCTGGGCCTTCCTCGGCCTGCTCCTGATGCCCTTCGTGATCTCGGTCGTCATCGGCGGCGTGCTGGCCTACGTGCACGTCCGCCGGCGAGCGGACGATCGGCGATCGAACATCTCAATCGAGGAGACGACATGAGTCAGGCCTCTGTGCACTCGGCGGTCGAGCCGGCCGAGGCGCCCCTCACTCCGGAGAGCTGGGGCAAGCTCGGGATGTGGATCTTCCTGGTGGGCGACGCCGTCGGGTTCGGCACCCTCCTGGCCGGGTACGGTGCCATGCGGGCCACCAGCGGCGACTGGCCCAACCCCTACGACGTGCTCGGCATCAACCTCACGGCCCTCATGACCTTCCTGCTCATCTGCTCGAGTGTGACGATGGTGAAAGCCCTCGAATGGCTGGGTCGGGGCGACCGCACGCGGTGCCGCTGGTTCCTCTTCTATACGCTGCTCGGCGGGGCCATCTTCGTCGGCCTGCAAGCCTACGAGTGGTCGAAGCTGATCCACGAGGGACTGCACATCAACGGCAATCCCTGGGGCGCCAGCCTCTTCGGGTCCTCCTTCTTCATCATCACCGGTTTCCATGGCCTGCACGTCACCGGCGGCGTCCTTTACTTGCTGGCGATGATCCGCTACGTCACGAACCGTCCGGACCCCGCCGCCAGCTACAACGCCGTGGAGATCAACGGGCTGTACTGGCACTTCGTGGACCTGGTCTGGATCATGGTCTTCACCTTCATGTACCTCCTGTAGGGGGCGCGAACCGATGGCGGCGACGGGGACGGCGCACAAGCATCCCAACTACATGACGATCTTCTGGTGGCTGGCGGCGCTGACGGTCATCGAGCTGGCGGTCATCTTTATGCCGCTGGCCAAGCTCACGATCGGTGTCCTCCTGGTCGGCCTGGCCCTGGGCAAGGCCGCCATGGTGGCAATGTACTTCATGCACCTCCGCTTCGAGACACGCACCCTCGGCCTCATCGCCGTCGCGCCGCTGGTCATCGCGACCCTGCTGGTGTTCCTGCTGCTGCCCGACGGGTTCGCCGTCGACCACAAGAGCCAAGTCAGGAAGGGCGCCGCCACGACGCCCGCCAAGCACTGACGTGAGCCGTGCCCGCCGAGCCCGCGCTCACCCGGGCCGTGCGCATCGCGGGCCGGGCGCTGCGCCTGTGCTGCCCCCGCTGCGGGGCCACCGCTCTGTTCCGGGGGTGGTTCACGATGGCGCGGGAGTGCCAGGTGTGCGGACTCATCTTCGAGCGGGCGCAGGGATATTTCGTGGGCGCCATCTACATCAACTACGCGGTGACCTCGGTGATCGCCGTGGGCGGCTATTTCGCGCTGTGGGCATGGACGGGAATCTCAACGGCGGCGCAGTTCGCGATCTGGGTACCGTTCCTGTTCGTGTTCCCCCTGTGGTTTTTCCGCTGGAGCCGGAGCCTCTGGCTGGGCCTCGAATACCTGGTGAACCCCGACGAGTGATCGGAGGGGGCCTCGACGGCCCCCTCCGAGACCTCCCCCAGGAAGGATCGCGCGGGCAAAGCCCGCGCTCGAAAGCGGTTACTCTCACGCGCATCTTCTTCGTAACGTTCGCACTCGTGCTCGCGCTGCCGGGGGTGGCGCGGGCGGCGTATGAGGAGATTGAGGTCAAGGATGGCGGGGTGCTGGTCGGGGTGGTGCGGTTCGCGGGGGCGCCGCCCAGGCTCGAGCCGCTGCGCGTAAACAAGAACCGAGAAGTGTGTGGTGATTCCAAGGAGTCCGAGGCGCTCATCGTGGGCGCCGAGGGCGGCGTGCGAGGCAGCGTGATCCTCGTCGAGGGCGTCACCCGGGGCAAGAAGGCAGAGGGGGAGCTGACCCTCGACAACCACCGGTGCCTGTTCGTGCCCCACGTGAGCGCCCTCATGATGGGCACGCGGGCCCGCGTACGGAACTCCGACTCCATCTTGCACAACACGCACGGCTTCCACGGCGGCTCGCTGGGAAGCGCCGGGAAGCAGACCGTCTTCAACCTGGCTTTGCCCACCGCCGGCCAGGTCATCGACATAACCCGGAAGCTCGGCAAGCCCGGGCCGATCCGGGTGCTGTGCGACGCCCACCCGCACATGTTCGCCTGGGTGTACATGCACGACAGCCCGTACGTGGCGGTGACCGGCGAGCGAGGAGCGTACCGGATCGAGGTGCTGCCGCCCGGGACCTACCGGGTCACCATGTGGCACGAGGGGTTCCGCCCCAAAGGCGTGGACAAGGACGGCCGCCCCCTCTACGACGAGCCCAGGATCGTGACGCGCGAGGTGACGATCGCACCCAAGGCGATGGCGACGGTCGACTTCGAGCTGCGCTGAGAGGAGAGCCCATGTACAAGCACATCCTGGTACCGGTCGACAACTCGGACTACTCCAACCGGGCGATCGACCTTGCCGTCGAGGTGGGCCGGGCGTTCGGGGCGGAGCTGACGGGCTGTCACGTGTACGCCGCGCGGCTGCACGACTACCGGTTCAAGCAGATGGAGTACACGCTGCCCGAGGAGTACAAGGACGAGCACGAGCTGGAGCGCCAGCGCAAGATTCACGACTCACTCATCGCGATGGGGCTGCAGCTCATCTCCGACTCCTACCTCGACGTCATGGGGGGCAAGGCCCAGGCCGCCGGCCTGCCCTTCCAGCGCAAGATGTTCGACGGCAAGCACTACAAGGCCCTGGTGGACGACGCCCTGGCCTCCGGCTACGACCTCGTCATCATGGGCGCGCTGGGCATGGGGGCCGTCAAGGACAGTCAGCTCGGCTCGGTGACGGAGCGTTTCGTCCGCAAGGTGACGACCGACACGCTGGTCGTCCGCAACCACGACCCGCTCAAGGACCAGCAGGGGGCGATCGTGGTCGGGCTGGACGGCTCGCCCCAGTCGTTCCGCGGGCTCAAGATCGGGATCGCGCTCAGCCAGGCCCTGGGCCGGCCCCTGCACGCCGTGGCCGTCTATGACCCCTACCTGCACTACGCCATGTTCAACGGCATCGTCGGGGTGCTGAACGAGAAGGCCTCAAAAATCTTTCGATTTAAAGAACAGGAACAACTGCACGAGGAGATCATCGACACCGGATTGGCCAAGATCTACCAGTCGCATCTGGAAATCGGGCGCAAGCTTGCCGGCGAAGACGGTATCGACCTGGCCATCACGTTGCTCGACGGGAAATGCTTCGAGAAGATGCTCACCTTCTGCCGCAAGGAGCAGCCCTGGCTGCTGATCCTCGGCCGCATCGGCGTGCACTCCGACGAACACGAGGTGGACTTGGGGTCCAACACGGAGAACCTGCTGCGGCTGGCACCCTGCAACGTGCTGTTGACCGGCGGCAAGTTTTATCCGCCGCTCGACGTGAAGGCCGAGGAGATCATCTCCTGGACGGAGGAGGCGGAGGCGCGGATGGAGCGGGTGCCGCCCCAGGTGAAGGGCGTGGCCCGCACGGCGCTGCTCCGCTACGCCATCGAGCAGGGCCACACGGTCATCACCAACAAGGTCATCGACGAGGCCATGGCTATCTTCATGCCGACCCGCATGGCCGAGCGGATGCAGATCCTGGCCGAGGACGTGGCGGTGGCGCGGCTCCGAGCCGAGCAGTCGGCGGCCACGGCCATCTGCTCCGTCTGCGGGTACACGGTGAAGGGCCCGAATCCGGTGGTGACCTGCCCGGTGTGCCGCGCGGCCGGCGACAAATTCCAGGTCATCTCCCGGGAGGTGGTCGAGGCCATCGCCACCCAGGAAGGCGGCATCGAGGAGGAGGAATCGCTGCCCGGCGTGTCGGTGAAGTGGTCGGCCGACGCCCGGGACGCGTTGCGCGAGGTCGCCGACGCCTACCTGCGGCGGCGGGCCAAGGCGCGGGTGGAGAAGTACGCGCGCTCCAGGAAGATCCCGGTGATCACCTGCGCCCTGGCCCTGCCCCTCATCGAGGACACGGTCGGCCGCGAGAAGCTCGGCGCCGGCTGGGACACGCTGCTGGCCAAGACCCGGTTCGAGCCGGCCGAAGCGCCGGTCCCGGAGGCGAACAGCTCGGCCTTCATCTGGCAGCCGGAGGCCGTGGCCCGTCTGGATCGGGTGCCGGCCGGCTTCATGCGGGAGATGACCCGCGAGGAGATCGAGAAGGTGGCGGCCGCCAAGGGGGTCACCGCGATCGATCTCGCCGTGTGCGAGGAGGGCATCGGGCAGGCGCGGCAGCTGATGAACGAGGTGATCGCGGGCTACGTATCGCAGAAGAAGCCACGGTAACGGCATGGTGGGCGGGGGGCCGGGAGGGGTCCGGCGACCACGCGGTCTGGCGCGGAGTCATGCGTCGTCGTGCTCCATACGTTGCAAGCCGCACCGTCCTGCGCGGCGCGAACGGGTCGGCGGACCCCTCCCGGCCCCCCGCCCACCATGCCGCTGCGTGCACATCGGCGCGAACGGCTCGGCCGACCCCGTTGCCAGCGCCACCACCTCGTCCTCCGCCTGACGCACTCCGATGGCGAACCCGTACACGGCGTACAGCGTGTCGTGGAACCTGACCCAGCGGTGCAACCTGGAGTGCGCGCATTGCTACATGTCGGCCTTCGCTGGTGCCGACACCCGGGGCGAGCTCTCGACCGGGGAGTGCCGGCGGGTCATCGATGAGATCGCCCAGGTCAACCCCAACGTCTTCCTGATCCTCACCGGTGGCGAGCCCCTCCTCCGCCGGGACATCTGGGACATCGCCGGCTACGCCGCCGAGCGGCGCTTCACCACGGTGTTGGGGACCAACGGCGTCCTGCTGCGCGAGCGCGAGGCTGCCCTCATGCGCGAGCGCGGAGTCCTCGGCGCCTCGATCAGCCTCGACTCCACCGACCCCGTCAAGCACGACGCCTTCCGCCATCTGCCGGGCGCCTGGCAGGGCGCGGTGCGGGCCACCCAGGTGCTGGCCGCCGCCGGGCTCGATTTCTCCCTCCACATGTCGGTGACGGACTGGAACGTGCGCGAGGTGCCGGCGATGATCGACCTCGCCAAGGCGCTGGGGGCCACGGTCCTCAACTTCTTTTTCCTCGTGCGCACCGGCCGGGGCCGAGACCTCACCGACATCGATGCCGCCGAGTACGAGCGCATTCTGACGTACCTCGCCCGGGTCCAGGGCGTCGGCCGGGGCGCCGAGCCGGCGGCCGGCGCCGGCGCGTTCGAGGATCCGTGGTCGACGCCGGTGGGCCGCGCCGGCGGGCTGCTCATCCGGGCCAAGTGCGCGCCGCACTTCCGGCGCATCCTGTGGCAGCTCGACGCTGACTCGCCGCTGCTCCGCAACTACGCGCACGGCTCGTGTCCGGCCGGCAAGTATTACTGCCGCATCACGCCCGAGGGAGACGTGACGCCCTGCCCGTACATGCCGGTGGCGGCCGGTAACCTGCGCCAGCATTCCTTCGCGGACCTCTGGCGCCAGGCGCCCGTCTTCGGCGACTTGCGCCAGCCTCGACTCGGCGGCCGCTGCGGGGCCTGCGAGTTCTCCAAGCTGTGCGGCGGCTGCCGCTGCCGCGCCTACGCGACGTACGGCGACTACCTCGCCGAGGACCCCGCCTGCGCTTACCAGCCCGGGGCCTACGGTGGTCACGTCATCGACGTGCCGGAGACGCTGACCTTCGGCGTGCCCGTCAGCTGCGAGCTCCGGTGGGAAGAGGCGGCCCGGGCCCGCCTGGAAGCCATCCCTTCGTTCGCGCGGGGAATGGTGGCCAAGGCCGTGGAGGCCTACGCGCGCAGTCGGGGCGAGTCCGTCATCACGCCCGCGCTGCTTGCCGACGCGCGGGCCCGCTGGGGCGCCCGATTCCGACCTCGGGCGTAGATCGGCCGTGGCCAGCGGGTCGGCCATCGCCCACGGGCAGCGGTTCCGCGCGGCCGCCGGGGCGTACTTCCTCTATGGCGTCGTGTACCTCGTGGGCGGCCTCTACCTGATCGCTCACGGCGTGGGTGTGGCCGGGGCCCGGACCGGCGCGTCCACCGTCTCCAGCGTGCTGTACTGGGGCGGGGTGGGTCTGATCCCGCTGTTCGTTATCCCGCTGCTGTTCTGGCGGCGGTGGTCGTGGTTCGGCGGTTGGATTTCGCGTCGAACCTTTGCCTGGCTGGTCGCGCTGCTCCTCGCGGTGAGAGCGTACAAGGTGGCAGAGGTGGCGGCGCGGGGTGGCGGCGCGGTGCCCGCCCCATGGGGCGGCGAGATCACGTTTCGAGCCGGCGCCGTAGTCTTCCTGGTCGTCACGCTGATCGCGCTGGGGTTCGTGGTCCGGGCGGCCTGGCCGCGGGAGGCGCCTTGAAGAAGTACAAGGACATCGCGGGTGACGGCGGCTCCGACGTCGCCGGCCAGGTCCTGGCTCAGCAGGAGCGGCTGCGCCGTCGCCTCGAAGGCATCGGGGCGATCATCGCCGTGGTCTCGGGCAAGGGCGGGGTCGGGAAGTCCACCCTCGCTGGAGGGCTCGCGTGTGCGTTCGCGCTGGGCGGCTGGCGCGTCGGGGTGTTGGATGCCGACCTCAACGGGCCCTCGATGGCGAAGGTCCTCGGCGTTCGCGGTCACCAATTGCGGGTGGCCGGCGCCGCCGTCGAGCCACCGGTGACGGCATTGGGTGTGAAGGTGATGTCCATGGACCTCCTGCTCGCCTCCGATGCCGCCCCGCTCACCTGGCAGGCGCCCACCCAGGACGAGGCTCACACCTGGCGGGGCAGCATGGAGGCGCAGGCCGTGCGCGAGTTCCTCGCCGACACCAACTGGGGCGCTCTGGATGTGCTCGTCATCGATCCGCCGCCGGGCACCGACCGCCTCGCCGCTCTCGCCTCGCTCGTGCCCGAGCTGGCTGGCACCGTCGTGGTGACGATTCCGTCGGACCTCTCCCAGCTGGTGGTGAGGAGATCGATCACGGTGGCGCGTCAGGTGGGAGCGCCGGTTCTGGGGCTCGTGGAGAACATGGCGGGACTCTTCGCTGGTCCTGACCCCGCCACGCTGGCCGCCGAGGCCGGCATTCCGTTCCTGGGCAGCATCCCGTTCGATCGGGGACTGGCACTGGCTGCTGACCGGGGCGATCCACTCGTCGCCACCTCGCCCGCCGGCGACGCCGCCCGCGCGCTGACGACGATCGCGACAAAGCTTCGGGCGACGCTCAGGCCTCGGGCCAGGTGCTGACCCCCGGGGCCCACGCTGAGCCCTGGGCCCGGGCGTGAGCGCGCGATTCTGCATCTGGTGCGGCCGGCGCCTCGGGACCGTGCGCGAGGAAGGTCGCCGGCGGCGGCGCTGCCACGCGTGCGAATGGACCTACTACGACAATCCGGTACCGGCCACGGTGGCGCTCATCGAGCGCGGCGGTCGCGTGCTGCTGACCCGACGCGCGCGGCCGCCCTATGCGGGGACGTGGGATCTTCCCGGCGGCTTCCTCGAAGCTGACGAGAGCCCGGAGGCAGGTCTCCGACGAGAGCTGAGAGAAGAGCTGGGAGTTCGCACTCGGCGCGCCACCTTCGTCATGTTCGCGACGGACCGCTACGGGCCACGGGGGTTTCCGGTGCTGACGCTGGTCTATCGGCTGAGCGCGACCGGTACCGTACGCCCGGCCGACGACGTCACCGAGGCGCGCTGGTTCCCCACAGACCGCCTACCAATGAGCCAGATCGGGTTTCCCTCGGTTCGGCGCTTGCTCCGCGTCCGGTACAGCCGGCGTTCCTGAAGTGCGCCGGTGACGCTGTTCGAGCGCGGGCTCCGCCCGCGCAATCGAATCCTGGGGGGAGGTATCGGAAGGGGGGCGAAGCCCCCCTCCGAGGTAAAACTACCGCGAGCAGGTGATGTTCTTGTCCAACTCGTAGTTGGCGACCTTGTGGGTCGCCACGAAGTTGTCGTCCCAGGCAGTGAGCTTGATCTGCCCCAGCGCCGTCTCGCCGTCCCAGCTCAGCACGCGCGCGAGATCGGCGAGCTGGCCGACTTCCACACGGCCACCGAGGTAGTCGACGGCCGTGGACTTCGGGATGAAGACGGCGATGGTCTCGTGGACGGGCGACCCCCCGGCCGGGCGTGGAGTCGGCTTCACCCAGTCCAGGATGACGCTGAAGCCGTCCAGGCTCGCATCGGCCACCAGGTTCCGGTCGGCGGCCATCCGGCGCAGCAGCGGGCCCACGTAGCGCGAGAACATGGCCGCCGCCCGCGCGTCGCGGGCGAGCCGCGCGAACTGGGGCGAGGCGTCCTGCTCGATGTACACCCGCATGGACAGGTATCGGTCGTCCTGCGAAGCGCCCTTGGGCCGGTAGAACCCGATGGAGGTCTTGTGCACTTCGAGCCACGGCAGGCAGTGGTAGACGGTCGCGCTGAGGTCCCGGAGCGCTCGCTCGTGAGTGGCGGCGAGACGACGCGCCTTGTCGGTGGTGTGCTGATCGACAGAAAGCACGCGGTCGTCGGGCGTCGCCGAGCCGGCGGGCGCCGCGCCGCCGGCCGCCAGGGCGAGGAGCACGGCGGTCACGATCGCGGCGCGAACGCAAGGTGTCATGCCCGACGATGAATGCACGCAGGGTGCCAGCATTTCGACTAGCGCCATATCAACCGCTTGAGCGCCCACGCTGTGCTCCCGGATACCCGCAGTGGGAGCCAAAGTGACCCAGCCTGTGACAGGGCGGAGTCCACAGTAATAGCGAAGCCCTCCGCACCTGGACCAGGCCACCCACGGTTCAAGCCGGCCACGCGCCACTCGTTACAACGAAGCCCTACGCACCTGGACCAGGCCACCCACGGCTCAAGCCGGCCACGCGCCACTCGTTACAACGAAGCCCTGCGCACCTGGACCAAGCCACCCACGGTTCAAGCCGGCCACGCGCCACTCGTTAACCGCGTATGCTACCGGCCCGTCAGGGCGCGGGTCAACCCGCCGGCCGCGGCGGACGTGATAGACTCGCGGGCAAGGAACGGTCATGGATCCGCTGAAAATCCACGCGATGCCCGAGCGTTTCCACCGGCCCATTATGATCCTGGCCTTCGGCGGCTGGAACGACGCGGCTGAGTCGGCGACGACGGCCGCCCGATACCTGGGAGCGGCGTTCGGGGCCACCAGATTCGCCGAGATCGATCCCGAGAACTTCTATCACTTCGGACTGACCCGCCCCTACGTCCGCTTCAAGACGGACTCGAGCACGGAGCGCGAGATCGTCTGGCCGGTGACGGAGTTCACCATCGCCCATTTGTCCGAGCTGGGACGCGATGTGATCGTGGGCGTGGCGCCCGAGCCGCATCTGCACTGGAAGACCTACTGCGACGCCGTGCTCGGTCTGGCCCGCGTCAGCGAGGTGGGCCTGGTCCTCACGCTGGGCGCGCTGCTGGCCGAGGTCGCGCACACCAAGCCCGTACGCTTGGTGGGCAGCGCCTCCGATCCCGAGCTGGCGACGCTCCTGGGCATCCGGCCCACGAGGTACGAGGGGCCCACCGGCATCGTCGGCGTGCTCCACACCATCTGCCGTGAGCGGGGCCTCAGGACCGCCAGCCTGTGGGCCAACGTCCCCCACTACGTCTCGGGCATCGAGAACCCGCGGGCCGCCCTGGCGCTGGTGCGGCGTGTGCTCTCTTTCCTGGGAGCCAGCATCGATCTCAGCGACCTCGAGGAAGCGGGACGGCAGTTCGACCAGAACCTGGCCGAAATCGTGGCCCAGAACGCCAAGATCGCCGGCTACGTCACCCGGCTGGAATCGCGCGAGCCCGAGGAGGACGAGACGGTCGCCGACAGGCCGGCCAGCGACCTGCCGCCGGCTTCCGAGCTCGTCGAGGAGATCGAGCAGTTCCTGCGGCGCCAGCGCCCCGAGTGACCGGCCTTCGGGCCATCCTCGGAGCGGCCCTGCTCGGCGCGCTCCTGCCCCTCCTCGTTCCCGCTCTCGCTGCGCCCCACGGGCTCAAAGTCACCTGGCGGCCCACTCATCCCCATGTGGGCGACGTGGCATGGATGACGGTGCAGGGGCTGGGGGAAGGGGCCACGATCGAGGGCTCGGTGGAGGGGCGCCCGCTGCGCTTCTTCGCCCACGCCGGAGGTTCCGCGGCGCTCGTCGGGTTCGATCTCGACGTCAAGCCCGGCGCACATGCGTGGCGTCTGGCCGTGCTGCTTCCTGGCGAGCCTCCCCAGACGGCGCAGGGACGAGTCCAGGTGCGTCGGCGCGACTTCCCCGTCCAGCGCCTGACGCTTCCGCAGTCCGTGGTGGACCTCGACCCGGAAACCGAGCGCCGAGCCCTGACCGAGGGCGATCGGCTACGCACCCTCTACCAGACGGTGACTCTGGACCGGCTCTGGCGCGGGGGCTTCGTCCGGCCGGTGGCGGGCACGGATGCCGGGACGGGATTCGGCGCTCGCCGGATCATCAACGGGCGCCCACGGTCGCCCCACGCCGGGCTGGACTACGCCGCGCCCCAGGGTACGCCGGTGGTGGCCGCCAATGACGGCCGGGTGGCCCTGATCGCCGACTACTTCTTCCCGGGCCGTCTGGTCGTCCTGGACCACGGCCTGGGCCTCTACACCCTCTACTTCCACCTCGACCAGATCACCGTCGGCGAGGGTGAGCGGGTGAGCCGAGGCCAGACCATCGGGACCGTCGGAGCTACGGGCCGCGCGACCGGCCCGCACCTGCACTTTGGGGTGCAAGTGGGTCCGGCCCGGGTCGACCCCGCGGCGCTCCTCGACCTGGCCGTGCGCGACTAGCGGCGCCGCCGCGCGCGGGCCTTGCCCTTCTTGGCGGTTCTGGTCTTCCGCTTCGCCTTGGCCTTGGGCCGCGCCTTCGCCTGGGCCTTCTTCTTCGGCTTGGCCTTTGGCTTGGGCTTGGCGGTCCGCGATGCCGACGGCCCGCCGGGCATCGGCGGCGGCGTCATGGGGGCCGGCGGCGGGGGCGGAATGCTCGGCATCCAGGACTGCGTCTCCCCGTAGGGTCGCTCCATCGTGTCCTCCCGGTCCGGACGTGTGAGATGCGCTGCCCTACCCTGCACGTCGTCCCGCGACGGCGCAAGAAGAATTTCGCGCCGCCTCTGGAGCACCCAAAGGTTCCCGGACTCAGAGCGCGATGCGCCGACGCATGCGTGCCGCTTCCCGGGCCAGCGTGGCGTCGGACCAGACGGCGGCCAAGGAGCGGGCCAGAATCGCCCGGACTTCGCCGCGAGCGATTTTGATCGGGGTTGTCACGGCCAGTGGATCCGGGTGCGCGGCCAGCTCGCGCACGGTGCCCAGCCCGATCAGGAGCGGCCAGGCGCAGGCCAGTCGCATCCGCCACTCGAGCCGAGGGATGGCCAGCGTGTAACGCCAGGCGACCTGGTAGTGCTCGAGGGCCACGTCCAGCAGGCGTCGGAGCAGGGGACGCGCGCGCGGCGTCATCTTCGGGTCCAGGAGATCGCGCGGTCCCAGACCGAGCGGGGCCAGCTCCCGAGCGGGCAGATAGCAGCGACCGTGGCGCAGGTCCCCCGGCACGTCGCGCAGAACGTTGGTCAACTGCAACGCCTTCCCGAAGCGCACGGCGCGCGCGCTCATCTCGGCCACGTCCCAGCCGCGAAGCCGGCGCCGATGCGCGACGTGCAGCGCGGTCCAGAACGGTCCCACGCAGCCGGCGACGAGGTACGTATAGTGGTCCAGCTCCTCCGGCGTCTCCAGCGCCGTGAGCATGGCGGCGTCCTCACCGGGAAAGCGCGTGAGGTCGAAGAGCATGCCCGAGGTCAACGTGGCCAGCACCGTCCGCACGCCGTCGCGATCGGTCGGCGGCAGCCGGGCCAGGCGTGCTACCGCCTCGCCGGCGCGCCCCACCAGCCGCCGCTCGGGCTCGCTGGCCTGCCCGGCGGTGGCCGCGCGAGCCACGCCAGCCAGATCGACCGGCTCGCCGGCGTAGGCCCGGCGCAGCGTCTGCAGATGGTCGATGCGCTCGCCGGGCGGGATCAGGCGCGTATCGGCGACGCTATCCGCGGCCCGGGCCAGGAGGTAGGCCAGGCCGATCGGTTCGCGAAGATCGGCGGGCAGGAGGGCGAGAGAGAGGTAAAAGGTTCGGCTGACCTGCCGCAGAAGGTCGCGGAGCAGGTCGTCGGACATGCTACTCGAAGTCGAACGGCCTCCGCGGCGGGTCGGGAGAGTCCTTGGCCTTCTTGAGCCCCTCCTGGAATTTGCGATCCAGGAGCTTGGACTTCTGACCCTCGGCCTGCATCTGCTGCCGGAAGCGCTCCTCGCGCTCGGCGGCTTTGCTCCCCAGCGCGCCGAGCGCCGACCCGAGATCGGCCAACGTCCGCTTGCGAGGCGGCTCCTCGTGAGCGATCACGGCCTTGAGCTCCGGATCGATCGTCAGACGCCCCTCGCAGCACGGGCAGGTCACGATGAACGATGTGGCGGCCATGTCGCCCTCACGCTAGCAGGTCGCCGGGGCAGGCGCAAGCCACGGAGCCGCGAGAATCGCCCGCGACCCCAGGCTCGACAGGCCGTAGAATGCGGGACGATGGCGGAGCTGACCAACGAGTTCTCCTGGTCGCGGAGCCGGGACCACACCTTCCAGGACTGCCGGCGGAAGTACTTCTACCACTACTACGGCGCCTGGGGCGGCTGGGAAGCGGGCGCGCCGGCGGACATCCGGCGCCTCTACGTTCTCAAGCAGCTCATGTCCCGCCAGCAGTGGGGGGGCCGCGTCGTCCACGACGCCATCGAGCTGGCGCTGCACGGCCTGCGCGACGGCCGGACCGTCCCCGTCGAGCCCTTCATCGCCGACGTGATCGAGCGGATGCGGGGCGAGTGGCGCTCCTCCCGGGCCGGACGCTATCGCGACAACCCCAAGACGGTGGCGCTCTTCGAGCACGAGTACCACCTGGAGCTGCCGCCGCCGGCATGGCAGGCGTTGAGCCAGAACGTCGCCACCTGTCTCAGGAACTTCTTCCGCCTGCCGCTGCTGGCGGCGATCCGGGGCACGTCGCCCGAGCACTGGTCGATCGAGCACTGGTCCAAGGTCTTCGACTTCGAGGGCACCGCCATCTGGGTGGCGCCTGACTTCGGATTCTGGACGACCGAGGGACGGCTGGGCCTGATCGACTGGAAGACGGGCAGCGGCAACGGTGAGAGCGCGGCGTTCCAGCTCGGCTGCTACGCCCTCTATGCCCGCGAGGTCCTGGCCGTGGCTCCCGCCCAGGTCGACCTCTACGAGGTCAACTTGCGCGAGCCCCGGGTGACCCCGCACCGCTGGGACGACGCGCGGGTGGAGGCCGTCAGGGAGCAGCTGCGGCTCAGCATCCGGTCCATGAAGGCCTACCTGGCCGATGCCCCGGCCAACGTCGCCGTCCTCACGGACTTCGAGCGCACCGAGGACCTCCGCATCTGTCGGTGGTGCAACTTCCGGGCGGTCTGCCGCCCGGAATTATGATCGGAGGGGGCTCGCGCTATTCAGTCGGCCGGAGGAAGAGGCGGCGGCCGTCGCGGAGCGCTGCCAGCACGAAGTGGTTCCCTTCGAGCTTCATCCGCTCGAGTTCCTCGCGGGTATACGGGAAAACGTCGACGTCGACGGGAAACCGCGCCGGCAGGAGGGCCGGGATACGATCGATGAACCGACGGTCCGACCCACTCAGGATGATGAGGAGATCGACGTCGCTCCCCGGCACCGGCGTCCCGGTGACCATCGAGCCGAAGAGGACGATCTCCTCGATCTCCGGGTGCCGCGTGCTCAGATCACGGACGAGCTCGTCCAGCGCTCGGCTCACGGCCTCCCTATCGAGATAGGTGACTTTTACAGTGCTCAATGACGCGCTCCGCTGCGGCAATCGCACGCTCAGAGTCGGTTCGAGTGTAGAAGTCCATGGGCGCCCCTTCCGGGTAGGAGTTCGGGTACCGGGGAGCGATATAGTGCTTGTCCAGCTCCTTCGCGGTCTCGATCAGCGCCGCCGGCGGCTGGACTCCGGCCGGCAGCTCGGCGAGGAGCCGGCTCACCGAATGCCCCCGCGCGTCAGCCCCCAGATGTTGGTAGAGTGCCTTCACCGCTTTCTCGCTGCCCTGCTGGGCGGCGAAGGCCGCCCACTCGAAGGCGCCGTGCTCGAGCGCGGCCCGCGCGAGGTCGACATCCCGCGCGGCCTGACGGAGCCAGTCTTCGGCGCGTGAAGCCATCGCGAGCAGTATAGAATCCGGCGCCGGGGGCCACAACCGGGTGGGTCCCCCGGAGTGAACTTGAAACCGCCCTCCTCAGAAGGAGCGAACGCGATGCCGATCCAGAGCCCGTATCTCTTTTCGGCGGCCATGGACGTGGACCCCGCGCGGGACGCCCTTTTCAACGAGGTGTACGACAAGGAACACGTGCCGCTGCTCTTGCAGGTTCCCGGCGTGATCTCGGTCGCGCGCTTCAAGCGCGAAGAGCTGACCATGATCCTCGGCGGCGAGCGCAAGACAATCGTGATCGAGGGCGAGCCACGGTACAGCGCCCTCTACGAGCTGGCCGGTCCCGAGGTGTTGACCAGCCCGGCCTGGGCCAAGGCGGTCGACCAGGGACGCTGGCCGGGCGAAGTGCGCCCTTACACGAAGAACCGCCGCCACGTGCTCTACCGGCTCATGGCCTGACGCCGGGTGCCGCTCACGTTCGGCGTCGCGCTGCGGGAGCGCGCCCGGAACCACTTGCGGGCATTTGCGCGCCGGGCTCTGGCCGCCGACGGCCGGCGTCCGGCCGCTGTCGCGCTCGTGCTTCTGCCGGACGACGCCGGCCAGGCCTGCTTCCTGCTCACGCGGCGCGCGGCGTCTCTGCGCGCGCATGCCCGGCAGTGGGCGTTGCCCGGGGGCAGCGTGGACGCCGGCGAGAGTGCCGAGGCCGCCGCGCTTCGCGAGTTGCGGGAGGAGGTCGGACTGGCCCTCGACGGCGATGCGGTACTCGGCCTGCTGGACGACTATGCCACCCGCTCGGGCTTCGTCATCACGCCGGTCGTGGTGTGGGCCGAGGGTGACGTGGCCCTGGCGCCCAACCCCGTCGAGGTGGCGACCGTTCACCGCGTCCCCCTCGGTGACCTCGACGCTCCCGGCGTTCCGCGGCTGGTGACGATCCCGGAGAGCGACCGGCCGGTCATCCAGGTGCCCCTCCTCTCCACGCTCGTCCACGCGCCGACGGCGGCGATCCTCTATCAGCTCCGCGAGGTCGTCGTGCACGGCCGGCCAACCCGGGTCGACCATTTCGAGCAACCCGTCTGGGCCTGGCGCTGAGGTATCCTTCCGGGGCTGGAGGAGGCCGATGGGGAAGCTCGACGGGCGCGTGGCCGTGGTGACGGGCGGGGGCAGCGGCATCGGCCGGGAAACGGCGAAGATGCTCGCCGCCGAAGGAGCACTGGTTGTCGTCACCGGCCGGCGCAAGCCGCTGTTGGAAGCGGTGGTCGAGGAGATCGAACGCACCGGCGGCAGAGCGGTGGCCCGCCCCGCCGATCTCGAGAACGCCGAGGAGGCGACGGCGCTGGGCCACTGGACGGTCGAGACCTACGGCCGGGTCGATATCCTGGTGAACAACGCCGGCCACTCAAGCCTGGCGCGCAACATCCTCTGGATCGATCAGACGGATTGGGAGAGCGTGCTGGCCGTCAACCTCACCGGGGTCTTCGCGCTCACCCAGGCCGTGCTGCCCGGGATGATCGAGCGCGGCGGCGGCACGATCATCACCGTGTCCTCGATGGCGGCGCTGAGGCCGGGCCTGCTGAGCGGCGCCGCCTACGGCGCGGCCAAGGCCGGCGTACGGAACTTCATGGGGTCCATCCATGCGATGTTCCGGAACCAGGGCATCCGGTCCACCACGATCCTGCCGGCCGAGGTCGACACGCCCATCCTCGACAAGCGCCCGCTGC
>JBOHPP010000062.1:0-8137 GCA_050731755.1 Candidatus Rokuibacteriota bacterium | reverse complement strand
GGTTCAAGGCGCGTGCCAGACCGGCCATCCCGGACCTTCATTCGTTTGAGCGGCACCGAGTGAATGTCTTCGCGGACTTCGGAGGGTCGAGGGTCGACGCCGAGGCCGACGGGTGGGCTGCCACCGTGACAACAAACTGGCACGTGCGACGCCAGACGGACCGCGTTGACACAGAGGCTAACGTGGAAGGTTCACCTCCCGACCACACGGGCTTGCATGTTCGAGGCTTCCCTCTCGACGATGAAGGGCAGGGCCATGAGCGCGTACGCGACCAGCACCACCTCGGAGTCGCCGAAGTTGTATTCGGTCAGCCCCCCGACCAGAAAGCCCGCGATGCTGGCGATGCTGCCGAGCACGATGGCCCGCTGATGATTGGCCGCCGGCGAGAGGCGGGCGAGGATACGGGCCGCGCGCCAGAAGAAGCCGACGAAGATCGCGGCCCAGGCGGCCAGACCCAGGAGCCCTCGCTCCACCAGGATCTGAAGCGGCGTGTTGTGGACGTGGCTCCGCGAGCGTTCGCGGTACTCCGGCGCCGCGTAGCGAGGGTACTCGCTCTTCATCTCGCCGGGACCGATGCCGGCGAGCGGGTGGTCCCGCGCCATCGCCAGCGCGCTCGCCCACATGGCCCACCGCTCGCGCGCCGTCGGGTCGGCGGGGTCCAGCAGGCTCTCGGCCCGCCGGCGCACGTCGGGGACGAGCAGGACCAACACGCCGAACCCGACCAGGCAGCCGAGCACGAGGAGCCGCCGGCGGGGCAGCAGGACGAGGAGAAGAGCCACGCCGGCCAGGAGCCCCAGCCAGGCGCCGCGAACGTACGTGGCGGCGAGCCCGGCGGCCCCGGCGATCCAGGCGGCGAATCCCCAGGACGCTCGCGGCCCGCCCCCGGCGAGCAGCCGTGGCAGCGCAGCCAGGAGGACGAGGCTCAGCACGCCGGCGAGCGTCATGTAGATGCTGTAGAACGCGTGGGCCCGATGGCACTTCCGGGCCACGCGACCTAGCGTGGGCCCCAGGGGCTCAAGCCAGGGACATGCCGCGACCTGGACGATGCCGACGATGGCCAGCATCGCCACGAGGACGAAGAACGGTACCGCCCAGCGGTCCACCTCGCGAGTGTCGCCGAGAGCGTCGAGCAGCACGTAGAAGGTCGCGATCAGGAACACGTCGTCGCTGGAGGCAGCCAGGCTCGTCAGTGGATGCTCGGACAACGCGGTGGACAGCCCCGTGGCGGCGATCCAGGCGCCGAACGGCCAGGCCAGCGGCCAGTTCGGCCGCGCGCGTCCCGTCAGCAGGCGGTACGCGAAGCGCAGGGTCAGCAGGGCCAGCGCGACCTGGGCCAGCGTGATCGACAGCCCGAGCCCCAGGACGAGCGCGCCCAGCAGGATCCGGCGGAGGCGCTCGTCCACGCTCAGCGGGCGGCCGGCGTGCGGGAGCACGGCGACATCGCCGGCCGGCGCATCAGTAGGCGTTCTTGTCGAAGAACCCGCGCCAGAGGGTGTGGGCCAGGATCCAGAGGTCGAAGGCGAGAGACCAGCGCTCGATGTAGTAGAGGTCGTACTCCAGGCGCTTCTCGAGCGACGTGTTGCCCCGCCAGCCGTTGATCTGGGCCCAGCCGGTCATCCCGGCCTTCACTTTGTGACGGAGCATGTAACCGGGAAACCGACGGCGGAACTCGTCGACGAAAACGGGGCGCTCCGGCCGTGGCCCCACCAGGCTCATCTGGCCGCGCAGGACGTTGAAGAGCTGCGGCAGCTCGTCGAGGCTGAAGCGCCGCAGCAGCGCGCCCAGTCGCGTGCGCCGGGGATCGTCGGCCGCCGCCCACACCGGCCCCGTCGCCGCCTCCGCGTCCGCCCGCATCGTCCGGAACTTGAGCATCGTGAACCGCCGGCCGTCGAGTCCCATGCGCTCCTGTCGCAGCAGCACCGGCCCCGGCGAGGTCAGCCGGATGCCGAGCGCGATGAGTCCCAGGAGCGGCGCCGTGGCCAGGATCACGGCGCCCCCCACCGCCAGGTCCATCGTCCGCTTGAGCAGCCGGTTCCAGCCGTGCAGAGGCGACTCGCGCAGGTGGATCAGCGGCACGCCCTCGAACTCCTCGATCCCTCCGCGCAGCGAGGTGAGGCCATAGACGTCGGGCACGAGGTGGATCGTCACCGGATCGTCGGCGATCTCCTGGAGGACGAAGTTCAGCCGCGCGAAGTCGGCGTGGGGCAACGCCACGAAGACGATGTCGACGATCTCGCGATCGAGGACCGCCCGCAGCTCCTCGAACTTCCCGAGCCACGGCGCGGGGCTCTGGGCATCGTCGGCCCTGTCCCCCACCAGACCGATTACCTGCACGCCCACGTCGGGGCGCCGGCGGAGCGCGGCCACGATCTCGGCGGCCGGCCCCGCGCTGCCCACCACGAGCGCCCTGCGTACGTACAGCCCGTGCCGGCGAGCGAATCTCAATCCCTCGCGGAACGTCGCCCGCCACAGGCTCAGGGTGACGATCGACATCGCCCAGAAGTACAGGATCACCACCCGCGAGTACTCGTACTCCTTGAACACGAACGCCATGCCCGCGACGAGCACCAGCACGCCGAGCGTCGAGGCCTTGGCCATGTCGACCCACTCACTCAGGCGAGAGCCCAGCCGGCGCGGCCGGTAGAGGCCGAGCGAGCGGAAGGCGACGCCCCACACCAGCAAGATCGGGACGAGCTGGATCAGGTAGTCGCTCAGCGGGGGGATGTCCGGCGTGACCAGCGGCGGCCCCACCACATAGAACCTCAGGGCATAGGCGCCCAGCCAGCAGGCGGCGACGAGCACGAGGTCGGCGGCCAGCGCCAGGTGCTCGAAGAGCCGGGAGTGCGCCTTCAGCACAGCTCAGCCTTCAGGTACTGCCCGATGCTGGCGAGGTAACGCTCGAAATCGACGAGATCCTCGCGGACGATGCGGTGTACCTCGGCGTCGTCCACCTTCGCGTAGAGGTGGACGAGCAGGTTGCGGAACCGCGCCATCCTGACGAGTCGGGCCTTCAGCTTCTCGTCGATCGCGCCGATCTCGGCCAGGATGGCGATGCAGTCGGCGTAATCGTCGGGGCTTCGCCCCCCTCTCCGGGCCGCCAGGTGATTGCAGATATCGAGCGCTGCTTCGGTGGCGACGATGAGCAGGTACTTTGCGCCGTTGACGGTTCGGGCGTCGCGCAGGAATGCATCCCGAGGCGCCTGGCCCAGTTCCCCGAGCTGCCGGAGCGCGCTTCGCAGATGTCCGGCCAGATCTCGCAGCCGATCGAGGTTGACTTCACGCACCGAGCAGCTCCCGGAGGTACTGGCGCGCGAAGGGAAGAAAATCGGAGTAGTCGTCCCAGGTCCTCGCCCGCAGCTCGTCGAGCCACTCCCGGTCGCGCACCACGAGCGGCTGTCCTTTGAAGGCGTGATGGCGAAATGTGAGGGGCGCCCGATTGAGCACCTGCACGTCCACCGCCTCGCCCAGAGCCAGGGAGAGCTCGGTCGAGAGATCCAGCGCGTAGCGAGTCGTGGCCCCCAGATCCAGTCGGGCCGGGTCGATCCACACCGCGACGTCGATGTCGCGATAGGGCTCCTCCGTAGAAAAGGAACCGTGGAGGTAGGCGCAGAGGATCTCAGGCCGGTTCTCGAGGTGTCTACGAAGGGACTCCACTATCGCATTTCGTTCCCGGGCGGTCACGACCTTGCGGCGCATCGGCCTCGATTCTAGCCCCGCCCTTCAAGGACTGGAAGGATTGTTGAGGCTCCAGGCCCGCCACTGGGCGTCCACATACGCGCGCAGGCGGCGAGCGAAGATCGGCCGATCGAACTGGCGGGCGTGCGCCCGGAGCGCGTCGGGGTCGAAGTGGGACGCGGCGCGCTCGAACCGCTCGATGGCGGCGGCCAGGGCCTCCACCGTCGGCTCGGTGAAGAACATGCCCGTGGCCGGCACGCCACCGGCGTCGTCGGGACCGACCACCGTTTCCAGCGCGCCGCCACGCGCCAGGGCGATCGTCGGCCGCCCCGCCGCCGCCGCTTCCAGGGGCACGATCCCGAAGTCCTCCACCGACGGAAAGAGGACGGCGCGGCAGCGCGAGTAGAGCGCGGCCACTTCGCGGTCCGGGCGCCAGCCCAGGAACTCGACCGACGGTCCGGCCAGCGCCCGCAGCCGGGCCGCCTCGGGTCCGGTGCCGACGATTACGAGACGGCAACCAAGGCGGGCAGCAGCGCCGATGGCGAGGTCGACCCGCTTGTAGGGCACCAGGGCCGAAACCACGAGGTAAAAGTCCTCGGCGGGACCACCCGGACGGAATCGGTCGACGTCCACCGGGGGATAGATGACCTCGGCCGGGCGCTGGTAGACGCGCCGGATGCGGTCGGCGATGTGACGCGAGATGGCGACGAAGGCGTGGACTCCGGACGTCCGCCGGTCCCAGCGGCGAAGGGAGGCGGCCACCGGCGGCATGAGCTGCCGCGCCAGCCGCCCGGCCCGCTCGCCGAAGTAGTCGTCGTAGAGGTCCCACACGTAGCGCATGGGCGTGAAGCAGTACGTCAGGTGCAACGCGCCCCGCGGCGCCGGCGCCGCCTTGGCCACGCAGTGGCTCAGCGAAAGCACGAGATCGAAGCCGCGGAGATCGAAGCGTGCGACGGCGGCGGGGAAAAGCGGCAGGTAGTGACGGTAGCGCGTGGCCGCCGCCGGCAGCCGCTGGATGAAGGACGTCACCACTCGATGCTGCTCGATGGTCGGCGAGACGCTGCCGGGGACGTGGAGCAGGGTGAAGACGGGCGCGTCAGGAAACAGCTCACAGGCGACCTCGAGGCAGCGCTCGCCGCCCCGCATTCCGGTCAGCCAGTCGTGCACGAGCGCGACCCGGGGGCGGCCCCGGGCGCCGGTGGCCGCCTCGTCTACGATCCGCGCTGCCGGGTGCGCTGTCGCCAATACTCGAGCAGGTCGGTGAGCGTCCGTTCCAGCGGAATGCGCCCTCGCCAGCCCGTGGCCCGCTCGATCTTCGAGCAGTCGCCGCGCAGGACCGGAACGTCCGAGGGCCGCAGCCGGGCCGGATCCTGACGGACCTCGATGCGGGAGACCTTGGACTGGGCGAGGTAGAAGTTCAGGATCCACTCGATGGAGCGATCCTGCCCGGAGCAGAGATTGTAGACCTCGCCGGCGGTGCCCCGCTCGAGCAACGACCAGTAGCCGCGCACGACGTCGCGGACGTCGGAGAAGTCCCGGGTGGGCTTGAGATCGCCCACACTCATGACCGGCTCGCGCAGCCCCGCCTCGATCTCGGCCACCTGCTTGGCGAAGTTGGAGCTCATAAAGCACTCGCCTCGACGGGGGCCGCTGTGGTTAAACGCGCGGGTGCGGATGATGTCCATGCCGTAGCTCTTGAAGTACTGGTAGCCCATGAGGTCCTGGGCCACCTTGCTCACCGCGTAGGGCGAGAGCGGGCGCAGCGGGTTCGTTTCGCGGATGGGCAGTTCGTCGGCCTCGACCAGCCCGTACTCCTCGCTGGAGCCGATGGCCAGGAAGCGAGCCCGCGAGCCGAGCTGCCGCATCATTTCGAGCAGGTGCAGCTGGCTAAGGGCGTTGGTGACCAGCGTCTCCGCGGGCGTCTGCCACGACGCGGCCACGAAGCTCTGGGCGGCGAGGTGGACGATGCAGTCGGGCCGGGCCTGCTCCAGCAGGTTGCGGACCGAGAGCACCTCCCGCAAGTCGCACTCGATGAGGGTAAGGCGGCCGCGCAGGTGCTCGATGTGCTCGGTGTTGCTGCGCCAGCGCACCGAGCCGATCACCTCGGCGCCCTGATGCAGCGCGAACTCGGCGAGATGGCTACCGACGAAGCCGGTGATGCCGGTGATGAGCACACGCATGGCGTGTATCGTACTACACCTCTGTCCGCCCTCGTACATCCCTTGGGTGGGCCGGACCATCTCCCGCCGTCGCTTCGCTCAACCCGGGCGCCGTGCGAAGGCCCACGGGGCGTCGCGCGAAAGGAGCCGGAGGACCGCGCGCCAGTCGGCCGGAGCAATGCGCTTCATGATTGCGACGTACGCGGCGATTCCCGAGGGCACCCCGAGCGCAAGTCGGGCGATGGCGTGATCCACGACGAGGCCCGGCGCGGCGGCTACGGCGGCCGCGGCTACGGACCCCAGGATGGCCTGCCCAGTCAGGTGGGCCACTGACCGCGCTTCCGCCGGAGCCCGTCCTCGGTGCAGAGCCACCGCCAGCGCGCCGGCGTGAACCAGCGCGGTCAGCGAGGTGGCGATGGCCAGGCCGGGGAATCCGAGGGCCCAGGTCAGGTACAGCATGCTGACGGCTCCGAACGCCGCCGATCCGAGCTGGATCGCGGCCAGGACACGCAGATGGCGGAGCGCCCAATGGACCCGGAGGAGAAGCTGCAAAATCGTCCAACCCGCCAGGCCCGGGGCGTAGCAGACCATCGCCAGCGCGGTCAGCCGCGTCGACTCGGGAGTGAAGGCGCCGCGTTCGAAGAGAACCCGGACGATGGGCTCGGCGGAGACCACGAGCAGCGCGGCCGCGGGCAGGCTGAGAACGATGCCGAGACGCAGCGCCGGGCCGGCGAGCTCATGAACCGCGTGTCGCCCTTCGCGGGCCGCCTTCGCCGACATCGCGGTAAAAAACATGGTCGACGCCGTCATCACGATCAGCGTGATGGGGCCGTTCACGATCCGAAACGCGTAGGTCAGTGCCGCCAGCCGGCCGGCGCCGAGGTTGGCGGCGAGGGCCCGCTCCAGTAAGACCAGTCCGTAGTTCGCGGCTGACATGACAGTCAGCGGCGGCAGTTCAGGGGCCAGGCGGTGGACGCTCGCCCATCTGCTTCGCATGGCGCGTCTGGCGAACGGCCGGGCCAGGAGACCGAGGACGAGGACATAGGCGGCCAGCCCTACCAACATGCCGAGCGGCACGACGGGCGGTCCGAAGAGACGGCCGGCCATCAGAATGGCGAGGGCTGCCGTGCCATACCACATCACCTGTCGGAGCGACGCCATCACGTAACGCTCGCGGGCCTGGAGCGCGCTGGCCAGCACCGCGCTCATCGGCAGCAGTGCAACCAGTGGTGAAAACAGCTGGAGAACTTCCGTCTCGGCGCCGGTCGTGCCGTCGGACAATAACCAGAGGCCTGGCCCGAGACTGGCGAGCGCGACGGCGAGGGCGCCGCCCGCCAGGCCAGCCGCAGCCAACGTCGAGCCGAGCAGACCCGTGGCCGCGTCGCGCCCGTCGCGGGCCTCGGCATCGAGGAGGCTCGGCACGAGCAGCACGTTGACCCAGCCCGCTAGCTCGTTGCCCAGCGCATAGGCAAGCATGAAGCCAAAGGCCAGACCATCGGCCCCGCGCGTCGTGCCGAACCGATGGGTCAGCGCCATCTCGTAGCCGAGGACGGCGAGCTGCCCGAGCAGGGACGCGCCGACGATGCCGAGGAAGGTTCGGTTCACGGTCGGGCTGCCGCGACGGTTCGATCGTCCACCGGTTCCGGACGTGCGGCAATGAGCCGCAACAGCAGCGCCGCGATGATCCAGAAGACTCCCGAGAGCTTGGAGAAGCCGAAGAGGTTCTCGGAGGTGGCGTTGACGATGAACGCCAACAAGCCGAGCCAGAGACCGAACGCCACCAGCGACCCGTCGCCCCTGCGAATGCTGGTCACGGCCGGCCATGTGTCACGAAAGACCGCCCCCAGACTCCCAATGAAGCACACGAGCCCGGGAATGCCCCAGGCCACGAGAATCGCCACGAAGCTGCTGTGCTCGGCGACCTGGAAGGGAAGGCGCTGCCACCGCCCCGGGTAGTAGGCGGCGAGCGCGTCGCGAAACCCTCCCGCGCCCAGACCGAGCACCGGATGGTCCAGCATCATCCGCCCGGCGACCTGATACAGCTCCAAGCGCTCGGTGAACGAGTAGGGAGTTTCGCGCCACTCGCGGGCACCGACGACGACCGCGCCGACTGCGGCGATCACGAGAGCGCTGCGGGTGACAGTTCTCAGGCGAGGCCACAGCGTGTACGCGGCGACGGCTCCCAGGACGGCCAGACTAACGTGGGTCCCGATCGAAGTGGCCAATAGGATAGCGATCACCTGGAGGCCCACGATGGCACAGAGCACGGCCCGGGGCCCAGTCGGCCGCCCAAGAACGAAAGC
>JBOHPP010000061.1:0-6959 GCA_050731755.1 Candidatus Rokuibacteriota bacterium | reverse complement strand
CTAGCCCGGCGACTGGACCGCGTGCTGGCCTGCGGCGAGCGGCTGATCCGCAGCCTGCCTGACGGGGTTCTGGACCAGAAGCCGCCCGAACGGAATCGGAGCATCCGCGACCTCGGCTATCACCTCTTCCGCGTCGCGCTGAGCTTCGTCGACGCCATGGATCGCGGAGAGCTTCCTGAAGTCTGGTTCGATGAGACGGCGCCGCCGGAGATGCGCGAAGCGGCGGCCGTGGCCAGCTACGGTTCGCTGGTGCGGGGACGGCTTCAGGGCTGGTTCGAGGGTGTCGCCGACGACGAGTTCACGCGCGTCGTCGCCGTCTACTACGGGCCGCAGTCGGGCCACGACCTGCTCGAGCGCACGACCTGGCATGCCGCCCAGCACCTGCGCCAACTCTACGAGCTGGCCGGACGGCTGGGCGTGAAGCCGGCGCTGCCGCTCCCCGTCGAGGATTTCCGCGGACTCCCTCTACCAGAAGCGGTCTGGTAGACGGGATTTGGGAGCCGGCCCCACCGCTGCAACGGTCGTCGCGTCTCGCGCTAACGGGGAGGTTTGGAGGGGGCGGCCGCGGCCCCCTCCAATTTCATAATCTGGAGGGGGTGGCCGCTGCCACCTCCAGCTCAATCATCCTCGGCCCAGGCCGTGGCCATCCGGCGGGCCAGCGTGCGATGCCCGGCATAGAAGTACCCGAGCATCGAAGCCGCCGCCAGCAGGTTGCCCACGAAGATCGTCCAGACGGGCAGCTCGTCCAGCACCCACCGGGCGCCGATGACGATCGCCGCGAAGAAGAAGACCTCGAAGGCCGTGAAGAGGATGACCAGCGCGAAGACGAACATCGGCTCGCGCTCGGCTCCGGCGATGAGCACGGAGGTCAGGAAGCCGAACAGCACGAACGCCAATCCGTGCACGACCGTGTAGAGCACGACGGCGGGCGCTCCCGGCGGCGCCCGGAGAAAGGCGACGGCGAGCACGTGCGGCGTCCGGAGCGGCTCGCCCTGGATGCTGTCGATCACCAGGAACCACACGGCGACGACGGCGGCCCCGAGCAGCCCGGCCACCAGACCCTCCCGCAACACGCCGGCCCAGGAGCCGACGAGCACGCCGGGCAGCGCCCGGTGGCGGAGCAGGAAGTACCAAAGCATGACCGCGGCGGCCAGGAAGTTGGCGATGAGGATCCCCCACCAGGAGAGCGCGTCGGTGATGGCGCGGCCGAGCACGCTCACCACGCCCAGGAAGAACGTCTCGAAGGCGGCGAACAGGATCACCACCGCGATGAGCAGCGTGGGCTCGCGCTCGCTGGCCGCGACGACGCTGGCGGCGATGACGCCGAAGGCCACGAAGGCCAGCAGGTGCACGATCGTGTAGCCGATGACGGGGCCGCTCGAGATCTCGAGGCCGATCGGCGTGTTGACGCCGTAGAAGACGGCGGCGCCGAGGAGCGCGGGCGTGAGCAGGGGCTTGCCGCGGGCGACGTCGAAGACCAGGAACCACAGGGCCACGACGCCTGCGCCGAGCACGCCGGCCACGATGCCCTCTCGCAGGATGGAGGCGCCCGCCCGCGCCATGGCTGGATTCTATCTCAGTCGGAGGGGGCCTCGCGGGCGAAGCCCGCGCTCGAAGCGGGCTCAATCCCGGGCGAGGCGGAGCCCGTAGTCGGAGTAGCGCAGATGCGGCGGCAGCGACGACCGGTGGGCCACCGCGCTCCAGGGATCGGCGTGCCGCCAGGCCCCGCCGCGGCTGGCGCGACGCGTGCCGGTGTCGGGCCCGCGGGGATTCGTCGCCGGCGAGCGCGTGTAGTACGCCTCGTCGTACCAGTCGGCGGACCACTCGTGGCACACGCCGGAGAGATCGGTCAAGCCCAGGGGGTTGGCCGGCGTGGCGCCGACCTCGGGCAGGCCGGCCGGGCGGCTCGACGGTCGGGTATCGCCCCACGGATAGCGGGCGCCGTCGCGTCCGCCCCGAGCAGCCTTCTCCCACTCCGCCTCGGTGGGCAGGCGGGCGCCGGCCCAGGCCGCGTAAGCCACGGCCTCGTCCCAGGAGACGCCGACGACGGGCTGGCGCGCGTGGCCGAAGCCGGGCCGGTCCCAGAGCGCCGGCGCCGACGCTCCGGTGGCGACGAGATAGGCGGCGTACTCCGCATTCGTGACCGGCGTGCGCGCAATGAGGAACTCCGCCACCCACACAAGGTGGACGGGACGCTCGCTCGGGTGGCCCTCTGTCCAGCCCATGGCGAAGGGGCCGGCGGCGACGCCGACGAACTCCATACCCTCTACCATCTGAAATGATAACGACTTACGCGATGCTCCTGGGAAGTTATCGCGTATTGTCGCGTGCTGTCGCCCCAAGGGACAGACAAGAGCCTACCTCACCGTCAAGGGGGAGGGCCCGGCCAGCTCGCCTAGCAAGCCCTTCTAGCGGGCCGCTAGCCCCCCGTTGTGCGGCCTTCTGAACAGGGTGGCCGCCCCCTTCGCCGCAGCACGCGCACGAAGGGCCGGGGGCGTCGGTGCCGCGTCGGGCACTTCCGCTGGAGAGAGCAGAAGTAGGGCACGGCTGGACCAGGCCTGACACCAGTAGCCCCCTCCCAGCCGCGCCCGCGCCTACTCCTGCTTCGGCTGCTGCCGCTGTTGCTGCTCGCCGGTCGCGGGACTCGCCGCCGGCTGCTCAGACGTTGGCGCCTGCTCAAGCATCTCGCGCTGCATCGTAACGACAAGCCGTTGCCTGTCGTCGCGCTGCACCTTCACGGCGTTCCAAGGCACTGACATTTCCGTGCCGCCGATGCCGAACGCGCCGCCATGCTTGATGACGACGGAGACCACCTTCCCATCGTTGGGGTCGATGAGAAGTTTACTGACCTGTCCAACGTCGTTGCCCTGCGCATCGCGAACCTTGGTGCCGACGAGCGAGTCCGACGCTATGGCCGCGCCGGTCTGCCTGGCACCTTGCTGCTCTCCTGGGCTGCCCGGCGAGGTCTGCTGCTGCTGCTGACCAAAGGCGGTGCTGAACGGTAGCCCTACGACCACCGCAACAACCGCGAATGCAATGAGCCGCTTCATGACTTTATCTCCTTCGTGTAACATTTGGCCTGGATCGGCGGCCCGCTGGCGCATGAATTACTCGCTCCCCTCGACCTTTACGAGCTTGTTATAAAGGCCCATGATAAGGATGGTCGGGACCCACTGGCTGATGAAGCTGGCCACGTTACGTCGCCCCATGAGCATTATCATCAGCGAGAGCGCCATTGACCCAATCGCCAGGCCGAGGTACACCCCGGACGGGATCTCGGACGTGTAGGACTCGATCAGTTTGGTAATTTCCCCTTCCTTCGCGGCCCCTGTGTAATCGCGCAGTCTTGCCATCGAACCCTCCTGGACTATTAGTTCGTAGTCCCCTGCCCACGTGCTATTTCCGTGCCGGCTCGCCGCCCGGGTGATTCGGCTGGCACTCGGTCGCTGGCAGTCGCATTGCACGGTGAGCCGACGTGGATCTTTCTGCTGTCTCGGTACGGGAATCGCAGTGGCGGTGGCAGATCCGCCAAGCGGGGGTGCTGGTGGATCAGAGTCCCCGCTCGTTCGACACCATCACGGACGCTCTTGCGGCCGGTCGCGCGAGGATGACGTATCTCCAAACCAGGCAGACCACGAGGCCGGCCATTCTGCGGAAACCGCGTCGCCTCTCCAAGCCTGCGCGCCGGGTGGCTTGAGTTCGCTCCGTCGCGGATTGGAAGCTGCGGCCGTTCGCAACAGCATGGGAGAGATGGTCGGCTTAGCCACTTGGAGAGACCCGGGAAATGATTGTACAGCCGTCGGAAAAACTACTCCGCGCACCGTTCCCGTGTGTGATCACATCATTCAGCTCTACACGGAAGAGGACGCCCTCATCCGGACTCTCGTCCGTTTCGTAGGTAGCGGCCTTGAGCAGGGTGAGGCGACGGTCGTTATCGCGGTCCCCGAGCACCTCGCCGCGCTGATGAAGCGCCTTGGCGCCAAGGGCAGCAACGTGGCGAACGCTGTCGACCAAGGCGCGTTTATCGCCGTTGATGCCGAGTGCTGCCTCGCCAAGTTCATGATCGATGGGATGCCCGACCGTGCCATCTTCCGTTCGGTGATGACGGCCATTCTTGACCGTATCCGGGACGCTGGCTACAGAAAGATCCGCCTCTTCGGCGAGATGGTGACCCTACTCTGGGAGCACAACGCTTTAGGGGCGAGTGTGCGGCTTGAAGAACTGTGGAACGAGGTGATCGTTGAGTACCAAGTCTGCCTGCTCTGCGCGTACCGAATCGACACCTCCGACCCTAGGCTGAAGCGCGGCATCCTGCATCAGATCGCCCGTAGTCACTCGCATTCGCTCTCAGAAGACGGCGATCTTCTGATTGACGCGGTCAACGGTAACGGGAGCGCTCTGGCGTCCCGGGCGCCGAAGCAGTGGACCCGTCGCCAGGGAGCGGCATTGGGGTCACGGCGGGTCTCCTCAGGCAGGGCGCTGAAGTAGCACGCAGTACGGGCTGAGAGTAAGTCCTCGCGATTCCCCGTCTGGTCGATGACCCCCTGGTCGGGGCATCGTTGCGCCATCACCAGGAGGTGCAGCGATGAAGGACGCGATCCGCTCGCTCCGGTCTGAAGCGCGCCAGCTCACTCGCGGGAAGGTCCCCAAGGCCATCCGGTACCCGGTCGCATTTCGCGAGGCCGTCGCCGCGCTCACACGGGCGCAACTCGACGAGGGCGCCTCGATGAATTGCGTGGCCGGCGCGTTGGGGCTGCCGGCGCGGAGCCTCGCCCGCTGGCTCCAGCAGAGCGCCCCGCCGGTGCTCCGCCCCGTCACGGTCAGGCCGGACCCGGCGCCGGCGGCCGCGCCGGGAGCCGGCCTCGTGCTCCTCACGCCGCAGGGCCTCCGAGTCGAGGGGCTCGATCGCGACACGCTCATCACCATGCTCCGGGTTCTCGGGTGATCGGCTCCACCCGGCAGGTCGCCGTTTGGGCCTCCGGCGCCGCCGCCGATCTCCGCAAAGGCTTCGACGGCCTCAGCGCCCTCGTGAGCCAGGGCCTCGGCCGTGATCCCCTCTCCGGTGACTGCTACCTGTTCGTCAATGCCACGCGGAAGCGGGCCAAGGTGCTCCTGTGGGACGGCACCGGGCTGTGCATCTACGCCAAGCGCCTCGAGCGCGGCCGCTTCGCCTGTCTGTGGCGCGACGCCGCCGCGCGCGTGGTCCGCCTCACGATGAGCGAGCTGCAGCTCTTCCTCGAAGGCAGCACGCTCGTCGGGCGCGTCGCGCTCTCGCCCGCACCGTTTGTGATCGCGCCACCGCAGAAAAATCTTGCACGGGACGCGGCGCGATGATGTAGTGCGAGCGTGCTCCGGCTCGATGCGATCCGCGATCCTGAGCTGCTGCGTCAGGTCGCGGGGCTCCTCGAGCGCGAGAACGACAAACTCCACGCCAAGCTCCAGGCCCTGACCGCCGAACTCGCCCGCCTGCGCGGTGACGCCCGGCCCGCCGCCGAACTCGAGCTCGAATTTCTCAAGGAGCTCCTCGCCCAGCGCGAGCGCGCGCTCTTTGGCGCCTCGTCGGAGCAGCGCCCGCGCCCGACCATGTCGGCTCCGAGCCCGCCGCCGACGCCGCGCCCGGGCCACGGGCCGACGGCGCAGCCGACGCTGCCCACTGTCGACGTGGTGCACGAGCTCGCCGCCGCCGACCTGACCTGTCCCCAGTGCGGCGGGACGCTCCGCGAGATGCCCGGCCAGACCGAAGACGCCGACGAGATCACCGTCGTCGAGCGGCGGTTCGTGCTCCTGAAGCACCGGCGCAAGAAGTACCGGTGCGCGTGCAATGGCTGCGTGGATACCGCCCCCGGCCCGCTGCGTCTCGCCGCGCGGCCCGACGTCCGCGGCCGGCGGTACTCGGCCAGCTTCGCGGTCGAGGTCGCCGTCGGCAAGTACCTCGACCATCTGCCGCTGGAGCGCCAGGCGCGGGTGATGGCCCGGGAGGGGCTGACGATCGAGTCGCAGACGCTCTGGGACCAGATCGAGGCCCTGGCCACCGTGCTGCAGCCGACGTACGACGCGCTCCGGCGCTACGTGCTGACGGCGCCCGTGGTCGGGGCCGATGAAACCTGGTGGCGCTTGCTGGGGGGCCCTGAGAGCAAACGCTGGTGGGCGTGGAGCGTCACGTGCGAGGACGCGGTCACCTACACGATCCTCGAAAGCCGCTCGCAGGACGCGGCGCGCCGGGTGCTCGACGGCTACCACGGGATCGTGCTGGCTGACGGGTACAGCGCCTACGACGCGCTCGCCCGGGCGGGGCCGGGCTTCACGCTGGTCCACTGCTGGGCGCACGTGCGGCGCAAGTTCGTCGAGGCGGAGCCGCACTACCCGGGGCCGTGCGCCGAGGTCCTTGAGCTCATCGGCCAGCTCTACGCCGTCGAGCGGGCGTGCCCCGGCGCCGACCCGGCCGCGAGCGAGGAGACCCGGGCCGCGACGCTCGCCCTGCGCGCCCGGCTGCGCCGAGAGCAGTCGACCGCGATCGTCGAGGCGATCCGCGCGTGGGCGCATCAGCAGCGCGCGCTCCCCGAGAGCAGCCTCGGCAAGGCGATCGCGTACATGCTGGGCCTCTGGCCCGGGCTGACGCGCTGCCTCGACGACCCGCGCATCCCGCTCGACAATAACGCCACCGAGCGCGGCCTGCGCGGCATGGTCGTCGGCCGCAAGAACCATTACGGATCCCGCTCCAAGCGCGGGACCGAGGTCGCGGCGCTCTTCTACAGCCTGATCGAGTCGGCGAAGCTCTGCGCCGTCGAGCCGAAGGCTTACCTGCTCGAAGCCACGCGCGCCGCGCTCGAGAATCCCGGGACCGTCACCCTTCCTCACGCGCTCCTGACCAACTGACCTGAGGTCGTTCGCAGATCCAGGGCCCCGAGCCCGCACGGGCCGCCGTCCCCCGGGCGGCGTGGGGAAACGCGAGTACTTAC
>JBOHPP010000060.1:0-19280 GCA_050731755.1 Candidatus Rokuibacteriota bacterium | reverse complement strand
GCGCTCGAGCCCGAACCCGTGAGCTTCGAGGTAGGAGCGGTTCGGCACCGCGGCCAGCAGGTGCACGGTGATGTCGTGCGCGCCGTGAGACGTCACCGGCAGGTTGAACGCTTCGGCGAGATGGCAGACCTTCATGAACGCGGTAACACCGCCGCAGTTCGTCACGTCGGGCTCGGGGAACGTCACGCCGCCGGCCACGATGAGCTGCCGGAACTCGTAGAGCGTGTGCAGGTTCTCGCCGGCAGCGATCGGCAGGCCGCCCTCGCGCACGATGCGGGCGTGGCCCGGCACGTCGTCCGGGATGGTCGGCTCCTCGAGCCACACCGGCTCGAACTCGGCCAGGGCCCGCGCGGCCCGGATCGCCTCGTCCACACTCCACCGCATGTTCGCGTCCACCATCAGCGGGAAGTCGGGGCCGAGGTGGGCCCGCATCGCCCGCACGCGCTCGACGTCGTCCCGCAGCGACGGGCGCCCGACCTTCATCTTGATGGCCCGGAACCCGCGCGCCCGGTTCTCCTCCGTCTGTCGCAGGAGCGCCTCCAGCGGCAAGTGCAGGTCGATGCCGCCGGCGTAGCAGGGCACGCGCGGATCGAACCCGCCCAGGACGCGCCAGAGCGGCGCGCCCTGACGCCGGGCGCGCAGGTCCCACAGCGCGATGTCCACTGCGGAGATGGCCAGGGCCTGGGCGCCGCCGCGACCGCCGTAGTGCAGCGCCCACCACATGGCCTGCCACAGCTCCTCGATGCGGTCGGCCTCGCGTCCCGCCAGCAGCGGCGCCAGATCCCGCGCCACCAGGGCGTGGACGGCCGCGCCGCCCGTGCCGACGGTGTAGGTGTACCCCACCCCCTCGGCGCCCTCGGCATCTCGCAGGCGCACGGTCACCAGCTCGAACGCCTGGATGGTGCCGTGGGTACTGTCGGACAGGACCGCCGGCAGCGGGATGCGATAGTGGTCGACTTGAAGGTCACGAATCAGCATGGATGACGCCGGAAGTCTAGTGGTTGGGGTGATGGCTTCGCAACCAACCTGCCGGTCGGGGTTGCGCCAAGGGCCGAGTTGTCTCTTGCTGCCTCTCGGGAGGCGTTGTAGCTTTGGCGCGCCTGAACGCACTGTGAGGAGCCAGCCGTGTTCGATCTCGTGATCAGGAACGGCAAGGTTGTCACGCCGGAGACTGTCCTCGAGGTGGACGTCGCCGTCCAGGGCGAGCGCATCGCCGGCCTCCTCAAGACCGCCGAGCCCGTGCCCGCGCACCAGGTGATCGACGCCCGTGGGCTCTACGTCGTGCCGGGCGGGATCGACGCCCACGTGCACTTCGACATGGAGTTCCTCGGCCAGAGCAAGCATTCCTTCGAGAGCGGGACGATCGCGGCCGCCTACGGCGGCACCACCACCGTCATCGACTTCACCCTGGATCTGAAGACCCTGGGCGGCCCGCTGCTGGACGCGGTCGAGAAGCGCCGGGAGAAGGCGGAGGGCAGGGCCGTCATCGACTTCGCCTTCCACTGCGTGGTCAACAAGGGTGACGACGACACGCTGCGAGAGCTCGAGCAGGTCGTGGCCTACGGCGTGCCCTCCTTCAAAATGTTCACCGTCTATCGCGAGGTCAACCTCTACGTCGACGACGCCACCGTCTACAACGTGATGGAGCGGCTTCGCGACCTGGGCGGTATCGCGGCCGTCCACACCGAGAACGCCGACATCGTCGATTACTGCACGGCGCGTCTGCTCGCCGCCGGCCAGCGGACCCCCGTCCACTACCCCCAGAGCCGCCCGACCTTCACCGAGGTCGAGTGCATCCGGCGGGTGATCTTTCTGGCCCGCTCGGCCCGGGCCGCCGTCTACGTGGTGCACATCGCCGCCGGAGAGGCGGTGGCGGCCGTCCGCCAAGCCCGCGCCGAGGGGTATCCGGTCTACGGCGAGACCTGCCCTCACTACCTCGTGCTCACCAAGGCGATGTACACGCGGCCGGACGGCTACAACTACGTGATGAGCCCACCGCTTCGCACCGAGGCCGACAACGAGGCGCTCTGGGAGGGTCTGGCCGGCGGCTGGCTGTCCACCGTGTCCTCGGACGACAACTCCATCGACGTCGAGGACAAGCGGGCCGGCGCGGAGTCGTTCGACCGGGCGTCGCCCGGCTGCGTCGACGTCGAGACGCGGATTCCCCTCCTCTTCTCGGAGGGCGTCCTCAAGCGCCGGCTGCCGATCAGCCGCCTGGTCGAGGTGGCCTCGACCAACCCGGCCCGGATCTTCGGCCTGTACCCCAGAAAGGGAATCATCGCCGCGGGGAGCGACGCGGACATCGTCCTCATCGACCCCACCGCGCGGCTGCGCGCGTCGCCACAGACCCTGCACATGAAGGTGCAGTACAGCCCGTACGAGGGATGGGACCTGGTGGGCCTGCCCGTCACCACCATCTGCCGAGGCAAGGTCATCATCAACAAGGGGGCCTTTCTCGGGACCCCGGGACACGGGCGGTTCCTGAAGCGGACCATCGCCCCGGCGGTGCTGCAGGCGCCCGTCTAGGCCCGGTCCACGAGAGGCGCAGCGCACCGACCACCCTGGAGTCGCGAAAGGGGGAGCCCATGGAAGCTGCGGTGAAAGTCGCGAAACGTGGAGGCCTCTTCGAGCCGATTCCGCCGATCCCGTTCCCCAGCCTGTGGCGCACCGATACGCGCTCGATCGTCGGCTCGGTGCTGCTGGCGGTGGCCTTCAGCGCCAACATGCAGATCACCGAGCGCCTGGACACCGCCACCGTTGGCGGCATCATCCCGTGGACCGCGCTGCCCTTCGGGATCATGTGGTTCACTACGGCCTGCTTCTTCTTCGGCATGACCGGGGCGCTGATCACGGCCAGTTTCAACCCCATCATCGCCGTCCTGACCGCGACGGGACCGCTGGCACCCGTGCACTTCACCATCAACTGGTCGTTCAACATCCCCATGGCGATCATGGCCTCCTACGTGCTGCGCAAGAGGCAGCCGATCACCTTCACGACCTACGTCACCATGGTGCTGATCGCCGAGCTGTTCCTGGCCACCGGCCTCATCCCGGTGTGGCTCTTCCTCTTCAAGTTCAACGCCCTGCAAACCACCGGGCTGTGGCTGTGGGCGGTGCTGGAGGCCATTCCCGCGTCGATCCTCGGCTTCGCGTTCGTGCGCTCCGTGGCGAAGTCCGGCGTGCTCTCGTCTTGAAAGGAGTGCCGACATGAAGCTTCTCGCCACCGGCGGCATCATCGGGGTCCTGCTCGTCATCTTCGTGTTCGCCTGGATCTACCTCGCCTCCCAGGGCCGGGTGCCGGTGATCCAGGCCCCGCTGGAGTGGGTCAGCGCGCCGATCCGCATCGCGGCCCTGCTGATCCTGGCGGCCCTCGTCGGCGCCGTCTACTTCACGATGTCGCCCTCCAAGAAGAGGCCATCCTAGGTCCGGGCGCGCCGGCATCCGATGGCCGATCCCGTCATCGCGCTCGAGGGCGTGAGCGTCCACTACCCGACCGCCCCGGGCGCGACCCTCCGGGACATCTCCTTCCGGGTCGAGCCCGGCGAGTTCGTCGGCATCGTCGGCTCCACCGGCAGCGGCAAGTCCAGCCTCCTGTACCTCCTGGCCGGCGTGATCCCGCACTACCTGCGCGCCGAGATCAGCGGTGACGTCCGGATCTACGGCCGGCGCACCCAGGAGCTGTCGCTGGCTCGCATCACCGAACGCGTCGGCCTGGTGCTGCAGGACCCCGAGGCGCAGCTCTTCAACCTGCTCGTCCGCGATGAGCTCGCCTGGGGCCTGGAGAACCGTGGGCTCCCGCGCGCGGAGATCGCCTCGCGCGTGGCCTCGACGTTGTCGTTCTTCCGGATCGAGAAGCTGCAGGACCGCATCACCTACGACCTCTCGGGCGGCGAGAAGCAGCGGGTCGGGCTGGCCGCGGTCCACGCCATCGCCCCGCAGGTCTACCTCTTCGACCACCCCACGTCCCAGCTCGACCCCATCGGGGCCGCGGACGTCATCGCCGCCATCCGGCGGCTGGCCGAGCGGCACCAGCACACCATCGTGATGGTCGAGGATAAGGTCGACGAGCTGGTGGAGCACGCCGACCGGCTCCTCCTCCTGGATGGGGGTCGCATCGTGCTCGACGCGGCGCCGCGGGAGTTCTGCCTCCGGAAGGACCTGCTCGACGCCGCCGGTGTTCGGCCGACCCAGATGGCCGAGCTGAGCCACCGCCTGATCGAGGCAGGGGTGAAGCTCGAGGTCCCGCCCATCACCCTCGAGGAGATGACGGCCGCGCTCCGCGGGCTCCTGCCTTCATGACCTCGTCGCCTGCGGCCGAGTTGGCCGTCCTGGCCGACGGGCTGGAGTTCGAATACCCGCCGCCCCGGCGCATCCTGGCTCTGAAGGGCGTGACGTTGCGCGTGCCGGCCGGCCAGTTCACCGCCATCGTGGGCCAGAACGGAAGCGGCAAGACGTCGCTGGCCCGGTGCATCAGCGGGTACCTGCGCCCCACGCGGGGCACGGTCCGTATCGCCGACACCGACGTCTGGCGGCTCCGGCCGGCGCAGCGGGCGACCCGCGTGGGCTATGTCTTCCAGAACCCTGACCACCAGCTCTTCCGGGAGCGCGTCTGGGACGACGTGGCGTTCGGCCTCCAAAATCTAAGAGTCTCCCCCGACCACATCCAGGAGTCCGTCGAGGCGGCCCTCCGGCGGCTCGAGCTGTGGGACAAGCGCGAGCTTCACCCCTTCCAGCTCTCGCGAGGCGACCGCCAGCGCCTCGCCGTCGCGGCCATCATCGTGATGCGGCCGCGGATCCTGATCGTGGACGAGCCGACCACCGGCCAGGACATGGCGCGCTCGCGCGAGATCATGGACCTCCTGGCGCGGCTGAACCGCGACGAGGGCATGACCATCCTCACGATCACCCACGTCATGGAGCTGGTGGCCGAGTACGCCCGGTGGGTGATCGTCATGCACGAGGGGCGCGTGCTGCTCGAGGGGCCGCCCCGCCAGGTCTTCTCCCGCACCGAGGAGCTCAGGATCACCGCGATCAGCCCGCCGCCCGTGGCCCGCCTCGGGCTGACCCTCGGCCTGGACCCCCTGCCCATCACCGTGCCCGAGGCCCGCGACGCCATCCTCCGGCGCCTCTCCGCATGAAGCTCCTCTATCAGTTCTCGGCCGGCGACTCCTTCCTCCACCGCCTCGACCCTCGCACCAAGCTCGTCTTCGTCGTCTGCTTTCTGATCTCCACCTTCCTCCTGCCGCACCCGTGGGTGATGCCCCTGGTGATCATCGCCGTCATCTGGGTCTTCGGCCGCATCAGCCCGCTGGAGTACCTGGTGTTCATCCTGTTCCTGCTCCCGCTGATGACGGCCATCGTCCTGGTCCATCTGCTCACCGACGGCCCGCCCTATTTCGACACGCCCCTGCTCGGCGTCATTCCTCTCTCCCGGCCCGGGTGGGACGCCGGGCTGCTGGTAGCGCTCCGCCTGGCCGCCATGGGCATCGCCTTCATCATGTTCTCGATGACCACCGATCCCTTCGACTGGGGCATGGCGATGTACCAGAGCGGGCTCAACTACAAGGTGGCCTTCATGTTCGCCTTCGCCATGCGGTTCTTCCCGTTGCTCCAGGAGGAGTTGGTGGTGATCCGCAACGCCCTGACCGCCCGCGGGTACCGCGCCATCGGCTCCCGGAACCCGTACGTGTTCCTGCGCGGCGTGGCCATTTCCATCATGCCGCTCGGCCTGGGCGCCCTCCGCCGCAGCCGCGACATCGCGCTGGCCATGGAGCTCCGGGGCTTCAACTACGCGGAGACCGTCGGGGTGCGGCGCACCGTGTTCCGCGATATCCGGATGCGACCCCGGGACTACGCGGTCGTGGCCCTCTCGGGGCTGGGGCTGGTCGTGGCCGTCGGGCTCTCGATTCGGCTAGGGGCGTTTCCCGAGATCCCACGCGCCTGGCTCGTGTTTCTCGGCATCCTGGTCGTGCTCTTCTCCGCCATCGCCTGGCGCATCAGCCGCACGATCAAGGGCTAGGACCGTAAATCCGCGGACGAACCGCGCCTCGTTACTCTGGGCTTGAGCAACCTGGGCAACCTGCTCGTCGTCGTGCACGCGTACCGCGAGCCTGACATCATCCGGGTGATCTCGGCATGGAAGGCGAACAAACGCCAGAGGGCACTGTATGAAAAAGGTAGCCGCTGAGAAGTATCGGGACATCGACTTCGCGCGTGCCAAGCGCGGGCCGGTCGTCAAGCCCGAGCCGGGGAAGACGAAGATCTCAATTCGCCTGGACAACACCGTGCTGAAGTATTTCCGGGATCTGGTGGATAAGGCTGGAGGGGGAAACTACCAGACCCTGATCAACGACGCTTTGCTCGAGCATGTCCACCGACGCTCGACGTTGGACGTCGTGCGAGAAGTGGTGCAAGAAGCGCTTGCACCCTACGGCGTCGGGCAGGGTCCAGCGTCGCGCTTCAACAGACGAGGTGCTCGCGCTGCGCGTACCCCGACCGCTGACCACGAGCGAAAGTCTTAGCGCCCGCCGCGTAGAGGTGGGCATCGGGAGCCGGCAAGACCTCTTCGTGTTCCGCCTCACTCGGAGCGTGAGTGACCCCAAGCGCGTTCGGTTCCTCCCAGGGGCTCGGCCGTCAGAGCGGAAGACCGGCGGGTCAGAGCGGGAAATGACACGCGACGTGGTGGCCGCCACCGAGGTCGCGCAACGCGGGCTCGGTCGTCGCGTCGGTGCAGACGGCGGGTCGGCCCTGGGCCTCGTACACCGGGCAGCGCGGCGCGAACCGGCAGCCGCTCACCGGCCGCTCGAAATCGAACACTCCCCAGGCGCCCGTCCGCGTGTTCACCGGAGCGCGCGAGGCTTCCTTGCTCCTCTTTTCCACCAGCGCCGACCACAAGATATGCGTATAGGGGTGGCGGGCCGCGCGGGCGATGCGGTCCGCAAGCCCCATCTCCACGATCTTACCCAGGTACATCACGGCCACCTTGTGACTGATGAGCTGCACCACCTCCAGGTCGTGTGAGATAAACAGATAGGACAGGCCAAGCTGCCTCTGGAGATCGCGGAGCAGGTTCACCACCTGAGCCTGGATCGAGACATCCAACGCGCTGGTGGGCTCGTCGGCCACGATGAAGTGCGCCCCGACCGCCAGGGCCCGCGCGATGCCCACGCGGCGCTTTTCCCCACCGGAGAGCTCCCCCGGGAAGCTGGACAGCTTGCTCTTTTTCAGATTCACGTGCTCCAGCAGCTCGCTGATCCTCTGCGCTACCTCGGCATCGCTCAGCCGATGGTGCGTGGTGATCGCCTCCTTGAGGACGTCCCGGACCCGCATCTTGGGATTGAGCGCCGCGTCCAGGTCCTGAAAGATCATCTGCATCTGGCTGCGCAGCGGCCGCAGCTCCCGCGGGGACATGGCGGTGATGTCGTGGCCATCGAAGACGATCCGGCCGGACGTCACCGGGGTAAGCCGGAGAATGGTCCTCCCGATGGTCGTCTTTCCGCAGCCGGATTCACCGACGAGACCCACGGTCTCGTGCTCCTTGAGATAGAAACTCACCCCGTCCACGGCGGGGATGTGTCGCTCCCGCCATCGCAGCGCTGAGAGGATTCCCGAGCGCTGGCGGTAGTGTTTCCGCAGATCGATGACTTCGAGGATCGTCTTGTCAGTCACCGTACAGCCAGCAGCGCACACGATGGCCGGGTGTCAGCTCCTTCAACTCGGGCTCGTGATGCGCACATTGGTCCCGGATGTCGTCCGTCACCCGGTTGCAGCGGTCGTAGAATCGGCAGCCTCGAGGTCCATCGATGGCATCCGGCACCTCGCCCCCAATGGCGGGAAGGTCGCCGTTCGTCCGCACGTTGTTCACACTCGGGATGGACGCCAGCAGCGCGGCCGTATACGGATGTTTGGGGGCGAGCTCCGCGGCCAGGACGTCGGACGCCGGCCCGTACTCCACCACCGTCCCGCCGTACATCACCGCCACGCTGTCGGCCAGCTGCGAGACGACCCTGATATCGTGACTGATGATGAGCGTCGCGATTCCGAATTCTGACCTGAGCTCGGCCAGCAGACCGACGATCTTGGACTGGATGGTGGCGTCCAGCCCGGTGGTGGGCTCGTCGGCGATGAGCAGGGCCGGCTCCGACGAGAGCGCCATGGCAATCATGGCCCGCTGACACATGCCGCCCGACAGGCCGTAGGGATAATTGTCGAACCGTAGACGCGGGGAATCCATTTTGACCCGCTCCAGCCAGTAGAGAGCGCGCTCCTTGGCTTCCCGGGGATCCTTCGTCGGCGTGTGCAGGCGGATGGCCTCGGTGATCTGGTGGCCGACGGTCACGAAGGGATTGAGGGCCGCTTTGGGATTTTGGAAGATCATGGCGATTTCCTTCCCCCGCACCGGCGCCATGATGCGCTCGATGTGTTGCTGCCAGCCGGTGTCGTCCTTGGCCACCTCCATGATCCGGCCGTCCCGCTCCCCCCGGGTCACGTAGCGTTCAAGGTCATGGAGCAGGTTTCTCTCGCTCTCGTCAGCGCGGAACACCATCCGGCCGCTGATCACGCCGGGGCCGGCGCTGATTAGGCCCATGATCGAGAGTGCGGTGACGCTCTTGCCGCTGCCGCTCTCGCCTACCACGCTGAGGGTCTCGCCCCGGGCGATCGCCATCGTCACTCCATCCACCGCGCGAATGAACGCCCGCTTGCCCCGGGAGTAGAAGTAGGTACGCAGGTCCTCGATCTCGAGAAGCGGCGCGCCCATCACTTCCCGCCCTTGCCCTCCAGGATGCTGTTCAGCCCGTCGCCCAACAGGTGAAACCCGAGGATGGTGAACAGGATGGCCAGCGCCGGCGCCGTCGACGGCCAGAACTTGCCCTGGAAGAAGTAGTTGGCCCCGGCCTGGACCATGTTGCCCCACGAGGGGGTGGGCTCCTGCACGCCGAAGCCGAGATAGCTGAGGCTCGTCTCGATCAGAATCGCCTCACCCATGCCGATGGTCGCCTGGATAACCAGCAGCGGTGTGCAGTGATGCCACAGGATGTGCTTGAGAATGATCACGCGCGACGGCAGACCCAGGACCTGGGCCGCCTCGATGAAATTCTTCTGGCGCAGAAACCCGATCTTGCCCGCGACCAGCGAGGCGACGGCGGGGACGCCGGTCACCCCCACGACGACCATGATGGCGTAGATGTCCGGCTTGAACGCCGCGATCACTAAAAGAATCAGCACCAAGCGCGGAAACGAATCAACCAGATTGTCGAAGTAGGTGACGAGCACCTCGAGGTGGCCGCCACGGTAACCGGCCAGCGCGCCCAGGGTGGTGCCCGACACGAGCGAAATGACGATGGCCAGGAGGCCGGGCAGGAAATACGCCTGAATACCCAGGATCAGCCGGGACAGGATGTCGCGGCCGAGGAAATCGGTCCCCAACAGGTGGCCGGCGCTCCCCGGCGGGGCATTCAAGAGGTCAAATCTAATATGCTCGGGATCGTGGGGCAGCCACTTGAATGCGCCCAGGACATACGACACCAGCACCAGCGTGACGATGAGCAGGCCGTAGCCGACGTACGCCAGATCCAGGGTGTCGGCGGTCTTCCAGGACGGCAGGTCCGAGGACTCGCGGATTTCTCCCGCGGTCTGGGCATAGTGCCTCATTCGGCCCATCCCCCGCCGCGCCCTTCGTTCGACGCCCGCGGATTGACGGCGACGTACACCACGCGCTGGAGCAGGCTGCCCAGCCGCACCACCGTCGCCGCGATCATGGCGATCCCCATGATCGCCGGGAAGTCGCGGTCCTGGGCGGCTTGCCAGGCCATCCGCCCCATGCCCGGCCAGTTGAACACCTGTTCGACGATGACCGCGCCGCCCAGGATGAACGGGATCTTGGACGCGATGATCTCGGTCATCGGGATCAGAAACCCCTCCTTGAAGGCGTGCCGCCAGACCGACGCCCCCTTGGCGCGGGCCGTCCGGATGTAATCCTCGGCCATGACGCGGCTCATTTCCTGGCGGAGGTGGCGAACGACCTCGCTGACCGTCCCGTTGCCGATGCCGAGCACGCAAATGGGCAGCAGCGCGTACAGCCAGGTCCGTTCCGGCGACGTCGAGACCCGCGAGATGAGCGGAAACACGCCGAACTTGTGGATGAAGACATAGATGGCGACGTAGCCGAGCCAGAACACCGGCACCGCCGACACCAGATAGGCCAGCATGGTGAGCGGCCAGTTGAGCGCGGTCGTGCCGCGCGCCGAGGCATGCAAGGCGATGGGCACGGCGACGAGCAGCGTGACCAGCATCGAGCCGAGCGTGAGGTAGAGCGTGCTCAGCCCCACTCGCATGATTTCCCCGAACACCGGCCGGCCCGTGCGAATGGAGGTGCCGAAGTTTCCCTGGAGGAGGTTGCCGAGCCACGACAGGTATTGGCCGTACCAGGTCGGGGGGACGCCCACGGCCTCGCCGGCGCCGGCGCGCGCCTGGGGGCTCGGCATCTGCCCCTCCAGCAGCACGCTGAACGGATCGCCGGGCGCGAGGTAGAGGATCACGAACACGACGAAGCTCACGCCCAGGAGCAGCAGGGCGCTGAGCGCCAGCTCCCGGGACAGCACCAGGGTGATGGGTCTAACCGCAGCGAGCTTCACGGCTCCCGCTGGGAAGACCGGCGGCGCGGCCCGGGCGATCCGGGACCCGGGCCCGCCGGTCCTCCAGCGGCTCGCTTATTTCTGGTCGGCCACCGGAATGAACCACTCATCCGCGAACGAGAAGAACTTGTAGGGGTGAATGGCCACCCGGCGCAGCCTCTTGTGGTAGCCGCTGTAATTCGTCAGCGTCCACAGGAAGGTGTAGGGCACCTCCTCGGCGAGGATGGCATGCAGCTTCCGGTTGATGGTCCGGCGCTTTTCGTGATCCAGCGTCAGCTTGCTCTCCACGATCAGGCTGTCCACCTCCGGATTGGAGTAGGCGCCGAAGTTGTTCTTCCATGAACCGATTTCGGCCGAGTGAAACAGCGAGGAGATGTCGGCGGAGTCATCGAACACCCACGACGCGAAAATGATGTCGAAGTCGTGCTCCAGGAACACGCTCTCCTTCCAGGCCTGCCACTCCTTGAACTCCACCTTGACGGTGGCCCCGATGTTCTTGAGGTAGTTCTGGAAGGCGAGCACGACCCGCTTCACCGCTTCGCTTTCCTTTTCGATCGGCACTTTGAGCGACAGGGCGAGCTTCTTGCCGTCCTTGTGCATGACGCCATCGGGCCCGGGGGCGAACCCGGCCTCCCTGAGCAGCGCGATGGCCTTCGGCGGATCGAACGGCAGCGGCTGGACATCCAGGTTATACGCCCAGCTCCCGGGCGCGAACGGACCGGAGATGATCGTCCCCTGGCGGTTGAAGAACGAATCCAGCATCTCCGGCCGGTTCACGGCATAGGTGAACGCCTTGCGCAAGCGCTTGTCGGCCAGCAACGGGTTGCGCAGGTTGTAGCCGAAAAACGCGTAGGACAGGGCGTTGTACGGCTGCAGGACGAACCGCTTGTCACCCTGGAGCTCCGGGATGTCGCGCGGGTTCACCAGCACGACCATGTCGATCGCGTTGAACATCAGGGCCTGGGTCATGATGTTCTGGTCCGCGAACGGCTTGGAGATGAACTTGTTGATATGCGGGCGGCCTTTGAAGTAGTTCTCGTTGGCCACCAGAACGATCTCCCGGTCGGTGGTGATCGTCTTCAAGATATAGGGCCCGGTGCCGATCGGATGCTGGACGAACGGATCCTCCCGGGTGAGGTACAGCGCGTTGGCCGGGCCGTGCTTGGGGATCACCTTGAAGCTGAACTTGGCCAGCGCGTTCAGGATCGGCCGCTTGAGCGTGAACTGGGCCGTGTGGTCGTTGAGCTTCTCCACCTTGTCGATGAACTCATAGCGCACCTTGAGCGGCGTGACCGTTTTGGGATGCATCATGATGTTGTACGTGAACACGACATCCTCAGCCGTGAACGGCTTCGGCTCCTCTCCCTCGCGCGGATGCCACGTCACGTCTTTGCGCAGGAAGAAGGTGTAGGTGCGGCCGTCCTTGGACACCTCCCAGCGCTCGGCCAGCTCGGGCACGATCGCCTGTTTTTCGTCGATCCCGACCAGGCCGTTGAACACCAGCTCGGTGATCCGGAGGGAAATCATCTCGTTGCTGGTCAGCGGATCGAGCGTGGCCGGCCGGCCATATTCCCCGTAGCCCAGCGTGCCTCCGTCCGGCCGGCCGTCGTTCTTGGGCCCCGCCGGGGACACCAGCGGCGTCCCGGCCACCATGCCGAGGATCGACAACACGACGACGAGTGTCCTGTTCATAGTCCTCTAACCTCGCTCTGACTGGTAATCAGAAGATCTTTACGTCCCCCGCGCTCTTGTGCTCCATGGAGTACGTGCCCTGCAGGGCTTCCTGGATCCGGCGGACCACCGGGAAGTGCTTGCCCATCTCGAAATAGATCTCCAGGGCTTCGGAGAACTGCCGGCTGCGGTAGTACGCCTCGGCCAGGTTCACGAGCATCACCGGATCGTTCGCTTCGATCCGGTTCTTGTTGCTCTTGTCCCGTCCAGCCTCCAGATAGGCGACGGCCTGTCCGTAATTTTTTCTCTCCAGATGGAGTTTGCCCAGGGCGATGTTCAGCGGGCGGGCCTTCCGCCCCTCACCGGCCTCGACCGCGCGCGTGGCCCATGGCTCGATCCGTGCGCAATCGGCCCTCACCCGCGCGCATCCCAGGATGATCTCGGCCAGCAGCTCAGGATCGGCGGGCTGCCGCTGGGCCAACTCCTCCCAGGCCGCCATCGCCTCGCCGCGCCTACCCAAAAGATACTGGCCGGTTGCGTACCGTACCCGGGCCCGCTGGTGATACGGCGGTGGCGCGGGCGTGACGGCCAGAAAGGCGCCGGTCGCCTGGAGCGACAGCTCCACCTGACCGGCCTCGGCGTAGGCCGCGCCCCGGTAATAGTCGGCCGTCGGCTTGAGCTGAGCATCGGCGGCCGCTTTCTCCAGATAGAGCACGCTCGCCTGCCGGTACAGCGTGGCCAGATCACCGAGCGCGGAGACGTCGTAAAAACTGATCGTCTTGGTCCGGCCGAGCGCCTCGGTATGGGAGGCCACCGTCAGGTCCGCCTGCTTTAGCAGTTCCAGGCTCTTGTCGGTCAGCCCGGCGCGGGCATAGACGGTCAGAAGGTTCTCCAGCATGTGCGACGAAGGAGTGGAGCCGACCCTTTTCAGCGCCGCGTCGCCCAGGGCCGCCGGATCCTTGTCCTTGAGCCCGGCCCGGCTGTACACGGCCGCGATCGTCACCTGGACCTCCGGATCAGCGGTGTCGATGGTCGCCCACCGCGCCCGCGCACCCGGTGCGTCCTTCCGCAGGAAATGACACAGCCCGAGATTGGCCTCGGCGATGGCCCGGTATCGAGGCTCGATCCGCGGCTGCGCGCTGAACCGCTCCAGATATCTCGTCGCCTCTCCAGGATGGCCGTTCTCGAGGAGCGTCTTGCCGAGATACAGGCTCACGAACCGACTGCCTCCCTCGCCGGGGACGGCCGCGAGCTTTTTCAGATAGTCGAGCTGGACCGCGAGCCCCGCTTCATACAGCTCGCGATGGAGCTCGGCATTGTTGAGATAGATCATGCCCAGCGTCAGGTAGGCGCGAGCGCGACTGGCCGGATTCACCCCGGGCAGGTCCGCCTGCAGTGTGCGGGCCGCGTCCTCGTACCGATGCTGTTCGTACAACCGCATCGCCCGCGCCACCGCGTCATCCGTCGCCGACGCCGTCCCCGCCATCAGGGCGACCCCGGCCGACACCAGCGCCAGGCCCAGGCGCGCCACCGGCTAGTCCTTCAACTTCGCGATGAAGATCTGGTCCCACTGGTCCACCTGAGCCCGGAAGGCGATCACGCCGAGGGCGGAACAGGTGACGTCGTGATTGATCTTCGTCTCGGTCTTGAGCGGCAAGTTGGTCTTCCGCACGAGATCCGCGATGTAGATGGGGTAGTACTCTTGCCGGGCGTTCCGGACGTAGACGAGGCTGTTGCTGTCCGGCATCCAGGCCGGTCCGCGCTCCGTGTCGGGGACCACGTCCGTGGCCACGACCCGGGCGGCCAGGCTCTCGCCCTGAACCGGGTCGGAGCCGTCGGCGGCGACTACTAAAATTGCCCACACCCGGGGGTCGCCCGCCGGGTTGTAGTTGGAATAGAAGGCGATCTTCTTGCCGTCCGGCGACCACACCGGCCGGAGATCGTCATAGGTCCACGTGGTCAGGGCCCTGAGCGTCTCCCCGGGTTTCCGCACATCCTCGATCAGATGGACGTCGTGGTTTTCGTTGCTGCCGTGGATCATCACGATCTTCCGGCCGTCCGGCGACCACTGAGGGTAGAGGTACGGCTTGTCGCCGTGGGTCAGCCGCGCCACCGCGCGAATGGCGACGTCGAGAAGGTAAATATCGCCTTTGCCGGTGCGGCCCGATACGAACACCAGCTGATCGGCCACCGGCGACCAGTGGGCCTGGCCGTCCTTTTCCCGGTGATCGGTCAGCCGCGCGGTCTTCCCGTCGAAGCCGCGCAGATAGAGATCGTAGTTGCCGGTTCCGCCGTTGCTCATGAAGACCAACCGGTCACCGGTGGGAGACCACGTGATCCCGGCGTTGTAGCTGACGTCCTCGACCACCCCCGGGAAAAAGAACTTCGGCCCCGTGCTGGTCTCGGACTGCTGATAGTAGATGGTTTGCACCACCGCGCCGTCCGGGCGCGCGATCACGATCTCTTTCTTGTCCCCGCGGCTGCGCTCGAGAGCGATGAGCGCCCCCGAGGGAGACCAGACGGGGTTCGAATCGTTGCGCCCGGACTCGACCGGCATCAGCGGGCGCACGTACAGTGGCTCGATGGCCGCCGCCTTCCGCTCCAGTGCCGGGGGCTCGGCCGGCTGGAGCTCGGGGACGGACTCGCCGGCCAGCCCGGTGGCGGCCATGACCGCGGCGGCCATCAACCAAACGGCTGAGACCAAGTACTCACCACGGCGCCAGTTCAAGCCGAAGCCCCTTCCCCGCTACGACGATTGGTCCTTGATCTGCGTCCAGTACTTCCGGGCGGCCTCCCGATTCTGCTCGAAGGCGGGATTCCCCTCGAGCTTCTTCGGGAAGAAGTCGAAGTACTCGCGCCACGCGAGGTTCGCGTTGTTCATGAGCGCGTCTTTCCGGGTGACCAGATAGAGCTTGTGGTACGACAGCGCCAGATAGAAGTAGGTGTTGTGCAGGGCCTCGTCGTAGTGCTCGGTCGGGAAGAAGCGGGTGTTCTGCTTGGCGATCTGGAGATTCTGGATCGCCTTGGCCAGGGACTGGGCGGCGGCCTCCCGGTCTTGGTCCACCAGGCTGTTGCCTTTCTCGTAATACGCATGTCCGAGATTGGTGAAGGCCACCGCGAACTGCTTGTAGATGAGCTGCTGGTTCTGGGGCAACGACAGAACGCTTTCGAACTCGCGGATCGCCGCCTCGTAATCACTCTTCTCGTCCAGATAGATCCGGGCGAGCCGGTGGTGCGCTTCGGAGTAATCCGGGTGTCTCTGGTCGGCGCTGGCGTAGGCCTGGATGGCCCTATCGATATCGCCCTTCTGGGCCGCCCGCTCCCCCAGCTTGAGATAGTCCATGGACAGCGCGATCTTCCGGTCGCCCGTGCGATCCTCGATCTTCTTGTCGAACTCGACGACCTCTTCCCAGTCCCGGTAATCCTCGCCCACGGTGAGCTTCACCGTGTGGAAGCCGAGGCCGATCGGCCGGCCCTCCAGGATCGGCGTCTTGCCGAGCTGATCCCCGTCGACGAAGACCGCGGCGCTGGACGGTTCGGACTCCACCTTGAACAGGGAGGTGTTGACGCTCAACACGAATTCCCGAGCATCCCCGCTCTTGTCCACCTTGATCTTCTCGTTCACCTGCTGGTACCCGTGCCGGTAGAGCAGGAGCTCGTAGCTCTTGCCCAGGCGGAGCGGCACTTCGGCCCGGCCGTCGGCGCCGGTAGAACCGACCCAGTCCTGGTTGAGGTAGACGTTCACCCGGGACAGCGGCGCCACGTCGGGCGCCAGCCCGCCCTTGGCGGCGAGAATGAAGTAGGTCCGGGCCCGGGCCTCTTCGCCCTCGTGGTAGACGCGGCGCACGACCCGGTCGCCGATCTTGATCTTTTCGCCTTGCTTGAGGTCCTCCACTTCCACCAGGGATCCCGTGTCCTCCACCCGCTTGACCTTGAGCCGGCCGGTCTCGCGATACCCCGTCACCTTGCCGGCCTCCCCCAGGGTGGCGGCGGTGAGGGCGAGCTCCGTGCCCCGGCTGATCCGGTACGGCTTGCCGATGTTGATGTGATAGCTCTCGTTCTCGCTGGCCACGACCGTCCCTTCGAACGGGAAGCGCTCCATCACGTTCGCCGCGATCTCTCGGGCGGCGCCGGTGATGGCGCCGGCGTCCCGGGCCCGGGTGACCTGGCTCAAGATCAATTGCCCGCCGGAGGTGGAGAACTTCGCCTCGATGACGAAGCCCTTGTCATCCTTGGCGACGCTGCCCAACACGATCATGTCCACCGTTCTGCGGAGCGGGGTGTCCTGCCAGCCCTTGGTCGTGATCCTGTCGATGCCCAGCTTGAGGCGCTTGATCTCGGCCTCCAGCTCCGCGCTCGGCACCTCGCGGAACACGCTGTGCTTGAAGAGCTGGCTGGAGACCGCGCCCTCGGTCTGGGCCGCGATGTCCTTGAGATCCACGCCGAGGGTGTTGCCCACAAATCCGTAGATGCCGACCCGGATTGGTTTCGGCGTGGTCGGATAGAAGTAGCGCTGGATGCTGACCTGCCCTTCCAGGGTGACGACGGTCTTCCATTCGGCAGGGGTATGGCCGGCCAACGAAAGCGCCAGGGGCGCCTTCTTGCCCGGCGCGCCGTCATAGGTATAGGTGTACAGGCCGCGGTCGTCGGTCTTGCCGACCGGTCTTCCATCGATGCTCACCGCCACACCCGCGACCCCGCTCGTGTGGCCATATTGCTCGGTCAGCGCGGTCACGCTCACGATGGCGCGCCGGGCCAGCGCGGCGTCCAACCGCTGTCCGGGTTCGAGCGCACCGGTCTTTTGCCAGGCGGAGTACCCGGCCTTGCTGACGGTCACGCTGACGCCCTTCTTCGGCTGGTCCTTGTATTCGTAGACGAACTCACCCTTGGCGTCCGTCTTGCCCACTTCCTTCCCGTTGACCTTGATCGCGGCGTCCGCGACGGGCGTCCCCTTCTCCGTCGCGACCAGGGTGATATAGCGCGTGGCCGGCAACTCGGCGTCGAAGGAATACTTGTCGACGGCTCCGTCCTTGGGCAGCTTCACCAGAAAGACAGTCTTCCATGGCTTGATGCGGTAGCCGGGCTGCTCCTTGACGACGACCACCTCGACCTCGGCCCCGGGCTTCCTGTGCAGGGTCTTGGCGAAGATTCCCGTGCCGTCGGTGGCGCCCAGCTCTTGCCCGTCCACCATGACCTTCGCCTGGGACGCCGGCTGGCCGTCCATGCGCGCTTTCACTTCGAGCTCCAGCCTCTGGCCGCCGCTGCAGGCGGCGAGCATCAAGGCCGCAAACGCAATGAACCCCGACCGCACAGTCTGCTTGACCATGAATGTCCTCATTCTTGATATGGCGCGCGATGGGCCTACATGGTGGGCGGCTGAATATTCACTTCCCCGGGGTTGATGATCTTGTCCTCGTCGGTTCGGGAGCCCTGGATGGTCTTGCGCTTGCCCTCTTGGATCTGCCGGAGCTTGATCTCGAGCTTCTTCTGCGTGTGTTCCTTGATCTCCAGCGTCGTGGTCTCGGTCTCGTAGCCGACGCGGATCACCTCGACCTTATATGTCCCGGGCCGGAGGCGGCCCTTGGCCGACTCGAACTTGCCGTTGGCATCCGTCGTGGCGGCATAGGACGCCTGCTCCACGGCGGTGGTGGTATTGATCATATTCACCACGGTGCCCTGAAGGCTGTCCTTCGCCGCCGGCTGCTGATTGGCGTCCACCAACTGCACCGTGCCGTGTATTTTGGCGGCGCACGCCGGGAGCAACGCCGCCAGCACCACCGTCGCAATCGTGGAGCGGTATCTTTTCTTCATGGTTTTTCCAGTATGGCTTTTGGGCCAACGATCGAGAGCAAGATAAATCGTGGTTCAGCGAGCACTTGGTTCAGCGAGCACGTGAATGATCCGGATCCCGGGGGCTCGCCAAGCACGGCCCCCGACCCTGCAACAAATTTGCCACACGTCCAACCGCAGCCCGGCCGACACCGACGTGAATGAGAAACATCGCTATCTACGGGGTTTTCGTCGGCAAATCAGTGATATCGAGGCGGATCCTGGCAAAGAGGGACGGCTTATGTCTGGCCCGACATAACCGAAGGTGTGTCACCCATCGAGCCATACTGGCCTTCGCCTCCTCCCTCGTCCTGCACCTCGACACGATCGACGCGAGGTAGGGCCCCATGAGCGCGCCGGCGGAACGACCAACCGGGCGGGTCGCCATCGGACCTCGAGCAGACGCGGCAGGCGGTCGCCAGGCGCGCGGGGCGGGAGTGCCGGACCGGCGGGTGGGCGACGTTCACCCCGTCGCCGGCTTCGCCCTCTCCCACAACACGCAGTACTACTACCTGTTCCTGGCCGCCCTGGCGCTGACCCTGCTGGCCTCGGCGCGCCTCCGGCACTCGCGGATCGGGTGGGCCTGGCAGGCGATCCGCGAGGACGAGCTGGCCGCGCGGGCGATGCGCATCAACACCACGGTGTGCTCATGGTGTTCCGGCCGCAGGGGCTGCTGACCTTCCGGGGCCGCCGCGAGGCCGAGCCCAGGGGCCGAGCCGGAGGCCGGCACAGAGGCGTGAGCCTCAAATACGACGTCACCCGCTGTTGACGCGGCGACCGGCGCGCATACACTGTCCGCCGTGACCTCGCGCCCCGACCTCGTCGGCGCCTCCCCCCGCCGCAAAGAGGACCGGCCGCTCCTCGTCGGGGCGGGACGCTTCCTCGACGACCTCACCCGACCCGGCATGGTGCACCTGGGCGTCGTCCGGAGTGTCCACGCCCACGCGCACATCCTCCGGGTCGACGGGACGGCCGCGCGGGCGCGGCCGGGCGCGATCGCCGTCTGGAGCGCGGCCGACCTGCCGGAGGTCGCGCGCCCCATGCCGGCGGCGTTCGGTGCGGTCCGAAAGGGCCGGCCGTACTCGGTGCCCGTGCTAGCGGGCGACGTCGCGCGCTGGGTGGGGCAGCCGGTCGCCGTCGTCGTCG
>JBOHPP010000059.1:0-11833 GCA_050731755.1 Candidatus Rokuibacteriota bacterium | reverse complement strand
TGCTGGCCCTACTCGGCGTCCTGGTCTGCCAGGACTTCAGGCCAGGAGCAGACCGTCGAAGAGCCGTTCACCGAGCGTGAAAGCCTCGGGCACCGCGTCCCCGGCAAGCGTGGTCGCCGGGCTGCGGGGTACAATGGCCGCCCCATGGCCCGACTGAAGATCGGCTTCATTCCCATCGAGGGTGGTTCCTACTACCGCGAGGCGCTGGAGGAGGTCACGCGCGCCGAGGAGCTGGGGTTCGACTCGGTGTGGATGGAGGAACACCACTCGGTGACGAACCATTACTGGCCCTCGCCTCTCACCGTGCTGGCGGGTTTCGCTACGCGGACGTCCACGCTCAGGCTGGGCACGGACATCCTCGTGGCCGCCTTCTACCACCCCGTCCGGCTGGCCGAGGACGTCGCGCTGCTGGATATCATGTCCAACGGGCGCTTCACCCTGGGCATCGCCATCGGCTACAAGCCCGACGAGTTCGCGTTGTACGGGGTGGACCTGGAAAAGCGCGGCGCCCGCTTGGAGGAGCAACTGGCGATCATGAAGGGCCTCTGGGCGGCGGAGCGCATCCAGTTCAAGGGCCGCTACTATGCGCTGGAGGGACGCCTCGAACCCAAGCCCCTCACCAAGCCACACCCGCCCGTGTGGATCGGCGGCTGGGGCGAGGTCACCCTCCGCCGTGCGGCGACGCTGGCCGACAACTGGATCCCCGGCCCCACCGCCGACCTCAAGCGCCTGCTGGCGGGCAAGCGCCGGTTCCTGGAGAACCGCAAGGCCGCCGGCCGCTCGGAGCCGGTCGCGGAGTGGCCGCTCACGCGCGAGGTCATCATCGCGGAGACCGACCAGCAGGCGCGCGCGCTGGCCGAAGAGCACATCATGGTTGCGTACCGCAAGGAGTATGCGGGCGGCTGGCGCCATCCCTTCATCGACGCCTCCATCGCCACCGACCTCGACAGGCTGATGGAGGACCGATTCATCATCGGCGGCCCGGACCAGTGCATCCCGAAGATCCAGAAGTTCGCCGCCGAGTACGGCATGACCCACCTCATCTGCCGGACCTTCTTTCCCGGTATGCCGCACCGCCACATCATGCGGGAGCTCGAGCTCATCGCGCGCGAGATCATGCCCGCGTTCAAGTAGTCGCCTACCCGGCGCGGCTTGGGGGGCACCGCCAGGCCACTCCACCTCGCGCGGGCTAAAGGTGCGGATTTAAAGGTCTGACCTCACGGGTGGCATGAAGCCTAAATATCCGATAAACTTGATGTTCGTCCGCAGTACGCGATGGGAAGGAGTGATGAGGTCATCTCTCAGTTGGTCTACCGTGTCGACCGCTCGCACGCCTGGAACTACATGCATGCGCCGGCCCTGCCACGGATCCGTCGGCTGTCCCCGGGCCCAGGCGGCCAACTCTTCTCGCACACGCTGAACTCGCCACTCGGCATCGCTGCCGGCCCCCTGCTCAACGCCAGGTGGGTGGAAGCGTATGCGCGTCTGGGCTACGACGTGCTGACCTACGCCACTGTGCGGTCACGGCCCACGCCGGCGCTGAGTCTGCCCAACATTCGGATCGTCGAGAACCGAGACGACGTCGCCATCACCGGACGCCGTCCGGGCGAGAATGGCAGCGCCACAATCGCCGTCTCCCTCGGGTTGCCCTCGATGGAGCCGGACGTGTGGCGCAAGGACGTGCGGCGGGCCAAGGAACGGATCCGTCCCGGCCAGGTCCTGGTGGTGAGCGTGGTGGGCACCGCGGATCCCGCACAGGGCGTGGACGCGTTCGTGGCCGACTATGCGCAGTGCGCCGCCTGGGCCGCCGAGGCGGGCGCCGACGTCGTCGAAGCTCACCTGGCCGTGCCGAATCCCTTCGGCGACCCCGGGCAGTTGGTCTACGAGCACGTCCCCCTTTCGGCGCGAATCCTCCATGGGATGCGGACCAGCATCCCGGTGCCGGTGGTGGCCAAGCTGGGCCTCTTCCGCAGCCCCCGGGCGCTCCACGACACGGCCACCCGGCTCGCCCCCTGGACCCACGGCTTCGTCCTCGTCCACGGCATCCCCCGCCGCGTCATCGATGAATCGGGGCAGGCGGCGTTCGAAGGCACCGGGCGGGAATGGGCCTACGTGGTCGGCGCCCAGACCTTCCCCGTCTGCTCGCGCCAGGTCGAGGAGCTGCTGTCCTGGCGGAAGGCCGGGGAATGGCCGCATGCGGTGCTGGCGGTGGGCGGCATCACCACGGTCGAGCGAGCCCGTCACCTGTTGCGCGAGGGGGCGAACGCCGTCCTGGTCGCCACCGCTGCGTTGGCCGACCCGCTGTTCGCCGTTCGCTTCCGTCAATCGGCGACGGCGGCCGTCGCCTAGCTCGGCCGCGTCAACGCCTCGTAGATCTCCAGGCTGAGACGTCCGAACTCGGGAGCGGCGCGCGTCTCGACGGTCCGTGGGCGAGGCAGCCTCACCTCGACCACTGCGGCCACGCGGCCCGGCCGGAGCGTCATCACCACGACGCGGTCGGCCAGGAACACGGCCTCGGGAATCGAGTGGGTCACGAACAGGATCGTCTTGCGCGCCCCGCTGCCCTCGCCCCACACGCGAAGCAACTCCAAATTCATCTCGTCCCGGGTCATGGCGTCCAGGGCGCCGAAGGGCTCGTCCATCAGCAGCAGCGGAGGATCCAGGAGCAGGGCCCGGCACAGCGCGGCCCGCTGCTGCATTCCGCCCGACAGCTCGCGGGGAAACTTGTCGGCGAAGTCGCCCAGACCCACCAGGGTCAGCAGGTCGCGAGCGCGTTGGTGGTATCGACGCGGATCGAGCCCGGCCAGCTCGGCCGGCAGTAGCACGTTGTCGGCCACGCGGCGCCATTTCAGGAGGACCGGGGCCTGGAACACCATTCCCACCTCGGGGAGCGGGCGTGTGACCACGCGGCCGTCGATCCGGGTCTGACCGCTCGTGGCCGGGCGCAAGCCGGCCACGACCCGCAGCAGCGTGGACTTTCCGCAGCCGGAGGGCCCCACCAGCGCCACAAACTCGCCGCGGCCCACAGCGACCGAGATGTCCCGCAGCGCCTCCACCTGCCCGCTGGCCGTCGCGTAGATCATGCCCACGCGCTCCAGGGCGATGAACTCGCTCACGACGGCGCCGCGCCGGTCAGCGCATCGACTTCGGGAGCTCGATCCTGGTCAGGAACTCGTTGGCGAAGACCTCCCGGCACTCCACCTTGCGGGGCACACCCATGTAGGTGTTGACGAGGTCGACGGAAGCGCACATCTTCTTGTCGTCCATCCAGCCGATGCCGTGGGCGGCGTACCGTTCGGTCTTCATCAGCTCGAGCCCCATCATCATGTTGGGCTCGATGATCGAGAGATCGATCTCGGGCACCCGCTTCTTGAAGATCTCCAGCGCCGACTTCGGGTTCTCCATGACATCGCGCCAGCCCAGGTAGGAGGCCTCCAGGAAGGCCCGCAACACCGGCGCCCGCTCCTTCATGGTCTTCTCGCTGGCGATGATGGACATCGAGTACATGTCGAAGCCGTGATCGGCCCAGGGCATCATCACGGCGTTGCCCTTGCCCATGGCCTTCTCGTAAAAGGGCAGGCCCGTGGTGTAGTCGGCCACCGCGTTGACCCGGCGCTCGGCGAGCGCCGGGACCTTGGCCGCCGGCTCCACGTTGACCCAGGTCACCTTGTTCACGTCGATGCCGTGCAACCGGGCGAAGGCCGGGAAGACCTGCCGCTGGCCGTCGCCGGGGGGCGCCCCCACGGTCTTGCCCTCGAGGTCCTTGGGCCGGGTGATGGGTGCATCCTTCCACGACCAGACGTTGAGCGGCGTCTTGTCGAACACCATGCCCACGACTTTCACTTTGGCCCCGCGACCGACGGCGGCGATCACCACCGCGCTGTCGGCGAGGCCGATGTCGGCGCGTCCGGTGTCGACCTTGGCGATGGAGTCCCCGGAGCCCTTGGAGTTCTGCATCTCCACGTCGAGCCCGCGGGCCCGGTAGTAGCCCTTGTCCAGGGCCACCCAGTAGGCGGCGTGGTCCCCGACTGCGAACCAGTTCAGCGCGAACACGACCTTCTGCATGGGCTGGGCGGTTGGCGCCGACGGCCCGGCCACGACCAGCCCGGCCAGCGCCACCGCGATGCTGGCGACGATCCGTCTCATGAGCGTGTCTCCTTTGTAGCGAGGTCCGCGAGCCCGGCTTGGACCGTAGGTGGCCTGATCGAGGAGCGCAGGGCTTCCTTTGTAGCGAGGGCCGCGAGCCCGGCGTGGACCGTAGGTGGCCTGATCGCGGAGCGCATAGTTTCGTTTGTAGCGGGGTCCGCGAGCCCGGCTCCAGCCGTAGGTGGCCTGACCGAGGAGCGCATAGCTTCCTTCACTGCGAGGGTTCCGCCCACGGCGCGATCCAGCGCGCCGCGAGCACGACCGCGCCGTACACGGCCAGGCCCACCACCGAGATCCACACCAGGGCCGCGAAGGCCACCGGCGTGTTCATGCTGCCCTGGGTGGTGATGATGACGTAACCCAGCCCCTTCTGGGAGGCGACGAACTCGCCCACGATGGCGCCCACCACCGCGGCTGTCGCCGTGACCTTCAGCGCGCTGAGAATGTACGGATAGGCGTTGGGGATCCGGATGAGCGCGAACACACGCCACTTGGGGGCGTTGAAGACGCGCCCGAGGTCCAGCAGCTCCTCGTCCACCTGGCTCAGGCCCACCGCGGTGTTGATCACGACAGGGAAGAAGCCGATGAGGGCACCGATGAGCATGTTGGGCACGATGCCGTAGCCCAGCCAGAGGAGGAAGAGCGGGGCCACTGCGACCTTGGGCAGCGTGTTCACGAACACGAGGAAGGGCACGAGCGCCGTGGCCAGGACCGGAGACCAGGCGATGGCGATGCCCAGCACCACCCCGACCGCGCCAGCCACCACGAAGGCTCCCGCGATCTCCAGCGTGGTGACCCAGAGGTGGGCCGCCCACGGGATCTCGTCGCCGGCCAGGGCCCGCAGCACGGTGAGGGGGCTCGGCAGGATGTACTCGCGAAGCCCGAGCACGCTTACCGCGGCCTGCCAGGCCGCGAGGAGCGCCATGAACAAAACGAAGGCGGGAAGGTTGCGGGCGAGCCAGCGGGGCATCCTAGTCGAGAGTGACGGTCTGCGCGTGCTTGCGGACGTACGCCTCGTCCACCTCCACCCCCAGCCCGGGCCCGGCCGGCTGCGTCACCCGGCCACCGCCTTTCCAGAGCCGCGCCTTGAGAAACGTCGTCTCGATGAACTGAGGTCCGTTGAGCTGGAGCGGGTTGATGTCGAACGCCGCGGCCAGATGCATGCCGGCGGCCAGCCCGAGGTCGGTCTCGGTGAGGCCGGAGAGGGAAAGGCCCAGCCCGCCCGCCTCGGCCATCTCACAGAGCTGACGGGAGTACCAGAAGCCGCCATTGCGCTGCACCTTGGCCACCGCCACGTGAATGGCGTCGTGGCGGACGTACTCCAGGAGATCGCTGAGCGAGCGGAGCGTCTCGTCGATGCCGATGGGCGTCGTCGCAGCGGCGACAAGCCGCCGGTAGCCGGACAGGTTCAGCCCGTTGAGCGGCTGCTCGAAGAGCGCCACACCCAGATCCTCGAAGCGGCGGGCCTGGCGAATCGCGGTGTCGACCCGGTATCCCCGGTTGGCATCGACCTGGAGCGTGTGGTCGCCGATGGCGGCGCGCGTGCGCTGCACGAGATCGAGATCCCCGGCCTCGCCGTGCATACCGATCTTGCATTCGAAGCAGGTGTAACCCGCGTCGAGCCCCTCCCGGGCCAGCCGGTCGGCGTCGGCCGGGCGCACCGTGGTGATCATCCAGGTGAGGTCGAACTCGGTGCGCCGGCGCCGGCCGAGCAGCTCGTGGAGCGGCACGCCCTGCCGCCGGGCCAGCGCGTCGTGCAGCGCGACGTCGATGGCCGACTTGGCCAGGGGTGAGCCCATCGTCACCCCGGGGTTGATCACCCGCTCCATGGCCCGATGCACGCTGTCGAGATCCCAGGCCTCGAGCCCGACGACGGCCGGGACCAGGTACTTCTTCAGCGTGGTGACGATGGTCTCGGTGGTCTCGTACGTCCAGCGCGGCGTAGGCGTGGCCTCGCCCCAGCCAACGGCGCCGTCGTCCGTCGTCAGCTTCACCAGCACGCGGGGTGACAGCGCGCCCGGCGCCCCGACGACGCCGCCGGCGAGGACGAAGACCGCCTTCTGCGAAAGGTTGAGCACGAACACTTCGACGGCGGCGATCTTCACGGCGCCGCCATGATAGCAGCGCCCCCTATGCTACGCTACGGCCCATGCGCTGGCTGGTCGTCCTCGGTCTGGAACGGACCGGCGACTTCGGCCTCGACTTCCGGGACGAGCTGCTCGCGCTGGGCCACGAGGTACGGACGTTCGCCTACCGCCGTGACAACGCCCTCTACAAGAACGCGAGCACGAAGCCCGTCTATCAGCGCGTCATCCTCGCCCGGCTGGAACGCCTGTGCGCGGCCTGGCGACCGAGCATCGTCCTCGTGCTCAAAGGTGGCCCCATCACACCGGCGCTGATCCGCCGCGTCAAGGCGCAAACCGGCGCGCTCTTCCTCAACGTCTTTCCCGACAATCCCCTGCTCATGATGCCCTTCGAGCACATCGAGCCCTACGACCTGTTCTTCACCAAGGAGCGCTACGCGATGCGGCAGCTCCAGGGGGTCGGGCTCGGCAACCTCTACTATCTGCCGCTCTACTGCGTGCCGTCGTTCCATCACCCGGTGGAGCCGACGCCCGACGAAGCCCGCCGCCTCGCCGGAGTCATCGCGCTGGTCGGCCGTCGTTACCCGTACCGCGAGCGGCTCGTCCGCGAGCTGGCCGACTACCCGCTCGGCGTGTGGGGACCAGGCTGGGAGCGTGCCGACGATCCGCGGGTCCGGGCCCGCGTTCGCGGGCCGGGCGTCTGGGAGCGGGCCAAGCTCGCCATCTACTCCGGCGCCGTCCTCTCGCTCAACCCCCACCATCCACTCAACGACATCGTCGGGGTGAACATTCGCGCGTTCGAGCTGGCCGCGGCTGGCGCCTGCCAGGTGGTCGACCTCAAGGAGGACCTGGGCACGCTGTTCAAGCCCGGGGAGGAGGTCGTCGCCTATCGCGACCTCGGCGAGCTGCGGCGCCAGCTCGACTACTATCTGGCTCATCCCGACGAGGCCCGGGCCATCGGCGCCAATGCCCGCCGCCGGGCACTGGCCGAGCACACCCTGCGGCACCGCATCGAGGAGATGCTGGCCGCGGTGGAGCAGAGCTTCGGACGCCGATGATCGAATCGCTGGCCCGCCACCTCGCCTGCATCGACTGCGGGACGGCGTACCCGCTCGGGTATCGCCTCGAGTGCGACGCGTGCCACGGGCTGCTCGAGCTGCGCTATGACCTCGCCGTCCTGAAGCGCCGTGGCCCGGCCGTGCTGGCCGGCACCGGCTTCTGGCGCTATGCGGCGGTGCTGCCCATCGCCGACCCCACGCACCGCGTGAGCCTCGGTGAGGGCAGCACGCCACTCCTCGACTGCCCCCGGCTGGCCGCCCAGCTCGGCGTGCGGCGGCTGTTCGTCAAGTTCGAGGGGCCGAACCCCACTGGCACCGTCAAGGACCGCACGTCGGCGACGGCAGTGGCGGCGGCGCTGCAGTTCGGGTTCACCGCGACGTCGGTGGTCAGCTCGGGCAACGCGGGCTCGTCGATCGCCGCCTATTCGGCGCGGGCCGGACTGCGCTCGCTCATCTTCGCCTACGCGCGCGCCTCGGCCCCGAAGCTGCTCCACATGGCGGCGACGACCACGGACCTGGTGATCTACCAGGGCGTGTACGACGACCTTATCGGCCATTGGGACCGCCTCGTCGAGGAGCGGCTGTTCTTCGACTGCGGCGCCTCCCGCAACCCCTACAAGCACGAGGGCAAGAAGACGCTCGCTTACGAGATCGCCGAGCAGACGGACTGGCGCCCGCCCGACGTGGTGGTGGCGCCGGTGGCGGTCGGCGAGACCTTCATCGCGACGGCGCGAGGATTCCGCGAGATGCGGGAGGCGGGGTGGATCGCCCGCATGCCACTGCTCGTCGCGGCCCAGGCCGCGCGGGCCAACGCCGTCGCGCGGGCCTGGGAGGCCGGCGCTTCCATCACGCCGCTCAAGATCGGCTACACGGTGGCCGAGGGCCTGGCCGCCGGCAACCCCGGGCGTAAGGGCGAGTGGACGCTGCGCCTGCTCCGCGAGCTCGGCGGCCTGGCTGGCGACGCCGAGGACGAAGAGATCCTGGCCGCTCAGCGCACGCTGGCGCGGACGGAGGGCATCTGGGCGGGACCGACGGGTGTGGCCACCCTGGCCGTGCTGACCAAGCTCCTGGCCGGCAAGCGTCTGGACCCTGCCCAGACGGTCTGCGTCATCGTGAGCGAGACCGGGCTCAAGACGGAGGCCGAGCCGCCCAGCCGTACCGGCACGGCCTTCGACTACGCCTCACTCAAACGGCTGGTCCACGAGCGCCTCGGCCGCTAGTGGCAGCGCTGCCGCGGCGGTTCTACCTGCGTCCGGTCCGTGTCGTCGCGCGCGACTTGCTCGGCTGTGTTCTGACGTCGCATCACGGCCGCACGCCCACCGCCGGTCGCGTCGTCGAGACCGAGGCGTATCTCGGTCCCGATGACGCCGCCTCGCATGCGGCCTTCCGCGCCTCGAGCCACGCACTCTTTTATGGAGAAGGCGGGCACGCCTACGTGTTCCTGAACTACGGCGTGCACCATTGTCTCAACGCGATCACCGGCCGGGCGGGAACGCCGGGCTGCGTGCTGATTCGCGCCCTGGAGCCGGTGGCCGGACTCGCCGCCATGGCCCGACGCCGGGGCGTGCCCGCCGACCGCCCGCGCCTGTGCAGCGGCCCGGGCAACCTCACCCGGGCGCTCGGCGTCACCTTGCGCGACAACGGCTGGGATCTCACGCGAGGGCCGCTCAGCATCGGACCCCCCGACGCGCCGCGCGACTTCCGCATCGCCAGCGGGCCTCGGGTGGGCATCACGCGGGCCGCGGATCTTCCGCTGCGCTTCTGGATCGCCGGCAACCGCTTCGTGTCGGGCCGCGCGGGGCGAAGCGCCGTGAGCTAAGGGCGGGCCGGACCGGCCGGCCCCGGGCTCGGCACGCGGAAGACGACGAAGTCGCTCGTCGCGCGCCTCGAACGCCTCCACGCGGCCCGCCGCGTACCGCGTCGTGACCGCCCGCCAGAAGTGCTGGGCCGGGACATTGCTCTTCAGCGCCGCGACTTCCCACGTGCCGGCGGCACTGTCGAACAGGCGACTGGCCACGATCCGGCCGACGCCGTGGCGGGGTCCTTGCGCAGCACGAAGAACTCACTGATCTCCTGCGCCTCATCACCACTGAAGTGGCTGCCCCGGCGGGTCAGGGCGAAGCCCCGAGCGATCCGCCGACCCGGATCCGGAACGAGCGGCGCCCGGGCTCCCCGGACCAGAAGCGCTCGATGCGGGCGGCGTTGCCGAACGTCCGGTCGGGGTTCAGATCCCATGAGGCGTCGGAGGATCGGGACGTCCTCGGGCTTTGCCTCCACCAACTCGACCTCGAGTCGGCGGATCGGCCGCCACGCGGCGTCATCCCCCTCGGCGGAGGGCCTCGGGATCGAACAGGGCGTCGGGAAGATTGCCGTTCAGGCCCACCTGGCGCACGACGATGCGGAACAGCAGCTTGCCGCCCTTTCCGAACAGTTCCTGGTGGTACGGGAAGTAGAGACCATTGAGCAGCGGGCGGTGTTCCGAGCAGGCGTGATCCACCAGTTCCGACCGCCGCGACGACCGCTCTGGCGTGATGAGCCGAACGACGCCGTATTCTTGGTCCACCCAGACCGACGGGCTTACCCGGTCGCCGGGCCCGGCGCCGATCACGGTGATCGGACGGCCGCGGACCTGCACCACGTGGCTGACGTCGTCCCGCACGCCCAGGGCCCGCCACTCCGCGAGCAGATCGCCGGCGCTGCGGGGCAGCCCTGCGCAGAGGTGCCAGCGGTCGCGCTCGCCCCGCTCGCGCGGAACCTCGTCGACCTGGCCGTCGCCGTGGCGGACCCAGGCTCGGTCGCCCACGGTGAGGTGGACCTCGCGCTGCGCCCCCATCGTCTGCTCGACTCGACGGCGCTTCGGCGGCTTGAAATAGACCTGCAGCTCCCGAGTGGACTGGGGGTGCCGCCCGTCGGGCTGGTAGATCGTGAGGGTCTGGGTGATGGTGAGATCGGTCACGCGGGCGCCGGCGAGGCGACCCACGAAGGCCTCGACGGCGCGGCGCGAATCCGAAGCGAAGGCCCCGGCCGCCAGGGCGACGGCGAAGCCCAGGACCAAGGCGCCGACGGCGCGGACCACGCCTCGGTTATACGGGTCGAGGCTCGGGAAAGTCAACGAACGGCGGGGATTCTGGTACTATCGGACCAAAACAAGAAGGAGCCGCCGTGCCGCCGATTGATGTCCGAAACGGGGTTCTCGACCTCATCTTCAGCGCCGGCCCTGTGGGCAAGGCCGTTCTCATCATCCTGGTGGGATTCTCGGTCGTCAGCTGGGCGCTGATCGTCGAGAAGTGGTGGCAGTTCCGACGCGTCAAGCGCCAGACGCTGGCCTTCCTCAAGATCTACCGCGAGGGCCGCCGGACCGCCGTGATGCACGCCGTGAAGAAGTACCGGGAGAGTCCGCTGGCCACCCTCTACGGGGCGGCCTCCCAGGAAATCACCGAGGACGCCCTCGACGAGCTGGAGGACGGCCTCGGCCACGAGCGGCTGGAGGTGGCCAACCGCACGCTTCGGCGGGCCGCCGCCCACGAGGTCTCGCGCCTGGAGCGCTACCTGCCGTTCCTGGCCACCACCGCCAGCGCGACGCCGTTCATCGGGCTCTTCGGGACGGTGTGGGGTGTCATGACCGCCTTCCACGGCATCGGCCAGCAGGGCTCGGCGTCGCTGGCGGTCGTGGCGCCCGGCATCTCGGAGGCGCTCATCGCCACCGCCTTCGGTCTCGGCGCCGCGATTCCCGCCGTCATCGGGTACAACTACTTCGTCAACCGCGTCAAGCACTGGGCGACCGAGATGGAAGGCTTCGCGCTCGACCTGCTGAATCTGCTCGCCCGCCCGTTGCCCAAGGTCCGCGCCGCCAAAGATGGCCTTTAAACTGGAGCCTGCCGACGGTCAGCGCCGTATCGGCACCTCGCTGGCCGAGATCAACATCATCCCGCTCGTCGACGTGGTCCTGGTGCTGCTCCTCATCTTCATGCTGACCGCGCCCATGATGTACCGGGGCATCGACGTGAACCTGCCCCGCGCCTCGTCCCGGCCGACCGCGGTGGAGGAGCGAATGGTCCTCACGGTGACCAAGGAGCAGGGCCTGTTCCTCAATGACCGCCGCGTCACCGCGGCCGGTCTCGAGCCGGCCCTACGCAACGCCTTCAAGGACCGGAGGGACAAGACGCTCTACCTCAAGGCCGACGCAGGGCTCTCCTACGGGGCCGTCATCGAGACGATGGACCGCGTGCGTCGGGCCGGGATCGAGCGGCTCGGCATGGTGACGGAGCCCACGCGCGAGCGCTGAGATGTCTACGGCGGCGATGTCGTTGCGTCTCCGCCCCCGGCCACCGTTCGGGCCCGCGCTCGGGCGCTTCCGCGTCCCGTTCGGGCCCCTCGTGGTCTCGGTCGGCGCCCACGTCGTGCTGATCGTGGCCCTGGTGGCCGGCGCCGCCACCTGGCGCGCGGCCCAACCGAAGACGTACGTGGTGAACCTGGTGCCCGCGGTGGCCGCGGTGGGCACGCCGCAAGCGAGCCCGGCGCCCGCGCCCCCGGCCCGCACGGTCG
>JBOHPP010000058.1:0-8505 GCA_050731755.1 Candidatus Rokuibacteriota bacterium | reverse complement strand
AGCGAGCGCAGCTCGCTCGCGCCGGCTGTCAACCCTGCACGGCGACGCCACCCGTGCTGAAGCGGTACTTCGTCAAGCGGCTGCTGGTGGCGATCCCGTCGCTGCTGATCGCGTCGCTGATCGTTTTCACGCTGCCGCGGCTGATCCCGGGCGATGTCGTCGCGCTCATGCTCGAGGAGAAGGCTTACGCCAAGGACCTCGAGGAGCTGCGGGCCAAGCTCGGGCTGGATCGGCCCATCTATGTGCAGTACTTCGAGTGGCTGGGCCGCGTCGTGCAAGGCGATCTCGGCGAGTCTCTGTGGACGCGGCGCCCGGTGCTGGAAGAGATCGGGCGCCGTCTCCCGGTGACCCTGGAGCTGGCCTTCTTCGCCACCGTTTTCGCCATTCTCATCTCGGTGCCCATCGGCGTGGTCTCGGCGACCCGGCAGGACACGCTGCGCGACTACCTCGCCCGCAGCGCGGCCATCCTGGGGCTGTCGATGCCCGGCTTCTGGCTGGCCACCCTGGTCATCGTCTTGCCCGCCATCTGGTGGGGCTGGCGGCCGGTCAGCGGATTTACCGAGTTCAGCCAGGACCAGGTGGCCCACGTGGCCCAGTTTCTCCTTCCCGCGCTCATTCTCGGCATCGCCTCGGCCGCCGCCCTCATGCGGCTGACCCGGGGCATGCTCCTGGAGGTGTTGCGCCAGGACTACGTCCGCACGGCGTGGGCCAAGGGGCTACGCGAGCGCGTGATCGTCCTCAAGCACGGCCTGCGCAATGCCGTCATCCCCGTCGTCACCGTCCTGGGCATTCAGATCGCTCAGATCATCGGCGGCACGGTCATCATCGAGCAGATCTTCGGCATCCCCGGGATGAGCCGCTTTCTCTTCGACGCCATCAATCAGCGGGATTACCCGGTCATCCAGGGCGTGAACCTCGTTGTCGTTTCCTTCATCGTCTTCATGAATCTCGCCGTGGACGCGCTGTACGCTGTTCTCGATCCGCGGATCCGGTACTGAGCCGATGAGCGACGGCCACGCGGTCGACACGGTCCTGTCGCCGGTGCCCCGGGCGGCGCCGGCGCTCGAGGGCCGGCGGGGGACGACCGGGCGGGCGCTACAGGGCCTGTGGCGGTTCGTCCGCCGCAAGCCACTGGGCGCCATTGGCGGGGTGCTCGTGGTGGCGATGCTGGTCATGGCCGTCTTCGCCGAGCGCATCGCCCCCTTCGACTACGACGAGACGATCCGCGGGGCCCGGATGAAGCCGCCGAGCACGGTCCACTGGCTGGGCACCGACAACCTCGGGCGCGACATGTGGAGCCGCGTCGTCTACGGCGCCCGGGTATCGGTCACCGTGGGCTTCACCACCATCGCGCTGGGGATCGTCCTGGCCAGCCTGATCGGCGTCTCCAGCGGCTACTTCGGCGGCGCTTACGACATCGTCGTGCAGCGCCTGGTCGACGCCTGGATGTCGTTCCCGTACCTCGTGATCATCCTGTCGGTGATGGCGGTGCTCGGCCCCGGCATGCTCAACGTGATCCTGGCTCTGTCCATCATCGTGGCCGCCATCAACTCCCGCGTCATCCGCGGGGCCACATTGCAGGTGGCAGCCAACGTCTACGTCGAGGCCGCGCGGGCCATGGGCTGCGGCCACGCCCGCATCATCCTCCGCCACATCCTGCCCAACGTGGCCGCGACCATCATCATCGTGGCCACGATCGGCCTGGGGGGCGTGATCCTGGCCGAGTCGGCGCTGTCGTTCCTGGGGTTCGGCGTGCCGCCACCCTACCCCTCGTGGGGGGCGATGCTGTCAGGTTCGGGGCGGACGTACATGTTCCGGGCGCCGTGGATGGCCATCTGGCCGGGGCTCGCCATCTCACTGGCCGTCTTCGGATTCAACATGCTGGGGGACGCCCTGCGTGACGTGCTCGACCCGCGCCTGCGCGGGTCGTAGGACCAAGACATGGGGGGGGCCCGAGATGGCCCGGTAAGTATATGGGGGGCCCCGAGATGGCCCCCCAACCCCCAGCGCTCGGAGCACCCCGGCGAAGCCGGGGCGCTCCTCGACATGCCTGTGCGTTCCTAGCGGAGCGAGCCCTCCAGCGTCAGGGGCTGAGCCACGTGCAGCTTGGCTACCATCTCGTTGATCGGCTGCGTCATCTGGGTCATGTGATGGAGGGCCCGGGAGAGCGCCTCGGCGACGACGGACTGCTCGTTCCTCAGGTACTCGTGCTGACCGCGTAGTGCCTCCAGCTCCGACTGGAGCCCGCCGATCTCCCGCCGAAGCATTGCGATCTCCTCCCGCATGCGGTCGTAGTCCCGCTCGGCGTCCAGCGCCTTTTCGCGCAAGCGCTGGTTCTCGTCCAGCACGCTGGGGATGATGCGTCCCAGCAGGAGCTGGCTCTCCTCGATCCAACGCTCGATCTGCTGCCGGGCTTCCGAGACTCCCGTGTCCGTCAGGCTCATCCTTGCGTCTCCCCCCTCCCGAGATGTGGAGGCCCCGAGGTCGCCGGCTCGAGGCGGTCTCCGGTATACACGGCATACGGCGACCCATTCGAAGGGCAGATCGCGGTCGAATGCGATGGGTAGACGATGTTCCCGGCGCGCGATGGCCGGTTCCAGAACTCCCAGCGGCATGTGGTCGAGCTCAACCCCAACACCTTGCGTGCTGGACACGCTAGCACGCATGATTTGGGGTCTGTCAAGAACTCAGTGCTTCTCGGCCTTCTCTTTTTCCGTTTTGACCTCCTTGACGACCTTCTCGGCGAGGAAGGCCGGCACCTCCTCGTAATGGGAGAACTCCATCGAGTAACCGCCCCGGCCGCCAGTCATGGAACGGAGCGACGGCTCGTAGGTCAGCATCTCGGCCATCGGCACCTGGGCTCGCACGACCGCCGTCTCGCCGGCCGGCTCCATCCCCATGATGCGACCGCGGCGGGAGTTGAGGTCTCCGATGACGTCGCCGGCGACCTCCGAGGGGCCGGTGACCTCCACGTTCATGATCGGCTCCAGCAGGATGGGCGAGGCATCTATGAACACCTTCTGCAGCCCCATGGAGGCGGCGATCTGAAAGGCCATGTCGGACGAGTCGACATCATGGTAGGAGCCATCGTAGAGGGTGACCTTCATGTCCACCACGGGATAGCCGGCCAGGATGCCCCGCTTCATGCAGTCGCGCACGCCCTTCTCCACGGACGGGATGTAGTTGCGGGGCACGGCGCCGCCGAAGATGTCGTCGACGAACTCGAAGCCGGTGCCCCGCTGGAGCGGCTCGACCTTGAGCCAGACGTCGCCGTACTGTCCCCGACCCCCCGTCTGCTTCTTGTACTTCCCCTGCCCCTCGGCCCGCCCCTTGACCGTCTCCTTATAGGGGATGCGCGGCGGGAGCAGGTTCACGTCGACGTTGTACCTGCGCTTCATGCGCTCGACCACCATCTCGACGTGGAGGTTGCCCACCCCCGACACCAGCAGCTGCTTGGTCTCGGGATCGAAGTGGTAGTGGACGGTGGGATCCTCCTCGGCGATGCGGGCCAGGGCATTGGAGATCTTGTCCTCGTCGCCCCGCGACTTGGGCTGGATAGCGAAAGAGATCGCCGGCTCCGGGAACGTGATCCGGGGTAGCTCGAAGGGGGTGGCCTCTTCGCACAGCGTGTCGCCGGTCAGCGTCTCCTTGAGCTTGGCCACCACGCCGATCTCGCCGGGTCCGAGCGTCTCCACGTTCTTCTGGGTCTTGCCCTCGAGCCAGGAAACGTGGCTCATCCGTTCGCGGCCGGAGCGGGCCGCGTTGAAGAGGGTCGACTCGGACCGGAGCGTCCCCGAGAAGACGCGGAAGAGCGACAGCCTGCCCACGTGGGGATCGGAGAGTGTCTTGAACACGAGCGCCGTCACCGGCGCCTTGGCGTCCGCGGCTCGGGCCGACGGCTGCTTGGTCTTGAGGTCGGTGCCGCTCACCTCCCCGCGCTCGGCGGGGGAGGGGAAGGAGTCGACGAAGAGATCGAGGAGGGCGACGGCGCCGATCGTCTTGGTCGCGGCAGCGGCCAGCACCGGGACCAGCTTGCCCTGGGCGATCCCGGCCCGGAGGGCCTTGAGCATCTCGGCCTCGCCCAGCGAGCCCTCCTCCAGGTACTTGCTCAGCAGGTCGTCGTCGGTCTCGGCGGCCGCCTCCACCAGCTTCTCACGCCACTCCTTGGCGGGCTCGGCGGCGGTGGCGGGGATGTCGGTCTCCTTGGGCTTGCCATCGGCGTAGACGGTCGCCTTCATCTTGACCAGGTCCACGAACCCCTGGAAAGCCGACTCCTCGCCCACCGGGATATGCAGCGGCACCATGCGCCCCTTGAGACGCCGCCCCAGCGACTCGAGCGTCCGGAAGAAGTCCCCGCGCTCCCGGTCCAGGCGGTTCACCACGACCGCGCGCGGCAGGCCGAACTCGGTGGCGAACTTCCACACCTTCTCGGTTTGCACCTGGGCCCCGGCCACCGAGTCGACGACAACCAGCGCCGCCTCCACGACGCGCAGGCCGGCCCGGGCATCGGCGATGAAGTCACCGTAGCCCGGCGTGTCCACGAGGTTGATCCGGTGGCCTTTCCAGTCGCAGTAGGCCATGGCGGTGTTGATGGAGATCTTCCGTCGGATCTCGTCGGGGTCGAAGTCGGTGGTCGTGCTGCCATCGTCCACCTTGCCCAGGCGGGTGACGGCGCCGGCCGAGAAGAGCAGCGCCTCCACGAGCGACGTCTTGCCCACCCCGCCGTGCCCGACGACGCCGACGTTTCGGATCTTGCCGATATCGATGGCCATGCACGACCTCCCTGACGGCGAGGACTGCGGTGCCGCCGATGCTATCATGAAGTTGGAGGGGGCAGCGACCGCCCCCTCCAAACCTCCCCGTTCAGCTTGGCGGCCGCACGCGCGCCCCCTCCCAACCTCCCCGTTCGCTTGGCGGCCGCACGCGCCCCCCTCCCAACCTCCCGATTCAGTTGGCGACTCCACACGGTGCCCTCTCCGAGGCCTCTCCCGAGCGCGGATTGAGCGGGCGAAGCCCGCGCGCGGAGCGTCAGCTCAGCGCGTGAGGACGTGCTGGACGAGGGTGGCGATGTCGTCGTCGGAGCCGGCGAGATCGACGGGGCGCGGGAGCGCCGGCGGGTCGTTCTTGATTCCGGTACCGGTGAGCACGAGGACGATTCGAGCGTCGGCGGCGACGGCGCCCCGTTCCTTGAGCTGGATCAGCGCGGCGACCGTGGCGGCCGCTTCCGGCGCCGTCCACACCCCGTCGAGCCGGGCGAGCAAGCTTTGGGCCTCCGGGATGGCGGCCTCACCGACAGCGAGGGCCTCGCCTCCGGTCTCGCGGATCACGCGCAGCATCTGACGACCGGCGAACGGCGAGGGCACACGCAATCCCGCGGCCTGCGTTACGGGGTTCTCCCACGCAGTGGTCGTCTCGGCGCCCTCCCGCCAGGCCTTGACGACGGGAGCACAGCCTTCCGCCTGTACGGACACGAAGCGCGGCGGGCCGCCGGCGAGCCATCCCATCGCGCGCAGCTCCGCGTAGGCCTTGGCGATGCCGACGAGCCCGGTGCCGCCGCCGGTGGGGTAGACGAGGACGTCGGGCGTCGACCAGCCCATCTGCTCCGCTAGCTCGAGGCCCATCGTCTTCTTGCCCTCCAGCCGATAGGGCTCCTTGAGCGTGGAGAGATCGAACCAGCCGATGCGGGGCGCCACCCGGCTCACGATGCGGCCGGCGGTCGCGATGGTCCCCTCGACGGTGAAGACCTGTGCGCCGGCGATGAGTGCCTCGGCCACAGCCGCCGGCGGCGTGTCGCGAGGAACGATGACCCCGCACGGCAGCCCGGCGCGTGCCGCATAGAGCGCGGCGGCGCCGCCGGCATTGCCCGCCGACGGGATGAGAAAGCCGTGGGCTCCCAGGGTGCGCGCGCGGGTGATCGCCATGCCGAGGCCTCGGGCCTTGAATGTCCCCGTCGGGTTCTGGCCCTCGTCCTTGGCCAGGACGTGGCGGAGTCCGAGGTGAGCGGCCAGGCGCGGCAGCGGAAGGAGCGGCGTGCCGCCCTCGCTCAACGTGACTGGCTCCTCGCCGTCGTCGAGCGGCGTCAGCTCGCGGAACCGGTACATCCCCGGCGGTCGCAACCCGAGCGCCGCCTTGCTCACGCTGGCGGCCACCCGCTCGAGGTCGTAGCGGGCGGCCACCATCTGGCCGCAGCGCTCGCACACCGTGAGCAGGCGCTTGGAATCGTGGCGGTGCCCGCACACGGTGCATTCGACGTGGGTCAGAAAGCTCATCGGTGCTGGCGGACTCGCGTGATCAACAATGCTGGCGAAGTATATCCGATTCGCGGCATTGACAGGACCGTTGCCGCCCTCGAATATCGGAAGAGGAGGTGAGGCAGGATGGCCGTCGCCGTCAGGCGTCATCGGTTCACCGTCGATCAGTACCACCGGATGATCCAGGCCGGCATTCTCACCAAGGACGACCGGGTGGAGCTGATCGAGGGCGAGATCCTCGAGATGGCGCCGATCGGCAGCCGGCATGCGAGCACCGTGGACCGGATCAACCGCCTGTTGGTCACGCGGCTGGGCGATCGGGCCATCGTCCGCGTCCAGGGCCCCATCCTCTTGCCTGTCCAGATCTCGGAGCCCCAGCCCGACGTGACCCTGCTCCGCCCGCGCGCCGACTTCTACCGCGCCGTGCATCCGCAGCCGGGCGACGTCCTGCTCGTCATCGAGGTCGCGGACGCCACCGTCGAGCCCGACCGGCGGTGGAAGGTTCCCCTCTACGCGCGGGCGGGCCTGCGTGAAGCCTGGCTCGTGGACCTCAACGCCGAACGGCTCGAGATCTACGGCGAGGCCGGGCCCGCGGGCTATCCTCGTCCGCGCGTGCTCGCCCACGGTGAGGCCGGCGCCCCCGGGGCCTTTCCCGACCTCACGATCCACGTCGCCGACCTTCTGGGGTGAGCCTCGCCGACCCGGAGTTGACCATCCGGCGCTTCACGGTGTCAGAGCTCCGCCGCATGAAGGAGCGGGGCATTCTGCCGCCGCAAGCCAGGATCGAGTTGCTCGACGGCTTGCTTGTGGATCTGCCCCGTCCGAGCGCGCGGAAGATCGAGGTCGTCCGGCGCCTCGCCGATCTCCTGGCCGGGCGGCTGGGTGCTCCGGTACAGGGAGGCGAGCCGATCCACCCGAGGCGGCGCACCGCTCACCCGCTCAGCGCCTCATCGATCACGTGGTCGATCTGCTGCGCGAGCGCGCGCGCGACGCCATCGTCAGCGTGAGCGACGCGGTCCGCCTCGGTCCCTACTCGCTGCCGCGTCCCGACGTGACGGTCTGCCACGCGCGCCAGGATCGATATCGGTCCGGTCCGCCGAGTGGGGAAGACGTGGTCCTGGCCGTCGACGTGTGGGACGGTCCGAGCGATGTCACCCACGGGCTGCATTGGCCGTGTACGCCCGCTGGCGGATTCCGATCGCGTGGCTCATCGATCCTGCCGGGGGCGCCGTACGCGTCGGGAAGGAACCGTCGGACCGCGGCTACGCCAGCACGGAGAGGTATCGCTCGGGAGAGACGCTTTCTCTACCGGTCCCCTTCCACGATGTCGTCCTCGAGGTCGACGACATCATCCTCGGCTGACGGCCGCCGTCCCGGTTGACACGGCCCTCGGAAGTGACCATCATGGTCACATGACCAAAGTGGGGGTCGCTCGCCTGAAGGCCCAGCTCAGCCGTTACCTCGACGTCGTCAAGCACGGCGAGGAGGTCGTCATCACCGAGCGCGGCCGGCCGGTCGCGAAGCTGGTCGCGTTGCGCGCAGGGGAGCGGGCCAAGTCGCGCCGCCAGCGGCTGGCGCGGGCCGGGCTGCTGATCCCCGGGACCGGACGACTCAGGGCGGCCTTGCGCAAGCCTCCCCGCGGTCAAGCGGTCGGCGCGGCCGTCCTCCGCGCCCTGCTGGAGGAGCGAGCAGAAGGGCGCTGATGTTCTGGGACAGCTCCGCGCTGGTCCCGACCATCCTTCCCGCATCGCAGTCGCCCGTCATGGTCGCGTTGCTCCGTTCTGACGCCGAGCGGGCGCTCTGGTGGGGAAGCCCGGTGGAATGCCAGTCGGCGCTCTACCGCCGGCACCGCGAGGCGCGGCTGTCGGCCGCATCCCTCGAGCAGGCGCTGCGCCGCCTGGCGGGCCTCGTCGAGGACACCGACGTCGTTGCCCCCACGCTCCGGCTCCGCGACCGTGCTGGGCGCCTGCTTGCCGCCCACGCGCTTCGCGCCGGCGACGCGCTCCAGCTCTCGGCGGCCCTCGTGTGGTGCGACGACATGCCCGCGGGGGAGACGTTCGTGTGCCTCGACGAGCGCCTGAGGGCCGCCGCCCGACGCGAGGGCTTCGCGCTCCTTCCGGACTGACCGCTAGGGCGCGACGACGCGGTTCTGGAGCACCCCGATCTTCTCGATCTCGGCCTCGATCCTGTCCCCCGCCTTGAGGAACTTGCCGAGCGCGGCCCCCACGCCTTCGGGAGTGCCGGTGGCGATGAC
>JBOHPP010000057.1:0-15944 GCA_050731755.1 Candidatus Rokuibacteriota bacterium | reverse complement strand
AGTCTACCGCGTCAGGCGACCTTGCTGCCTCGGCTCTGCAGCTCTTCGGCCCGCGCCTGCATCCGCTCGCCGAGCTCGTTGAGCTCGTCCTTGCCCAGGCGGTTGGCGGTCTTGAACATCTCTTTTTCTTCCTCTTCGGCGTGGTGCTCGACCAGCTCCGAGAGGACCGTCATCTTCGCCTCGAACCGCTCGTCGGCGGGATTCACGTTCGGAAGATCGGCCAGGACCAGGTCCACCACGTGGTGCTCCTCGAAGGCCTCGGCCACCATCTCTTTGGCTTGCTTGGTGTCCAATTCCTTCACGGCCGGGTAGAAGATCTCCTCTTCGATCTTCGTGTGGACCTGGAGTTCCATGGCAATCTGGCCGAGTAGCTGGCGCCGAGTGCGCGCGTCCTCAGTGTTCTCCACCTTCTTGAACAGCGCCTTGACGTTTTTGTGCTGTTTCTTCAGCAGATCGATCGCGTTCATGGGCGGATTTCCTCCTGCGCTTGCGCAGTGAGCAAGAACGCTGCCGCCGACCTGGGGGGCTGCGGCTTGCGACGGGCCGCACCTGCGTGCTACTCTCCCTCCGCTTCGCGACCCGAAATCCGCCGGCGAGGTCAACCCATGCCATTCGTCAACATCCGCCTCTACGAGGGCCACTCCAAGGAGCGCCGCGACGAGATCGCGCGGCGGGTCACCGACGTCATCGCCGACGTCGCCAAGCTCCCGCGCGAGGCCGTCTGGGTCGTGTTCGAAGAGATCCCTCCCCCCGACTGGTATGTGGCGGGGAAGCCCGGCCAGCCCATGAAGTCGTGAACGCTCCTCGGTTATGACCGTCGAGGTCCGCGACCGCCGGTTTCTGGAGGTGGTGGGGCCGGAGGTGGCCTTCGAGGCGATCGCCACGGGGTGCCGCTTCACCGAGGGACCGCTCTGGCATCCGCGCGAGGACTATTTGCTCTGGAGCGACATGCCCGACGACCACCTGCGCCGCTGGTCGGCCCGCGAGGGCGTCACCACGTTCCGCAAGCCCTGCCACAAGTCGAACGGCCTCACCTGGGACCGACAGGGGCGGCTGCTCGTCTGCGAGCACGCGTCGAGCCGGGTGACGCGGACGGAGCCAGATGGTCGCAGCGTGCCGCTGGCCACTCACTACCAGGGCAAGCAGCTCAACAGCCCGAACGACATTGTGTGCGCCGCCGACGGCGGCATCTACTTCACCGACCCGCCCTACGGCCGCGTCGAGCCCTACGGGGTGAAGCGCGATCAGGAACTGCCGTTCCAGGGCGTGTATCGGGTCGGCGCCGACTCGGCCAGCCCCGTGCTCCTGGTCGACGACTTCGATCGGCCCAACGGGCTCTGCTTCTCCTTCGACGGCCGCCGACTGTTCATCAATGACACGGCCCGCCGCCATATCCGGGTCTTCGACGTCACACCGGGCGGCGGCCTCACCGGCGGCGGAGTATGGGCGGAGACGAAAGGGGAGGGGGTGGGCGCGCCCGACGGGATGAAGCTCGACTCCCAGGGCGACGTGTACTGCTGCGGACCGGGCGGTATCCACGTGTTCGCGCCCGATACCACGTGCCTGGGCGTGATCCGCACGCCCGAGTACACGGCCAACATGGCCTGGGGCGACGCCGACTACCGGAGCCTCTACATCACCGCCTCGACGTCGGTCTACCGGATCCGCGTCCGGGTTCCGGGGCTTCCGGTCTTCTGATTCACGGAGACGAACCATGCGCCTCCATCTGACGAACGCGCGACTGATCGACGGCACCGGCGCGCCAGCGGTGGACGGCGGCTCCCTCCTGATCGAAGGCGACACGATCGCCCATGCCGGGCGCCTGGCGCCGGGCGACCGGCCCCGGCCGGCCGACGCGGAGACCGTGGACCTGGGGGGCCGGACGGTCATCCCGGGCCTCATCGAGGCTCACCTTCACCTCTCCTACAACAACGTCAAGGTGATCGCCGACCTCGACCTGAACTGCCCGCCTGAGTACTCGACGCTGGCGGCGGCCAAGAACGCCGAGCTGGCGCTGCACTGTGGCTACACCGCGGCGCGCTCGGCGGGCTCCGTTCACGCGGTGGACGTGGCGCTCAAGCGCGCGATCAACGAGGGCCTCTATCCGGGGCCGCGGCTGCTCGCCGCCGGCCGTGACATCTGCGCGACGGGGGCCATGGCCGACTGGAACCCCTCGTACCTCAAGCTGGGCATGGAGGGCCTGGCCCTGATCGCCAACGGCGTCGACGAGGTGCGCGCGGCCGTGCGGCGGGTCATCAAGGACGGAGCCGACGTGGTGAAGTGCTACGTCGGTGGCGATGCGCTGCTGCCGCACACGCCGATCGGCGATTGCACCTACACCGTCGACGAGGTCCGGGCCCTGGCCGACGAGGCCCGGATGCGAGGGCGGCTCTCCTCGGCCCATGTGCGCGGTCAGGCCTCGAGCCGGATGGCCGCCCTGGCGGGGGTGGACTCCATCGAGCACGCCACCTACGCGGACGACGAGACCCTCCGGATGATCGCCGACAAGGGGCTCACCCTCGTGCCCGGCCTTCGCTATCTCTATTCGATCGTCGAGAACGGTCCGCGGTTTGGGATCACCGAGGACATCATCGGCCCCAGCGGGCTGAGGGATGAAATCAAGCAGGCCGCCGACACCTATCGGCGGGCCAAGGACCTCGGCATTCGCATGTGCCCGGGCGGGGATTTCGGCTTCGCCTGGTGCCCGCACGGCGAGTACGCCAAGGACATCCAGGTTTTCGTCGACGTCATCGGCTACACGCCACTGGAGGCCATCCGCTGCGCCACGCTGTGGGGGGCCGAGTTGATGCGGATGCCGGACCGGATCGGGTCGCTCCGCCCGGGCACGCTGGCCGACCTCGTGGTGGTGGATGGCGACCCTCTGCGTGACATCGCCATCCTGCAGGATCGCCGCCGGCTGTCGGTGATGAAGGGCGGCCGCTGGGTGATGCGGAACTTCGCATAGTCAATCTCGAGAGGAGGATTTTGCCATGATGCTGCGCTTGCTCGCGCTGCTGCTGATCGGGCTCCTGGCCCTGCCCCTGACGGCGGAGGCCCAGAAGTCCATCAAGGTCGGCTTCCCCATGATTCTCTCCGGCCCCGGCGCCCTGTTCGGCGAGCCCGCCCTCAAGGGCGCGCAGATGTTCGCCGAAGAGATCAACGCCAAGGGCGGTGTGCTCGGCCGCAAGATCGAGATTGTATCCCGCGACACCAAGGGCAACGCCGACGAGGCGGTGCGCGTGTCGCGCGAGCTCATCCTCAAGGAGAACGTCGACTTCCTGGTCGGCACCCTGACGTCGGCGGAGGGGCCGGCGGTCTCCGTGGTGGCCAAGGAGAGCAAGATCGTCTTCATCGCCCCCATCCCCAAGACCGACCAGCTGACCGCCAAGGACAAGCTCCACCCCTACGTCTTCCGCGTGGCCGCGACCACCACCATGGAGGGCCGGAGCGCGGCGGAGATCGTCGCCAAGTGGCCGGCCACCAAAATCGCCACCATCAGCCCCGACTACGCCTACGGTCAGGACGTCACCAAGGCCTTCGTGGAGCACATCAAGAAGCTGAAGCCGAGCGTGCAGATCGTCGACCAGCAGTGGCCGAAGCTCGGCGAGGCCGACTACACGCCGTTCATCAACGCCCAGCTGGCCAAAAAGCCGGAGGCGGTCTTCTCGTCGCTGTGGGGCGGCCACTTCGTCACCTTCGCCAAGCAGGCCAAGCCGCTGAACTACTTCGACGCCATCGGCTACAACTTCATCGGCGTCGGCGAGGCGGCCTCGCCCGAGTCGACCAAGGCGATGGGCGCCGACTACCCGATCGGGATCTGGGGCAACTCCTACGACGCCTTCTACTGGCCGGAGGGGCCCGCCGCCCACCGAGACTACACCGCGCGTTTGTCCAAGTATCTGAAGGACGAGTACCCGTCCTCGTGGGCGATTCAGGGCTACATGGGCCTCCAGTTCTTGACCGAGGCCATCAAGAAGGCCGGGAGCACCGACTCTGACAAGGTGTCGAAAGCTCTGCTCGGCCTCGGCGTGGATACGCCCCACGGCAAGATGACGCTGCGGGAGAAGGACCATCAGCTCAACCGCGGCCAGCTCTACGGCAAGACGGTGAAGGATCCGAAGTATCCGTTCGCGATCATGAAGCCCGTCGTCTACGTCGATCCCACGCCGTTCATGGATTAGGGACGCCTGAGGGCCGGGAGCGGGTGGCGCCCGCCCCCGGCCCGATCATCCGTCCCACCGCCGGTGCCCGACTTCTCGTTCGTCTTCGCGCAGAGCCTGAGCGGCCTGACGGCCGCGATGTTCCTGTTCCTCATCGCCTCCGGGCTCTCGCTGATCTTCGGCGTGCTCCGCGTCCTGAACTTCGCGCACGGCTCCTTCTACATGCTGGGCGCCTATGCGACGTATCAGGTCGTGCAGTGGGCGGGCACGGGCCCGGGACGGTTCTGGGTGGCCGCCCTCGGCGCCGCCGTGGCCGTGGCCATCCTCGGGGGCCTCGTCGAGCGCCTGCTCTTCCAGCGCCTGTACGGCAAGGAGGAGCTGTACCAGCTCCTCTTCACCTACGCGCTCGTACTGATCCTCTCCGACGCGGCCAAGATCCTCTGGGGCACGCAGCAGCTCTCCGTCTCCCGCCCGCCCGGCCTGGCCGGCTCCTTCACGCTGCTGGGGGCCACCGTGCCCTACTACAACCTGTTCATCCTGCTGTTGGGGCCGGCCATCGCCGTCGCTTTCTGGGTCCTGCTCCATCGCACGCGGGCCGGGCGCTTGATCCGCGCTGCCGCCCTCGACCGCGAGATGCTGGGCGCCCTCGGCGTCAACGTGAACCGCCTCTACACGGGTGTGTTCGTGTTGGGCTCCTTCCTGGGCGGTCTGGGCGGCGCCCTGGTGACGCCCGTGAAGACCATCGTCCCGGGGATGGACACCGAGATGATCGTCGAGGCCTTCATCGTGGTCGTCATCGGCGGCCTCGGCTCCTTCTGGGGGACCTTCCTCGGCGCGCTGATCTACGGTCAGGTGCTCTCGTTCGGGATTCTCTTCATTCCACGGTTCTCGATCTTCTCGGTCTTCGCCCTCATGGCCGCGGTGCTGGTCATCCGCCCCTGGGGGCTCCTGGGCCGACCGCTGAGATGACGCCCTGCGCACCTGGACCAGGCCACCTGCGGTTCACGCCGGGCTCGCGCTCCGGTCAATGACGCCCCGGCGCGTGCCCTGGGCGCTGCTGGTGCTGGCGGCGGCCTTCCTGGTGCCGGCGCTGGGCTCGCGCTACTACACGTTCCTGGCCACCGACGTCGTGATCTGGGCCCTCTTCGCCACCAGCCTGAACCTCCTGGTGGGCTACACCGGCCTCGTCTCCTTCGGGCACGCCGCCTATTTCGGCATCGGCGCCTACACGACCGGCATCCTCATGAAGCAGCTGGGCGTGCCGTTCCTGCTCGCGTTCCCGACGGCCGGCGCCATGGCTGCGCTCTTCGCCGCTGGCTTCGGCTTCTTCTGCGTGCGCCTCACCAAGATCTACTTCGCCATGCTCACGCTGGCCTTCGCCCAGATCGTGTGGGCCATCTGCTTCAAGTGGAACGAGGTGACCGGCGGCGAACAGGGGATGCCCGACATCCCGTACCCGGACTTCGCGTGGGCCGAGCGCCTCGGCCAGACGGTGCCGCTGGTGGGCGGCTGGCGGACGGCCGAGTACTACTACTTCACGACGCTGGTGCTGGTGGCGCTGTGCTTCTGGGCCCTCCGCCGCATCGTGAGCTCGCCGTTCGGGCGCATCCTCACCACGATCCGGGAGAATCCGGAGCGCGCCGAGTTCATCGGCGTCAACGTGCGCCGCTGGGAGTTGGCCGCCTTCGTCCTGGCCGGCGCCTTCGCCGGGCTGGCCGGCGGGCTCTTCGGCATCTTCAATCGCGGCGTGTTCCCCGATTTCGCCTACTGGACCAAGTCCTCCGAGGTGTTGATCATGACGCTGCTCGGCGGCATGGGGTCCTTCTACGGCCCGGCCGTCGGGGCCCTGGCCCTGCTGTGGCTCAACCAGCAGATCGTCTCCTACACCGAGTACTGGCCGCTCGTGCTCGGCACGATCCTGGTCGTCCTCCTGTTCGGCTTCCCCGGCGGCATCGCCGGCGCCATCCACGGGCTGTGGGGACGGGCGTGGGGGAGGCTGCACCGTGCTTGAGGTGCGCGACCTGGTCAAGAGCTTCGACGGGTTCCTGGCCGTGGCCGGCGTCACCTTCTCGGTGCCGGCCGGCGCCATCAGCGCCATCATCGGTCCCAACGGTGCCGGCAAGACCACACTGTTCAACCTCATCACCGGGCATCTGCGGGCCGACCGCGGCCGCGTCATCCTCAAGGGCCGCGACGTCACCGGCACCGCGCCCCACGACCTCTGCCGGCTCGGGGTCGGCCGCTCCTTCCAGCGCACCAACATCTTTCCCCGCCTGACCGTCTTTCAGAACGTCCAGGCGGCGTTCCTGTCCCACCGCGGCCGAGGCTGGGATCTCCTGCGTCCGGTGGAGGGTCTGTACCGCGAGGAGACGCTGGGGCTTCTGGAGTCGCTGGGGCTCGCCGATCGGGCCGGGGAGGTGGCGGGGTTCCTCTCTCACGGTGGCCAGAAACAGCTCGAGCTCGGGCTCGCCCTGGCGCTGGAGCCGGAAATCCTCCTGCTCGACGAGCCGACGGCCGGCATGTCGGCGGCCGAGACGCGCGAGTCGATTCGCCTCATCGAGCGCATCGCGCGCGCCCGGGGACTCACGCTGCTGTTCACCGAGCACGACATGGAGGTGGTCTTCTCCATCGCCCAGCGCATCACCGTGCTCCACCAGGGCCGGGTGATCGCCGACGGCGCGCCGGAGGCGGTGCGGCGTGACCCCGACGTGCGCCGCGTGTACCTCGGCGAGCGGCGCTGATGACCGAGCCCGTTCTGGTCGTGGAAGACATCCACACCGCCTACGGGCTGTCCCGCGTCCTGTTCGGCGTGTCGCTGGGGGTTGCCGCCGGCGAGTGCGTGTGCCTGCTCGGCCGCAACGGCGTGGGCAAGACCACGACCATGCGGAGCATCATGGGGCTCAGCCCGCCCAGCCGCGGACGGGTTGTGTGGAAGGGGCGGGACATCACGGGCCAGGCGCCGTACCGCGTAGCCAAACTCGGCATCGGCTTCGTCCCCGAGGACCGGCGCATCTTTGCCGACCTCACCGTTTGGGAGAACTTGGACGTGGCGGCCCGGCGCGCGTGGCCGGGCGGGTGGACGGTCGAGCGCGTGTTCGACCTCTTCCCCAAGCTCCGCGAGCTGCGCGACCGGCAGGGCGGGTTCCTGTCGGGTGGCGAGCAGCAGATGCTCACCATCGCCCGCACCCTCATGGGCAACCCCGAGCTGCTCCTCCTCGACGAGCCCTCCGAGGGACTGGCGCCCCTCGTCGTCGACCACCTGCAAGAACAGATCGCCCGGCTCAAGGCCGAGGGACTGACGATCCTCCTCGCCGAGCAGACCGTGGACTTCGCGCTCGCCCTCGCCGACCGCGTGTACGTCCTCGAGAAGGGCCACATCCGCTACCAGGGCACCGCCGGCGCCTTTCGGGACGACGAGTCCGTCCGCCAGCAATACCTGGCGCTGTAGCCCCCTTGCCACCGGGTGACCCGATGTTATACATTCCTGCCTGATCGTATAACAGCGGGGAGGTCCTATGCCCGTGACGGTCTCCGCGAAAGGGTGGGTCGTTATTCCCGCCGACCTTCGGAAGAAGTACAACCTGCATCCGGGCGCCGAAGTCTCCGTCGTCGACTACGGAGGCGTCCTGGCCCTCGTCCCCGCGATGGCCAAGCCCGTCCGGCAGGCGGCCGGCATGCTGAAGGGGCGGACATCTCTCACCCGTGCGCTGCTCACCGAGCACAGGAGAGAGCGTTCGCGTGGCCGGTAGTCCGGCGGCCTATGTTCTCGACAGCTTCGCCCTCCTGGCCTACCTCGAGGGTGAGGCGGGGATGGCGCGAGTCCGAGCGGTACTCGTGGGCGCAGAGGCTCAGCGCCATACCGTGTACCTGTCACTGATCAATCTCGGAGAGGCGCTTTACATCACCGAGCGCGAGCGTGGCCTCGTCGAGGCCCGTCGTACCCTGGGGGCAGTCGATCAGCTCCCGCTGGAGATCGTGGGGGTCTCACGGGCGACGGTGCTGGCGGCGGCCCACATCAAGGCCCGCTTCCCGATCTCGTACGCCGATGCCGTCGCTGTCGTCACCGCGCAGGAGCACGGGGGTGTCGTGATGACGGGAGACCCGGAATTCGAGCCGCTCGCCGCCGAGGGTGTCGTCGCCGTCGCTTGGTTGCCCCGACGGCGCCCCTGACGGAGGGGTGCACAGCGAGGCTTGCCGTCTGCGGGGTCTCGCGGTAGGGTCGGGGCCGGCGTCCGGGGCAGGCCGTGCCCCCATCCCGATGGCCGAACGGAGGAGCGACCCATGAAGCGCACGAGCCGGATCGTCGTGGTGTCGGTAGTGTCGCTGGCCCTCGTGAGCCTGGCTGGGGCGGGCCCCGCCCAGGCACAGGCCAAGTCCGAGCTGACCATCGCCCTGTCGAGCTTCTCCACCGAGGTGCTCGACCCCGTGCTCGGTGGGCACATCGTCAAGTACTACCTCTCGCTGATATTCGACTACCTCGTGGGGACGACGCCGGAGGGGCAACCGTCGCCCCAGGGCGGTCTGGCCACACGGTGGGAGCACTCGCCGGACTACAAGCGCTGGACCTTCCACCTCCGCAAGGGCGTGAAGTTCCACACCGGCGAAGAGGTGACGTCGGAGGACGTGAAGTTCAGCCTCCAGCGGGCCACCGGCAAGCGCTCCACCACGGGTTACGCCGGCCCGCTCCGCACCCTCATCCAGGACATCGAGACGCCGGCTCCGGACCGCGTGGTGATCGTCACCAAGGACCCGACCCTGATCATTCCGACCTACCTCTCGCGGGTGCTCTCCACCGAGGGGATGATCCTTCCCAAGAAGTACATCGAGGCCAACGGCGACGACGTCTTCGCCCGCAAGCCGGTGGGAAGCGGACCGTATCGGTTCGTGGAGCAGGTGACGGGCTCTCACATCAAGCTTGCCGCGATGGACAGCCACTGGCGTCTCGGCGCGCCGAAGTACCGGACGATCACCTTCAAGCTGGTGCCCGAGGAGACGACGCGGATCGCGCTCCTGCGTCGAGGTGAGGTCGATGTGGCCGACGTGAGCCGCGAGCGCGTCAAGGAGCTGGAGAAGGAAGGCTTCCCCATCCACTTCCGCAAGGACGAGGCCATCCTGCACATGTGGTGGGTCCTCCCCTGGGAAAACCAGCCAATGAAGGACAAGCGGGTGCGCGAGGCGCTCAACCTGGCCATTGACCGCGCGGAGATCGCTCAGTCTATCTTCGCCGGCGCGGCCGATCCGGCGGCCATCCAGTTCGGCCTGTCCTGGTCGTTCCGGGACGTGGGCTTCAAGGTGCCGCCGGACGCGATGTATCCATTCGATCCGGCGCGGGCGAAGAAGCTCCTGGCCGACGCGGGCTGGGGCGGCGGGTTCAACCTCGACACCTATGCCTTCCAGCTCCCGGGGCTGCCCGAAGGCAAGGCCTTCGCCGAAGCCGTGGCCGGGTACTGGGAGAAGATCGGTGTCAGGACCAAGCTCGTTCCCGTGGACTACGGGGCGTTCCGTAAGCTCTGGGTGGACCGGAAGGTCCCGGGCTCGGTCGGCTACTACAACATTGCCAACCGGGACTGGATCGGCACCTACGCGTTGTTGGAGAAGATGGCCTACACCCCGTCGAAGCCCACCGACACAGTGAGCGACCCCGAGATCGACGCCATGATCGCCCAGATCATGCGCCAGACCGACCGCGACAAGATCAACGCCCTGATGCGGAACATCTTCCAGCGGCTTCGGAACGAGCACTTGGGGGTGCCGGTCGTTTACCTGCACACGCCGTATGCCGCGTCCAAGAGGCTCGGCAAGTGGAATCCGGGCACGGTCATGTACGACCTCTTCATCGACGAGCTGGCGTCCGGGAAGTGATCGGAGCTCGCGGCCTGATGTAACATGATTCGGTTCGTTGTCGCCCGGCTCGTTCAGTCGCTGGTGGCCCTGGCCATCCTCACCGTGGTGGTCTTCATCCTGGCCAGGACCACCGGCGACCCGCTGCACCTCATCCTCCCCATGTCGGCGACGGAGGAGGACTACGCCAACGCCCGCCAGTACCTGGGCCTCGACCGGCCGTACCTCGAGCAGTACCTCTCGTTCGTGGGCCGGGCCGTGACGGGCGACTTCGGCATGTCGCTGCGCGCGCGACGGCCGGTCAACGAGTTGATCGCCGAGCGCCTGCCCAACTCCCTCCGGCTCGCCCTCTTCGCCATGGGCGTCTCCCTGGCCCTGGCCTTTCCGCTGGGCGTGATGGCCGCGGTGAAGAAGGGCACGGCCGTCGATCGGGCGGCGCAGGTCGTCGCCGTGCTCGGGCAGTCGTTGCCGACGTTCTGGGTCGCCATCATCCTCGTGGAGGTCGTAGCCGGGCGGCTCCAGTGGCTGCCCGCCGGAGGCATCGACAGCCTGGCCAGCTACGTCCTGCCCGGCTTCACGCTCGGCTGGTTCGTGGTGGCGGGAATGATGCGGCTGCTGCGCTCGGGCATGCTGGAGGTGCTGGACTCCGAGTACGTCAAGCTGGCCCGCCTCAAGGGCGTGGTCGAGCTCCGCGTGGTGTGGATCCACGCCCTCAAGAACGCTCTCATCCCGGTGGTCACCTTTGCCGGCATCTACTTCGCGATCCTGGTGACGACGGCGATCGTGGTGGAGACGGTGTTCGCCTGGCCAGGGCTCGGGCGGCTGGCCTACGAGGGCATCAGCTCGCGCGACTTCCCGGTGATCCAGGCGGTGGTACTGATCACTGCGGCCATCGTGGCGGTCGTGAACCTGTGCGTGGATTGCCTCTACGCCTTCATCGACCCGCGGATCAGGTACGCGCGGTGAAGCGCTGGCAACCCCTATGACCGCTGAGCCGGCCAGCGGTGCGGTCAGCCTGCCCGACGTCGCCGCCCGGCCGGCGGCGCGGCCGCGCGGTCGCGGCCTGCCCGTCGTTCCGATCGCCATCATCGCCGTCTTCGTGCTCGTCGGGGCGCTGGCCCCGCTCCTGAGCCCGGGCGACCCGTACGAGCAATCGCTCCGCAACCGCTTCAAGCCGCCGGTGTGGGAGGAGCGCGGGAGCTGGGCGCAGCCGCTCGGCACCGACCGGCTCGGTCGCGACATGCTCTCGCGCATCATCTGGGGCTCGCGCGTGTCGCTGGCGGCCGGCGTCCTGACCGTGCTGCTGGCCAGCGCGTTCGGCGCGGCGGTCGGGCTGGTGGCCGGCTACTACGGTGGGCGCGTGGACGCGGCCCTCATGCGGGTGACCGACGCGACGCTGTCCTTTCCGGTGATCCTGCTGGCGCTCATCCTGGCCGTCACCGTCGGCCCGAGCTTCCTGAACGTGGTGGTGGCGATCGCCGTCATCCTCTGGGCCCGCTACGCGCGGGTCATCCGCGGCCAGGTGCTGACACTGATGGAGCTCGACTTCATCGCCCAGGCGCGGATCGCCGGGGCGGGGGCCTGGCGCATCATCACCCGTCATCTCGTCCCCAACACCCTGAACACCCTCGTGGTGCTGGTCACGCTCCAGATCGGCTACGTGATCATCGTCGAGGCGTCGCTGTCGTTCCTGGGCGCCGGTATCCCGCCGCCCACGCCGGCCTGGGGGGCGATGATCGCGGAGGGACGCGACTTCGTCACCAGCGCATGGTGGGTCTCGTTCCTCCCGGGGCTCGCGATCCTGCTCGTGGTGCTGGCGTTCAACCTGCTCGGGGACTGGCTGCGCGACACCCTGGACCCGAAGCTCCGCCAGCTCTGACCTTCACGTGAGCCGGCGGCCCGATCGACAGGCACGGTCCGTCGTCGTCATCGGGGGCGGGCTGATCGGGCTGAGCGCGGCATTTCACCTCCGTCGCGCCGACGCGGGTGCGCGGGTCACCGTGCTCGAACGCGCGTGCGTCGGCGCCGCCGCCTCCGGGGCCAGTGCGGCCGGCGTGCGCGTCATGGGCCGCGATCCGGCCGAGCGGGCGATGGCGCTGGAGAGCCTTCGCCGCTGGCCCGACCTCGACCGTGAGCTCGAGGCCGGGACCGGATATCGCCGCGGCGGCGGCCTCCGGGTCGCGCTCGACGACGACGAGTGGAACGGCGCGCCGGCGCTGGTCGCCGAGCAGCGGGCCGACGGCGTGCCCGTCGAGCTGGTCGACGCGGGGACGGCGCAGCGCCTGGCCCCCGGTCTCCCGCCCTCGTGCCGGGGCGCGATTCACTGCCCCATTGACGGCCAGGCGGAGGCCGAAGCGACGGTGCGCGCCTTCGCGACGGCGGTCCGACGGCTCGGCGCGCGGATCGAGGAGGGCGTCGGCGCCGCCGCGCTGGTGACCGGAGGCGATGGCCTCGTCGCCGTCACCCGCACTGACGGCGGGCGGGAGCCGTGCGACGTCGCCATCGTGGCGGCCGGCGCCTGGAGCCGCCGTCTGCTCGCCGGCATTGGCGTCGAGCTGCCGCTCGCCGCGCGGGCGCTCCAGATGCTGCTGACCGATCCAGCGCCGCCCACCCTGGTCCCGGTCCTGAGCCGGCTGCGCGGTGGTCTGAGCCTGAAGCAGGTCGCGAACGGCGGGTACCTGATCGGTGGCGGGTGGCCGGCGCGAATCGTCGACGAGGCGGAGAACCGCTGGGAGGTGCTGGAGGAGAGCGTCCGCTCCAGCCTCGACGTCGCTCGCACCGTGTATCCGCCGCTCGCCGAGCGGAAGGTCGTGAAACGCTGGGCCGGCATCGAGGCGTTCTCGCCCGATGGCCTGCCGTTGATCGGGTCCGTCGCCGGGATTCCGGGCGTCCTGGTCGCGGCCGGGTTCTGCGGCCACGGCTTCGCCCTCGCCCCGGTCGTCGGCGACGTTCTCGCCCGCCTCGCGCTCGGCCTCGAGCTCCGCCGAAATCTCTGGAGCGGCCTGTCAGCCGATCGCCCGATGGGCGCCCTCGCCTTCTGAGCTCGACGGGAGCCATGACTGCTCCTGTCGTCGAGGTTCACGACCTCAGTACTCACCTGGTCACCCGCTGGGGCACCATCCGGGCGGTGGACGGCGTCTCGTTCAGCGTCGGTGAGGGCGAGACGCTGGGGCTGGTCGGCGAGTCGGGATCGGGCAAGAGCATGACGTGTCTCAGCATCGTGCGGCTCGTCCCGCGGCCGGCGGCCCGCATCCTGAGTGGCCGGGTGCTCCTGGACGGAGAAGATCTCCTGGCCAAGAGCGAGCAGGAGATGGGGCGCATCCGCGGCCGCAAGGTCGCCATGATCCTTCAGGATCCGATGAGCTCGTTGAATCCGGTGTTCTCCGTCGGGATGCAGGTGCGCGAGCCCGTCGCCATGTACCACGGGCTCGGCGGGTCCGCTCTCGCCCGGCGCGCGGTGGAGCTGCTCGCCTCCGTGCGCATCCCGTCGCCGGCCCTGCGGCTCCGCGCGTTCCCCCACCAGCTTTCCGGCGGCATGCGCCAGCGGGTGGTGGGCGCGATGGCCATCGCCGCGCCACCACGCCTGCTGATCGCCGACGAGCCGACCACCAGCCTCGACCTCACCATCCAGGCGCAGTACCTGGGCTTGCTCAAGGAGCTGCAGGAACGCCACCGGCTGGCCATGATCTTCGTGACTCACGACCTCGGCATCGTCAGTCGCATGTGCGACGGCGTGGCCGTCATGTACGCGGGGCGGATCGTGGAGGCGGGGCCGGTGCGCCGGATCTTCAAGACGCCGGCCCACCCCTACACGCGGGCCCTGCTCGACTCCATTCCGCGGCTCGGCGCCAAGGTCGAGCGGCTCACCGCGATCGAAGGCCAGCCGCCGGACCTCGCGCGCCTGGCGGCGGGATGCGCCTTCGCCCCGCGCTGCCCTCAGGCGATGGACCGCTGTCGGGTCGAGGCGCCGCCCGAGTTGATGGTGGCCGAGGGCCACACGACCCGCTGCTGGCTGCATGTCCCGGCCTGACCCGCCGCTGCTCGAGGTCGTCGGGCTCGTGAAGCATTTCCCCGTGCGCCGGGGCGTGTTCGGTCGGTCCGCCCTGGTGCGCGCGGTGGACGGCCTCTCCTTTTCCATCGAGACGGGGGCGACGCTCGGACTGGTCGGCGAGTCAGGCTGCGGCAAGACGACGACCTCCAGACTGATCCTCGGTCTCGAGCGGCCGACCGCCGGCACGATCAGCTTCGAGGGCGAGGACGTGCTGAAGCTGGATCGCCAGGGGATGCGCCGCTACCGCAGCGGTGTGCAGGCCGTTTTCCAGGACCCGTACGCTTCGCTCGACCCGCGGATGCGGGTCGGAGCGATCATCGCCGAGCCCCTCGTGATCAACGAGCGGCAGAGCGCGGCGGAGCGACGCCGCCGGGTGAGCGAGCTGCTGGACCTGGTCGGCCTCCCCGAGCGCTCGGTGGACCTCTTTCCGCACGAGTTCTCCGGCGGCCAGCGGCAGCGGATCGCCATCGCCCGGGCGCTGGCGCTCTCGCCCAAGCTCATCGTGCTCGATGAGCCGGTGTCGGCGCTCGACGTCTCCATCCGCGCCCAGATCCTGAACCTCCTCCGCGATCTGCAAAAGCGCCTGGGCGTCTCGTATCTCTTCATCGCCCACGACCTCGCCGCCGTCGCCCACATGAGCCATGCCATCGCGGTGATGTACCTCGGCAAGATCGTGGAGCACGGCGAGGCCGCGACCCTCGCCCTCGAGCCCAAGCACCCGTACACCCAGGCGCTCTTCGCGGCGGCCTTGCCGGTTGACGTGGACGGCGTGCCGAAGGAGGCCGTGCTTTTGGGCGAGGTGCCGAGCCCGATCAATCCGCCGAGCGGCTGCCGGTTCCACCCGCGCTGTCCGTATGTCATGCCCCGGTGCGCTGCCGAGGAACCGACGCACCGGCCCGAGAGCGGCCGGCTGGTGGCCTGCCACCTGTATTGAACCCAGATGGACATCCAGCCCTTCGTCGTTGACGTCCCGCAGGCGACGCTCGACGACCTGCAGGGGCGCCTGGCCCGCACGCGCTGGCCCGACGAGGTCGAGGACGCCGGCTGGGACTACGGCACGAACCTCGCCTACCTGCAGGCGCTCGTGGAGTACTGGCGCACGCGCTTCGACTGGCGCGGGCAGGAGCGGGCGATGAATGCGCTCCCGCACTTCCGGGCGGATGTCGACGGTCTCGGCATCCACTTCATCCACGCGCGCGGCCAGGGTCCCGCCCCGCTGCCTCTCCTCATCACTCATGGCTGGCCGAGCTCGTTCGTCGAGATGCTCGAGCTGATCCCGCTCCTGGCCGACCCGCGAGCCCAGGGAGGAGATCCCGCCGACGCCTTCGACGTGGTCGTCCCCTCCGTGCCCGGCTTCGGGTTCTCGGATCGGCCCACGCGGCGAGGGATGACGCGGAGCCGTGTGGCCGCGCTCTGGGCGCGATTGATGAGCGGTCTCGGCTACGCGCGCTTCGGCGCCCACGGCAACGACATCGGTGCCGTGATCACGGCCTGGATGGCGGCCGACTTCCCCGACCGCCTGATCGCCATCCACACCATGATGCCGAGCTTCCCGCCCCCGGTCATCGGCCGCGAGGTCAAGCCGTTCACCAAGGCGGAGCGGGCCTTTGCGGAGCTTCAGGCCCGCTGGCAGCAGGAGGAGGGCGGTTACAACCTGATCCAGGAGACCCGGCCGCAGACGCTGGCCTACGGGCTCCACGACTCGCCGGTGGGGCTGGCCGCCTGGATTCTAGAGAAGTGGCGAGCCTGGACCGATCCCACGGGGGATGTGGAGCGGCACTTCTCCCGCGATCTCCTCCTCGCCAACGTCACGCTCTACTGGCTGACCGGGACCGCCAACGCCGCGAACCGTTCCTACTACGAGCGAGCCCGGGACCCGCGACGCATCACCT
>JBOHPP010000056.1:0-9685 GCA_050731755.1 Candidatus Rokuibacteriota bacterium | reverse complement strand
GGTCTCGGAAGGGGCCGTCGAGGCCCCCTCCGATGCAGAATTGGCGTCGCCCACGACGCCGCCTTTCAGTTCTACTATCCGGACAACCTCGCGCTGCTGCGCGCCGCCGGCGCCGAGTTGGTGTTCTGGAGCCCGCTGACCGACCCCACCGTGCCCGACGTCGAAGGGCTGTACTTCGGGGGCGGCTACCCCGAGCTTCACGTTCGCCGGCTCAGCGAAAACGCTCCGGTGCTCAAGGCGGTGTTCGAGTTCGTGGCCACGGGCCGGCCGGTGTACGCCGAGTGCGGCGGACTGATGTACCTGGCCCGGACGCTCGAGGACATGGACGGGGTGCCGCACCGCATGGTCGGCGTGCTCCCCGCCGACGTTCACCTGGTGCCGCGACGGCTTTCACTCGGGTATACCGAAGTCCGATTCACCGAGGCGACACCTCTGGGGGCAGCCGGCACCGTGGCTCGCGGCCACGAGTTCCACTTCTCGACGCTCGATCCGGTACCGGACACGGTGCCGCGGGTCTACCGTCTGGAGCGTCGCGATGGCGAGCGCCGCGAAGGCTATCTCGTGGCCCGCGCGCTCTTGTCGTACGTCCATCTACACTTCGGCTCCAACCCGGCGCTCGCCCGCGGCTTCGTCGAGGCCTGCGCCCAGGCCAGGGGAGAGCTCTCGTGCTAGCCCCGCGTCGACCCGGCCGGCTCGCGCTGGCGGCGCTCGCTTTCGTCCTGGGCGCGGCCCCGGCCGGGGCGGTGACGTACCTCGACATGCTGGGGCGCGAAGTCGTCCTGCCGGCGTCGCCCCGGCGCATCGTGTCCCTCGTCCCGAGCGCCACCGAGCTGATCTTCGCGCTCGGCGGCGAGGCGCGGTTGGTGGGCGTGACGGATTACTGTGACTTCCCGCCGGCGGCCCGGCAGAAGCCGAGCGTCGGCGGCATGCTGGCGCCCAGCCTGGAGACGATCGCGACGCTCAGGCCCGACGTCGTCATCGCCACGGACTCCGGCAATCGCCAGGAGATCGTCGGTCAGCTCCGACGGCTCGGCATTCCCGTGTACCTCGTCCACGCCAGCCGCGTGACCCACGTGATGGACGTCGCCGCCCGGCTCGGCGAACTGACCGAACGTCAGGCCGCCGTCGTCTCGCTCCGCGCCCGGCTCGAGCAGCGGATCGAGGCCGTGGTCAAGGCGGTGAGGCCCTACCGCCGGCCGCGCGTGCTCTACGTCCTCTGGCCCGAACCCCTCATCGTGCCGGGTCGTGACGCCATCGTCACCGAGCTGATCGCGTTGGCCGGCGGCGAGAGCATCACCGCCGTGGAGCCGAGCGACTATCCGCGCTTCAGCCTCGAGGCAGCGGTGGCGCGCGCTCCCGAGGTCATCATGCTGGCGCGCCACGGCACCGGCTCTGGCCCCCTCCCGCGCGAGCAGTGGGACCGGCTGGGAAACCTGCCGGCGGTCCAGAACGGGCGCGTGTACGCCGTCGACGGCAACATTCTGCACCGCTACGGCCCGCGCATCGTGGAGGGGCTCGAGCAGCTCGCCCGGGCCATTCACCCCGAGGCGTTTCCGTGACCCACGCCGGGCGGCTGCTGCTCGTCTTGGCTCTGTTCGCCGCCGGCCTGGTGAGCCTGGTCGCGGTGGCGATCTTCCTCGGCAGCGCGCGCCTGGCGCCGGCCACCGTGCTCGAGGTGCTAACCGGCCGCACGGCCGCCGGGTCGACCGAGAGTGTAGTGGTCCTGAGCTTGCGCCTGCCCCGCATCGCTGCGGCGGCCGTGGCCGGTGGCGCGCTGGCAGTGGCCGGCGTCGGCTTTCAGGCCCTCACCCGCAATCCGCTGGCCGAGCCATCCGTGCTGGGCGTGTCGAGCGGGGCGGCCTTTGGTGTCGTGATCGGACAGCTCCTGGGAGACGGCGGCGGCCTCGGCGGGGCGCTCCGGCTCACGCTGTTCGGCTTCGCCGGGGCGCTCCTGGCCGGCGTGTGCGTGTACCTCATCGCCTCCACCGGCGGCGTGCTGCCCATCCAGACGCTGCTCCTGGCCGGCGTCATCGTGGGCATCTTCTTCGCCTCGGCCACCACCGTGCTGACGTCGCTGGTCGACATCAATCGGCTGGGCGGTATCGTGCACTGGCTCCTCGGCAACGTCGGCCCCATCGCGCCGGGCCCGCTGGCCCTCTTCACCACGCTCGCCGCGCTGGGGTTCTGGCTCATCCTGGCTCAGGCGCGGCGGCTCAACGTGCTGGCGCTCGGCGAGGAGACGGCGCTGCAGCTTGGCGTCGACGCCGAGCGTCTGAAGCTTCGCGTCTTCCTGGGCTCGGCGCTGCTGACCGCCAGCGTGGTCGCCTTCACCGGTCCCATCGGCTTCGTCGGCCTGGTCGTGCCGCACGTCCTCCGGATGCTGCTGGGTCCCGACAACCGCCTGCTCGTCCCCACCGCGTTGCTGGCCGGGGGCGGCTTCCTCCTCGCCGCCGACACGCTGGCCCGCAACATCGTGGCGCCGGCCGAGCTGTCGGTGGGAGTCATCACGTCGTTCTGCGGCGCGCCGTTCTTCGTCTATATGCTGCGGACACGCACACGGGGCGGCCTGTGACGCCGCTGGTCGAGCTGGCCGGTGTCGACTTTCGCTATCCGGCCAGCGAGCGGCCGGGCCGCCCGTTCGCGCTGTCGGGTCTGAGTCTCGGCATGGCCGCCGGCGAGATTCTAGGCGTGATCGGTCCCAACAGCGCCGGCAAGACGACGCTCATCCGCCTGCTCACGAAGGTGCTGGAGCCCGCGCGCGGCGAGATCCGTCTGGACGGCACGCCGCTGACGCGGCTCACGCGCTGGGAACTGGCGCGCCACGTCGCCGTCGTCCCCCAGGACGTCCCGCCGGGCCTGCCCTTCACCGTCCGTCAGGTCGTCCTGATGGGACGCTACCCTCACGCCCCGCGCCGCTTCTTCGAGACTGCCGACGACGTTGCCGTAGCCCGCGAGGCCATGGCGCTGACAGGCGTGGAGGAGTTGGCCGACGCTCCGGTGGAGAGTCTCAGCGGCGGTGAGCGCCAGCGAGTCATCATGGCTCGAGCGCTGGCCCAGGAGCCGCGGCTGCTCGTCCTGGACGAACCGACGGCCCACCTCGATCTGCGCTACCAGGTCGAGTGCGTCGGCCTCCTGCGCCGGGTCAACCGCGAGCGCGGCGTGACCGTGCTGCTCGTCTCCCACGATCTGAACCTCGCCGGCGAGGTCGCCGACCGGCTGCTCCTCCTCCACGAGGGCCGCCTGGCCCGGCTGGGCGCGCCCGCCGAGGTCCTCGACGCAACTCTACTCGAGCGCGTGTACGGCTGCGCCGTCGTCGTCGATCACGGCGCGGGGCGCGGGCGCCCGGTGGTTCGAATCGCTTGGCCCCGGCCGGCCGCGCTTCCTGAGGGGAGGTGAGACGTCCGAGGCTGATCTGAGGACACCCCGGAGCCAGGGAAGCCGGTGAGGGCCGCTCAGGGCCGAGGCCGGCACGGTCGCGCCACTGTGAGTGGGGAGCGCCGTTCCGTTCCGCTGCGCGCGGAGCCACTGTCGCGCCCGCGTCGTCACGACGACGAGGGCTGGACGGGAAGGTCGGGACGCTCGCGACGATCCACGAGTCAGGAGACCTGTCCGGGGCGTGGGCTTCCAACCCTTTCGCGCCAGAAGGAGGGAGCAAATGACGCTTTGCGCACCTGGGGCAGCCCGACTCACGCAGGCTCGCCTCGCGCGCCGGGCGCGCTGTGGCTTCGCACTCCCACGGCCCGAGCCGGGCTCGCGGGCCCCGCTACAAGTGAAACGGATCGTGTCTGTCGTCCTGGTCGCCATCGTCGTCACCAGCCTCTCCGGGCGCGTCTCCGCTCAGGAGGAGCGTCGCCTGGAGCCCGTGGTCGTGACGGCCACGAAGATCGAATCGCCGGCCGAGCGGCTCGGTGCCGCGGTGACGGTGATCACCGAGGAGGACATTCAGTTGTACCGTTGGGAGACCGTCGGTGACGCGCTCCGGCACGTGCCCGGCGTCGACATCCAGCAGTCAGGCGGGTTCGGCAAGACCACCGCGATTCGCATCCGCGGCGCCAGTCCCCAGCAAGTGCAGGTTCTGGTGGATGGCGTCCGGGTGAAGAGCCCGACCACGGGGTCGGCCGAGCTGGCCGACATCTCGATCGACCAGATCGAACGCATCGAGGTCGTGCGGGGACCACAGTCCACCATCTACGGCGCCGACGCCATCGGTGGCGTCGTCAACATCATCACCAAGCGCGGCCGGGGCCCCTTCGCGCCCTACGCTTCGGTCGAGTTCGGCAACTACGACACGCACCGCGAGCGGGCCGGCTTCAGCGGCAGCGTCGGCCTCTTCGACTACTCGCTGGCCGGCTCCTGGTTCGAGAGCGGCGGGCGTACCACCTTCGAGCGCGCCCGCGGCCGGTTCAGCAACGACGAGACCGAGCAAGGCGCGCTCAGCACCCGGCTGGGTCTCACGCTGCCGCTGAGCGGCCACATCGGCCTCAGCGCCCGCTACACCAACACGGCGTCGGAGCTGCCCTTCGACGGCGTCACGCCAACAGCCCAGAGCCCGTTTTTCGTGCTCGATCCCAACGCCGAGCAGTTCAGCGAGACCCTGACCGTCGCGCTCGAATGGACCCAGAAGCCGGTCGAGTGGTTCGAGGTGCGCGCGCGGTACGGCGTGTTCTGGAACTGGCTGACGTTTCGGGACCCGGCGACGCCGGACGACGCGGAGGCCGGCAACCTGGACCTCGACCCTGTGTTCGGCGGGGCGAGCCGGTCCCAGATCGATGTGCGGCGCCAGGAAGCCGAGCTGATCACGGCCTGGCATGCCGGGAAATGGAATACGCTCACGCTGGGCGGCGAGTACCGTACGGAGTCCGGAGATATCGATTCGACCTTCGCCGGCTCCACGACCGTGCTCGACGAGCACCTCAACACCGTGTCCGGGTTCATCCAGGACGAGCTGCGACTGTTCGACCGGCTGATCCTGTCCGGGGGCGTCCGCTTGGACGACCACAGCCGGTTTGGCAGCGTCACCACGGGTCGGGCGAGCGCCGTCTTCCTGATCCGCGAGACGGGGACCAAGCTCCGCGGAACGTGGGGGGAGGGGTTCCGGGCGCCGACGATCAACGATCTCTTCTTCCCCCAATTCAGCAACCCGGATCTCAAGCCCGAGCGCAGTGAGAGCTGGGACGCCGGCTTCGAACAGCGCTTCTGGCGCGACCGGCTCCGGCTCGGCGCGACCTACTTCGACAACTGGTTCCGCAACCTCATCCAGTTCACATTCGACGCGTCTCTGTGCCCGCCCGGCAACTTCGGCTGCCCGATCAACGTTGGTCGAGCGCGGACGAAGGGCTTCGAGGCCTCCGGTGCTCTCGACGTCCTCGACACCCTGACGGTTTCCGGCAGCTATACCTACACGGACACCGAGGATCTCGAAACCGGCCATCGGCTGCGGCGCTTCCCCAAAAACCGCTTCACTGGGGCTCTCGCCTGGGAGCCGGTCAAAGCGCTGAGCCTCTTTGCCGAGGCCCAGGTCGTCTCGAAGCAGTTCGACGGGGAGCCGCGCCCGAGCAACCCCGGCTACCACCGCATCGATGTAGGCGGCACCTGGCATATCGTGCCGCGGCGTGGCGTGGTTCCGGCCCTCGACCTCACGGTCCGCGTGAACAACGTGACCGATGAGGAGTACATGGAAGTGCTCGGATTTCCGGCCCTGGGCATCAACGTGCTGGCCGGACTTCAAGTGCGGTACTGAACCGCCGGGGGGCGCGATGATCGAGGGCGTGACGGTGGAGGTGGATACGGAGGCGGTGGTTGTGCGCGCACGCATGGGGCTGGTCACCCTCTCTTCGGCGGTGATCGGCGGCGGCTTTGCCGCTGCCGGCGCCATCGTGAACTGCCACGTCCCGAAAGGCTTCCGCTGCGAGGACAGCGAGCGGGTCCTCGACGACTTCACCCGGCGCCGCGCCATCGCGCCCCCCTGGGTCGGGCTGCTCACCGCGGCCTGGACCGAAAAGGCCGAGTTGGTCTACGACTCCGTCGACAGTCTGAGCGTATTGGCCGTCGCCACCATCGGCCTCAGCAATACCGCCAGCGCCGGCCGCAGCTCCGCGGCGGCCTGGGCGCCGTCGACGATCAATACGATTCTCGTCGTCGACGCCGACCCCGAGCCGGCCGCCCTCGTGAACCTCGTCATCACGGCAACCGAGGCCAAGAGCCTCGCTCTGGCCGAGGCGGGCGTCCGCACCCCAGATGGGCGAGTGGCCAGCGGCACCTCCACCGACGCTGTCGTCGTGGCCGCCACCGGGCGGGGCCGATCCTGCCGGTTCGGTGGTCCCGTGAGCGAGCTGGGGGCCATCGCCGGGCGAGCGGTGAGGTCCGCGCTCGACGCCGGGATCCGACGCTGGCTCGACGAATCAGCATGAGGCGCCGCCACGTGGGCGGATTCGCCGCCTCGCTGCTGCTTCACGGCGCGCTCGTGGCGAGCGTTCTGCTCGCAGCACCGCCGGACGAGTCGCTCCCCGCGCTGCCGATCAACCTCACGGAGGAGATCAGTGCCGGAGCCGAGCGTCCGGCGAGCGACCCCGAGCGGTCAGTGCGGGCGCGAGCCCCGGCACGCGCCCCCGCGCCACCCCGACGGGAAGAGCGTCCGACTGTCGCCAGCACCGATCGTGCGGACGCTGCGCTGCCAGTTCCGGAGCCGCCCGCTGTCGCCCCCCCGACCCCGGTGGAATCTGCGGAGCCGCTTCCCGTCGATCCATCGCCCGCGCCCCCGCAGCCTTCGCCCGCCACGGTCTTTGAGCCGACCGCGACGGCCCCGGCGACGACGACGGAGCTGCCCTCGTCAGGACCTGAGCTGGCCGGTCCCGGTGGGGCGTCCGACGAGTCAACGCGCCCGTCGACCTCTGGCCCGCCCACGGGGGTCGTCGATGGTCAGGCCACGGGTAGCGGAGACGTCACGTCGACGAACTCCGGCGACCCCGACGGAGCGGATACGAGTGCTCGCGCCGGACAGGATCTCGCGCTGGCCGTGCCCGGCAGCGCGCCGGCTGACCCCGGCGCGATGTACGCCGGCTACCTCGGGCGGCTGCGCCAGCGGATCGACGAGGCGCTCCGCTATCCCGCCGCCGCCCGGCGCCGCGGTCTCACCGGCACGGTGACGATCGAAGTTACGGTGCTCCCCGACGGCGCCATCGGCCCTGTGCGCGTCGTCGAATCGTCCGCGCACCCGCTCCTCGACGAGGCGGCGGTGGACAGCGTGCGGAGCCTCCACCCTCAGCCGTTCCCCCGCGACCTGCCCGCGCGCACGCTCAGCGTCCGGCTCCCTGTCGTGTTCGTGCTCAGGTGAACGCGCCGCCATGACGGGTCGCTGTCTGATGCTCCAGGGGACGGCGTCCGGCGTGGGCAAGAGCCCGCTCACCGCCGCCCTCTGCCGAATCTTCGCGCGTCGCGGGTGGCGGGTCGCGCCGTTCAAGGCGCAGAACATGGCACTCAACGCCGCGGTGACCGCCGGGGGTGGCGAGATCGGCCGTGCCCAGGCCGCGCAAGCCGAGGCGGCCGGCGTCGAGCCGACTGTAGACATGAACCCCATCCTTCTCAAGCCCGAGCGGGACGATCGCTCGCAGGTCGTCGTCCGCGGCGTGCCGGTCGGCAGCATGACGTTCCGCGAATACGGCCGGCGGCGGCCGGCGCTGCTCCCGATCGTGATCGCGAGCCTGGAGCGCCTCCGCCAGTCTCACGACCTCGTCGTGATCGAGGGCAGTCCCGCCGAGATCAACCTCGTGGACGGCGAGATCGTGAACATGTGCATCGCCCGGCTGGCCCAGGCGCCCGTGCTCCTCGTCGGAGACATCGACCGAGGTGGCGTCTTCGCCGCCTTCGTGGGGACGCTGGCCCTGCTCGCGCCGGAGGACCGCGAGCGAGTGGCCGGGTTCATCGTCAACAAGTTCCGGGGCGACCCGATACTGCTGGCGCCCGGCCTCGAGACGCTGGTGGCGCGGACCGCGTTGCCCGTCCTCGGCGTCGTTCCCTATCTCGAAGCCGGCCTCGTCCCCGCCGAGGACTCGCTCGACCTCGAGGTCGCGCTGCCGCCCAGTGGCACCTGTCGGCTCGACATTGCTGTCATACGACTGCCGCGCATCGCCAACTTCGACGACGTCGAGCCACTCGCTCGCGAACCTGGCGTGCGCGTACGGTTCGTCGACGGCGCCGGTGGCCTGGCCGGCGCCGACCTGATCATCCTGCCGGGCAGCAAGAGCACGATGGCGGACCTCGACTGGCTCCGGTCGACGGGCTTGGCCGGGGCCCTCCTGGCCGGGGCCGGCAGGGACACGCCGGTCATCGGCATCTGCGGCGGCTACCAGATGCTCGGCACCGCGCTCTACGACCCCGAAGGGATCGAATCGCCGGCAGCCAGGGCGCCGGGTCTCGGCCTGCTCGACGTGCGGACGACGTTCGCCCCGGTCAAGACCACCGTGCGCGTGCGCGGGCGCGTGGAGGCCGGTGACGGCCTCCTGGCCGCTGCGCGCCGCACCGAGATCGACGGCTACGAGATCCACACGGGGCGGAGCGCCCTCGATGGCAGGCTCTCGAGCAGCGCCCGGCGCAGCGCCGCGCTGGCGAACAGGCCCTGGCCCGGCGCAAGGGGATCGCGCTCGACCCGCGCTGGGGCGCACGAGAGGCCAGTCGCGCGGTGCGACCGGCTGGCCGACGCCGTCGCCGCCGCGGTCGACGTGCCGGCGATCATCAGGCTGGCGCGCCTCTGACCGGACTCGCAACGGCGCTCGTCGTTCTCGGGGCCCTCGCCATCGATCTCGCCTTCGGCGAGCCGCCCAACCGCTGGCACCCGGTGGCTTGGATCGGCACTGCGCTCGGCGCCGGTCGCGACCGTCTCTGTCGCGGCGGGCCGGCGCGGCTCGTGCTCGCCGGGGCCGCAGTCACGCTGGTCGTCACCGGCATCGCCGCGCTCGCCGGTGGGGCGCTGGCCCACGTGGCCGCGGTGTTGGGGCCGGCCGGTCTCGTGCTGGAGGCGCTGGCGCTCAAGATGACGCTGTCGGCGCGCCGTCTGGCGGCCGCAGCTCGCGGCGTGGGCCGGGACCTCGAGCGCAACGATCTGACGGCGGCGCGGACCGCAGTGGGCCGTCACCTCGTGAGCCGCTCGACGGTCACGCTGGACGCCAGCCGCGTGGCGTCGGCCGCCGTCGAGTCGGTCGCCGAGAACCTCACCGATGCCATCACGGCCCCGCTCTTGTTCTATCTCGCCTTCGGCTTGCCCGGCGCCTTCGCGTATCGCGCGCTCAACACCGCGGACGCGATGCTGGGCTATCGCGAGGGCGCCCTGGAGCACTTCGGCAAGGTGGCCGCGCGACTCGACGACCTCGCCAACCTCGCGCCCACGCGACTCGGTGCGCTCGCGCTGGTCGTCGCTGCGGCGCTTGTCGGCGCCGACGGCCGCCGTGCTTGGCGCGCGATGTGGCGCGACCACGCCCGCACCTCGAGCCCGAACGCGGGCTGGACGATGGCGGCGATGGCGGGCGCTCTCGGCGTCAGGCTCGAGAAACCCGGCCACTACGTGCTCGGTAACGGAAGGCTCCCAGGCGTTTGCGACATCGAGGCCGCTATCCGCGTCATGAAGGCCGCGGCCACGCTCATCACGGCGATGGTCGCCGGCCTCGCTTTCGTTCTGGGAACGGTAATATGG
>JBOHPP010000055.1:0-15604 GCA_050731755.1 Candidatus Rokuibacteriota bacterium | reverse complement strand
GCGGCTACCTGCTAGCGTTCGATCATCCCTACTTCGCCGTGACCGACGATGAGGGCGATTTCCGGATCGACGACCTGCCCGCCGGCACCTGGCGGGTAAGCGCCTGGCACGAGGGATGGGCCGTCCTCCGACGGACGCCCGAGGGCCGCCTCGTGTGGGGACCGGCGCACCTCAGGTCGCGCGAGGTGACGGTGCCCGAGCGCGGTGTCGTCCGCGTCGAGTTCGAGCTGGGGCCGTGAGGGTGGCGACCGCGACGCGGCGCCGATGTTGTTGACCCGAGTGTGTTGTTGACTCGAGTTGACAACGGCCGAGGTCGCGTATTAGCGTCGCGCCACGTCCTGACAGCACCGGAACCCTTAACGCCGGAGGTGGCCATGCGCGTGACTCGCCGATCGACCTTCATCCTGGTGCTTCTCGTGCTGCTGGCGGGCCTTGGAGGCGGCGTCAACGCTCAGGATGGCGTCAAATGGACGCCGGTCACCGACGATCGGCTCCTGAACGCCGAGAAGGACCCCGGCAACTGGCTGACCTATTACCGGAGCCTCGACGGCTGGCGCTACAGCCCGCTCGACCAGGTCCGGACGCGGAACGTCAAGCGGCTCGCGCCCAGGTGGATATTCTCGCTGGGCGAGACCGGCGATCAGGAGTCCCACCCGGTCGTCAACGACGGCGTCATGATCGTCACCAGCTCAAACATCCCGCACGTCACCGTCTATGCTCTCGACGCCAAGACCGGCAAGGTGCTCTGGAAGTGGACGCGCAAGATGCCCGACGACCTCACGGCCTTCGCGCGCATCCACCCCCACAACCGCGGCGTGGCGCTCTACGGGGACAAGGTCTACGTCGGCACCCTCGACTCCAAGCTGGTCGCTCTCGACGCCAGGACGGGCAAGGAGCTGTGGGTCTCACCGGTGGGAGACTACAAGGACGGCTACTTCGTCAACGCGGTCCCCTTCGTGGCGAAGGGTACCGTCATCACCTACCCGTCGGGCCCGGGCGAGATGGGGATCCGCGGGTTCGCCGAAGCCTTCGACGCCGAGACGGGGAAGAGCCTCTGGAAAACGTACTTCGTCCCCGGGCCGGGCGAAAAGGGCTTCGATACCTGGGAGGGCGACTCCTGGGAGCGGGGCGGCGGGCCGGTGTGGCTGACTCCGACCTACGACAAGGAAACCGACACCGTCTACTTCGGGACCGGCAACCCCTCGCCGTTCATCGACGTGGTCCGCAAGGGCGACAACCTGTTCACTTCGACCCTGGTCGCCGTCGACCGGGCCACCGGCAAGTACAAGTGGTACTACCAGTACCTGCCCAACGACGCCTGGGACTTCGACACGATGAACGAGCACACGGTGGTGAAGATCAAGCGGGACGGCGAGGAGATCCCGGCGCTGATCTCCGCCCAGAAGACCGGCTACCTCTACGCTTTCGACAAGAACGAGGGCAAGTTGCTCTACGCCACCCCGATTACCAACCACATCGACATCTTCAACGGCGTGGACCTGGCGACGGGACGGATCAAGGAGAACCCCGGCAAGCGGCCCAAGATGGGCGGCGAGCAGCTCCTGCTTTGCCCCTCGCTCTTCGGCGGTCGCAACTGGGGACCGAGCGCCTACAGCCCGCGTACGGGCCTGGTCTACATCCCCACCAATGACACCTGCATGAAGTATGGCTACGTGAAGGAGATAAAGTGGACGCGCGGCCTGGCGTACGTGGGCATCACCTGGTCGCTCGTCGTCCCGGGCGACAACGCCGGGGCGCTCCGCGCGTTCGACGTTAACACCGGGCGGAAAGTGTGGGAGGTCCCGAACAAGGCGCCGCTCTCGCTCTCGGGCGTGCTGGCCACCGCCGGTGACCTGGTGTTCTTCCAGCGCCCCGAGGGCCAGTTCACCGCGCTCGACGCCAAGACGGGCGCCGTCCTCTCGGAGTTCAACCTCGGCATGCCAGCCTCGGCGGCGCCGATCACCTACACGGTCGACGGCAAGCAGTACATCGCCGTCGTGGTAGGCGGCAAGACGCGAGCGCGGGGGTGGTTTGCCCCCGAGCCGAAGCTCGCTCACATGAACAACGTGAACTTCGGAGGCATGCTGGTCGTTTTTGGCCTGCCCGATTAGCCTCCGGCGACTGATCGCCCTGGCCTGCCTGGCGGGCCTCCCGGGGACCTCCGCGGAGGCCCGCCAGGGCAAAACCCTCGCCGAGATCCGCCGCACCGGGTCCCTGACCGCGTGCGCGGATCCTGAGAACATGCCCTTTTCCCAGCGCGGCGACCCGCCGGGCTACGACATCGAGGTCCTGCGCGCCGTCGCCACCGGCCTCGGCGTCCGGCTCGAGGTCGAGTGGATCGGGACCGAACGGGCTCGCGTGGCGCTCCGGCGGCTCACTGAGGGCGACTGTGACCTCTTCCCGGGCCTCCCGCTGGCTCCGGGCTTCGCCGAGGAGTACCCGCGCCTCGTCTTCTCCGAGGCTTACTACACGATGAGCCACGTCCTGGTGACGCGGAAGGGGACGGTCATCCGCGGCCTCGACGATCTGGCCGGGCTCACGACGGCCGTGGAGAAGCTTTCCCACGGCGACCTCTTCCTCCTGGCCAAGGGCTATCGGCGGCGCGCCTATCGGACCCAGCAGGCGGCGTTCCAGGCCGTAGCGACCGGCGAGTCGGCGGCGCTCCTGTGGGCGCCGGTCGCCGGCTGGCTGGCGGCGCGCGGATCTTCAGGCTGGGAGCTGTCGCCGGTCTCGCATCCCGACCTCGAGGTGGCGGTCTCGATCGGCATGCGCCGCGACGATCCCGATCTCAGGGTCGCGGTCGACGGGGCGGTACTCCGGCTCCGGCAGGAGGGCGTGATCCGCGCGATCCTCGGGCGCTACGGCGTGCCCGTCCGCGCGGCGGCGCGGCGGCCCGCTTCCCGGCCGGCGCCGGGGATCCCGGTCGCGTTCGCGGACGGCCCGGGTCCGGCCGGCACATGGGATCCCGACATCGTCGACGGGCGCCACATCTACGAGTCGGCGTGCTCGAGCTGTCACGGCCCCGATGGTCTCGGGCGGGGCGTGGTTCCGACGCTCCAGGCGTACCCGCAGGGCGCCGACGTTCGCTTCATCAAAGCGGTGCTGGAGGGCCGGCCCGGCGCCGGGATGCCGCCCTGGTCGGGTCTGCTCAGCGAGAGCCAGATCCGCCAGGTGCTCAAGTATGTCCGCGCTCTCGTGCCTCCTCCCGAGGTGGTGACCGCCGCCGGCACCGCGCAGGGTGCGGGCCAGGTCTTCCAAGCGATATGCGCCTCGTGCCACGGCGCCGGCGCCGCCGGCACCGCCATCGCGCCCGGCCTCCTGGCCTTCCGTGGGGACGACGACGCCTTCGTTGGCACCGTGCTGAACGGCCGCTCGGGCACGCCGATGGCGCCATTCAGGAGCATGCTGTCGGCGGACACGGTGCTGAGGATCCGCGCCTACCTGCGCGAGCTGGGCGCCAGGCGGTAGGAGCGCCGTGATCGCGCCCGACCGCAGGCCTTCGACTACCCCTCAAGCGGCTCCGCGGGAGAACCTCGTGCACTTCATGGCCAGCGTCGCGCCCACCCGCGGCGCGGCGTCGGGAGGACAGGGGAGATGAACGCCGCGCTCGTCGTCGCCATGATGCTGCTCACGGGCTCCACCGCGTGGGCCGGGGGCTCCAACTATGGCATCGCGCCCGGCGCCCGCCCGTCGATCGAGGGCAGGGTCTCGGAGTGGCCGGTGCCCACGCCGAAGTTCGCGCGCGACCCCGCGCCGGGGCCCGACGGCAACATCTACGTCGCCGTGATGAACGGCAACAAGATCGCCCGCTTCGACACGCGGGCGAAATCCTTCAAGGAATGGGACCTCCCCGCAGGCGCGCGCCCGCACGGCCTGCTCGTCGATCGCGAGGGGCAGGTCTGGTACACGGGCAACGGCAACGGGACCATCGGCCACCTCGATCCGGCGACGGGCAAGGTCACCGAGCACAAGGCGCCCTCGGGCGGCGATCCCCGCTGGTGACGGACGGCAAGGGGACGATCTGGTTCACGGTGCAGGGGGGTCAGCGGATCGGCCGCTTGGACACGAAGACCGGCGCGATCACCGAATACAAGACGCGCGGCAACCCCTATGGCATCGCGCTCGACCGCGCGGGGAACGTCTGGTTCTGCCAGTTCGGCGGCGATCGGCTGGGCCGCCTCGACCCCGCGACGGGCGGGATCACCGAGATGACGATGGAGCCGGGCTCGCGCCCGCGGCGTATGGCCGCAGCGCCGGACGGCTCGCTCTGGGTGACGCTGTACGGCAACGGCAAGCTCGTGCGGGTGGATCCGGCCGCCCAGCGGGTCGTGAAGGAGTACGCGCTGCCCGGCGGGCCGACGGGCGGTCCCTACGCGGTGAGCGTCGATGCCGCGGGCATCGTCTGGGCCAACGAGATCCAGACGGACACCGTCGTGCGCCTCGACCCCCAGACTGGCGACGTACGTGTGGTCACGCTCCCGTCGAAGAACGTGGGCATCCGCAAGATGATCGTGGACGCCGACGGCCGGCTCTGGTACATGGCAGCCACAACGGCCGGCTGGGCGTCGTCGAGTGATCGGCGGTCTCGTCCGCGCGCCACTCCTGGCCGTGATGCTCCTGGCGCTGCCGGCGCCGGCCGCGGCCAGCGAGGCGTTGTGGGACCTGCTGAAGCGCGGCGGGCAGGTCGTGGTCCTGCGTCACACTGGTACGACGCCGGGCGTCGGTGATCCTCCCGGGTTCCGGCTGGACGACTGCGCGAGCCAGCGGAATCTCAGCACGCAGGGCCAGGAGGACGCGCGGCGGATCGGCGCCGCCTTCCGGGCGCGGGCCGTCCCGGTCGGGCGCGTCCTGTCGAGCCGCTTCTGCCGGTGCCTGGAAACGGCGCGGCTCGCCTTCGGACGCGTCGAGACCCATCCTCCGCTCGACAACCTGTTCCACGATCGCAGCCGCGAGCCCGAGCGTGCCGCCGCCATTCGGGCGCTCGCCGGCGAGCGTCCGGCCGACGGCAACCTCATTCTGGTGACCCACGGCGTGAACATCCAGGCCGCGCTGGGTGTCCACCCGGCCCAGGGTGAGATGGTCGTCGTCACACCGCGGAGCAACGGGGCGTTCGAGGTCCGGGGCCGGATCCCGGCGCCCTAAACCTCCTCCTCGACCTCACCGTCCCATTCGATCCTGATGCCGCGCTGGACCGATTGGGAGGCAGGACACCCCTTCTCGTGGACCTCGATCGCCCGGAGCGCCTCGTCGCGCTTTCCTTTGGGCACGCGGAGCCGGTAGCGGACCTTGATTCGGGTGATGAGGGGCTTACCGTCGACGTTCTCGATGAATCCTTCGACCTCGGAGGCGAGGCGGTCGGGCTGGCTGGGGATCTTCCGTGCCGCTAGCGCCCCGGCTAGCGTGCCGGTCATTCAGCCGGCCACGGCGGCGACGACATGGTCGAGCGTCGTCGGCAGCTCCTCCTCGGGCTCGACCCCGTAGAACTTCTTGATCCCGCCATGGACGCCATACCGCACGGGATCGGGGAACCCTTCGATGTAGGCACGGCGGACGGGGCCTTTGTCCTTGACGATCCTGACGCGAGAGACGTGGATCAGCTCGCCCATGGTGGAGCTCCTTTCCGACGAGGAGGCAATCATAGCGCGCTCACGGCCGGCACGGCCGGATGGCGTCGGGCTCGGGCAGGGCATCGGGCGGAACGAAGATCGCCAGATACCCGTCGGCCGGCGCCAGCGAGGTCAGCGCGACGAGGCGATAGCCCACCGCGGCCAGCTCGCACTGCAGCAGGGCCGGGGGTGTCCCATGATCCTGCGTCGGCTTGTCGACCTCGACGATCCCGACCCGCGCGCTGGGGGCCAGCGCCGCGCGCAGGCGGTACATGAACTCGTAAGGACTCGCGATCTCGTGGTACATGTGCGCGAGGATGGCGACGTCGATCGAGGCCGTGGGTAGCCTCGGATCGCTGGAGGCGCCGAGGACGAGCGTGACGCCGCGAATCGCTTCCCGCTTGAGCCGCGCCTCCAGCCGCTTCAGGAACTTGGCCTCGACGTCGGTGGCGTAGATCGTCGACGAGGAGCCGAGGCGGGCGGCAAGTCGGACCGCGTAGTAACCCTCGCCGGCGCCGATGTCGGCCACCCGAACTCCCGGCGCGATATTCAACTGGTCCATCACCCGCTGGGCCTCGCCGCGCGCGTCGCGGCTGGCCTCGTCGGCGTAGGACGGCGAGACGATCGTCGCGACCGGACGGTCCGGCGCCGGAAAGCGGAGGCTGTCGCGCGGTCCTGGTGCCGTTCGCTGGCATGCCGAGGCCAGGAGCGCGGCCAGGAGGAGGGCGGCGAGGATACCACGGGGCTCAGGCCGCACTCGGTCTTGCGTCCGGCACATGATCGAAGTCCCGACGCGCATTGTCTCACCCGCAGTCGGCTGGGCCCCGATGCTAGACTCCCTCCGAGGAGCGAGCGACGATGAGTCACTTCTTCGCGTACCTCTCCCGGATGAAGTTCATCCGGCGCTGGGGGCTCATGCATAGCGCGTACCCCGAGAACATTCAGGAGCACAGCCTGCGGGTGGCGCATCTCGCCCACGCCCTGGCCCTTATCCGCAACCGGGTGTTCGGCGGTGAAGTCATCCCGGAGCGCGTCGCCGCGCTGGCGCTCTACCACGACGCCGCTGAGGTGTTGACCGGCGACCTGCCCACGCCGGTGAAGAACTTCAACCCGACGATTAAGACGGCGTATCGGGGCATCGAGCAGGCCGCGCGGGACAAGCTCCTGAGTCTGCTGCCCGCGCCCCTGCGCCCCGATTACGAGCCGTTCTTTCGGCCTCACGACGCCGACCGCGTCCACGCCGAACTGGTGCGGGCGGCCGACAAGTTGTGCGCGTACCTCAAGTGCCTGGAGGAGATCAGTGCCGGCAACCCGGAGTTCGCTCAGGCCGAGAAGGCGCTGCGCGCGACCGTGGAAGCCCTCCCACTGCCGGAGGTCAGCTACTTCCTGGAAACCTTCGTGCCGAGCTTCAGGCTGACGCTGGACGAGCTCACGTGACGGGCGTCAGCGCGAGGGCTGCGAGCCGGGCGCGACCTCCACGCGCGGTTCGGCTCGCGCGGGTGCGGCGGGTGCGGCGGGCGCGCGCTCTTCGTGCCACAAGAGCGGCAGTGCCAGCAGGGGCAGGAGGCCGATCAGCCCCACCGTGATCATCAGCCATCCCAGATTCGAATAGTCCTGCTGGGTCACGTGAAAGACGTCGTTCAGGTACTGCGTGAACAGCTGGCTGGCCGACAGGGCCAGGTTCATCAGAGAGGCCATGATGGCGAACATCGTGGCCTCCGCGCCCGGCGGCGCCATCCTGGCGATCAGGACCAGCATCGGGACCATCATGAGCTGGGCCAGCGGCGCGGTGATCGTCGTGTCGATGAAGGCCAGCGCGCGGGCGCTGATGCCGAGCCACTCGTGCAGGCCGTAGAACAGGCCGATGGTCGGCAGGGACAGGACCGTGCCCGCCACCACGACCCACAGCATGGTGAAGCTCACCGGCCGCTTGACGATGGTCTTGCGGAAGACGATCAGACCCAGGAAGCTCAACACCGCCCCCACCTGGGCCAGCACCCCCAGGAACTTCTCGTCGAACCCCAGCCGGTCGATGGCCCAGTAGCTGTAGCCCTGGCCGACCGCCGGCGTGGCCCGGAACAGGAAGATGACGATCGACGCGATGACGACGCTGCGCGAGATGCCCACCCGGTGGAGGAGCACGCCGATCATCACCAGCGAGACGATCAGCACGATCTCCATGGCGAAGGGCACCCCGAACGTCTGGAGCAGGACGCCCACGGCGGCATAGCCGAGCCCGACCAGGAGCACGAGCCGTGTCTTGCCGCCCCCCAGCCATCCGCCCGCGGACGAGGAGACGACCGGCCGTGACCCTCCCCGTCGTCCCAGGATAAGGCTTCCGGCGACGATCAGGGGCAGCACCGTGGCCACCGCGAAGGTCGCGCGGGCGCCGATGGTCCCGGTCAGCCAGCCCGAGAGGTAACCGACGCTGATCCCCCCCAGCAGGAGGGCCATCCGCCCCAGGGTCTGGATCTGGCCGATTTCCTCGTCCGTCTCGGCCACCTCCACGCTCAACGCATCGGCCACCACGTCCTGGACCATGAAGCCCACGGTGACGAGGAGCGCCGCTCCCAGGAAGGCCCCCGTGGTGCTGACCACCGTGGCCAGGAGCCCGTAGCCGATCAGCGAGCAGCTGGCGCCCAGCAGAAGGTAGGCCGTGCGGCGGCTGCCGAGGATGGGGTAGGCATCGGAAGCGACCCCTGCAACCATCTTCATCGCCCAGGGAAGGTTGACCCAGAAGGCGATCCCGGCCGCCTCGGCCGGGTCGAGGTGAAGGACGTCCTTCTGGAAGAACAGCTCGGCCAAAGCGGTGACGGTGCTGGCGCCGTAGCAGAAGTAGGTCGTCAGAATCGGCGTCCAGGCGAGCCGGAATCGGCCGAGCAGGGGGGGCAGCACACCTCAATCCTACCCTGGGTGGGAAAACTTTCCGCCCTGCCGACGGTTAGGAGTACAAGGAGGCCCATAGCCAAATCGGTCTATTTGCCCGGTTTGGCTGGTGGTTGTAACATTGGCAACAGGCTTGCTTCAGCATAAGGTGGTGGGTAGATGACGATGTTAGACCGAGCCGTGACGTACTTGAGGTCCCGGAGCTTCCGGCGGCGGCGGCCCGGCCCCAGGTACGCCCTCGCGCTCGGCGGCGGTGGCGTTCTCGGGGGGATGTACGAGGTGGGCGCCCTGGCTGCTCTCGAGGAGCGGTTGAACGGCGGAGGGCGGGCGTTCGACGTCATCGTCGGGTGCAGCGCCGGCTCGGTGGTCGCTGCGCTCATCGCCAATGGGATCCGGGCCTCGGAGATCTACCGGGTGCTCGACCAGGACCTGGACGATCCCCTCAACTTCCGCCGCGGCGCCGTGTTCTCTCCTGACTCGTTCCGGCGGGCGGCCGGCCGCTTCGGGCGGATGGTGTGGGCGTTCGGCAAGAACGCGATGACGGGGTACCGCGGCTCGGTCCCCGACATGCTGGCCCGCGCCGAGCGCGACCTGCCGGCCGGGTTCTTCTCGCTGGCTGCGCTCGAGCACTTCATGCAGGCGGCCTTTGCCTCGCGCGGGGTCAGCAACTCGTTCGCCGCGCTCGGGACCTCGCTGCTCATCCCGGCCGTCGATCTCGACCACGCCGAGCGCGTCGTGTTCGGCCAGGGGGCGCTCCGGGACGTGCCCATCAGCCAGGCCATCGCCGCCTCGTCGGCGATCCCCGGGTTCTTCGAGCCGTACAGCATCAACGGGCGCGACTACGTGGACGGCGGTGTGGGCTTCAGCGGCCATGCCGACCTGGCCGCCGAGGCCGGGGCTGACGTGGTGCTCCTCGTGCACCCGCTAGTGCCGAGCCTGCCCGATGGGGCCGGCGGGCCGGTGCGGACGCGGGGCTTCTACTCGATCATGGAGCAGACCAGCCGGATCTACGGGCAGAACCTGCTGCAGCTCGGCCTGGCCGCGCTCCGCGTGCGCTTCCCCGCCACGAGCTTCTTCCTGCTGGAGCCGCCGCGCACCAAGACGCCGCTGTCCGGGCTGTGCATGGGGTTCGAGTCCGCGCAGGCCGCCCTGCGCTACGGCTACACGTCGACCCGGGAGTGGCTCGACACGCAGGGTCAGGGACTCCTGCGGCGCCTTCTGCCCGAGCCGGTCGCTCTCGCCTTCTGACCGTTACTCGATCACGCCCCGGGCGCGCAGGGCGGCGATGTCGCCGGCGCCGAGACCCAGATCCTTCAGCACGCTCTCGGTGTGCTCGCCGGGCAGCGGTGCCGCGCTGCGGATGGTGCCGGGCGTGTCCGACAGCTTGATGGCGATTCCGAACTGCCGGACCTTCCCCACCGTCGGATGCTCGGCCTCGACGACCATTCGGCGGTGCGTCACCTGGGGATCGCGAACGACCTCCTCGACGTCGTAGACCTTCCCCACACAGACGTCGGCCTTCACCAACAGGTCGTACCACTCGTCGCGGTCGCGGGTTTGGATGAGGGCCTCGATCTCGCGCCGCGCCGTGTCCTCTTCGGCGTTGGCGGCCCGGACGAACTGGTCGGGCTGGCGGGCGAAGCGGGCGAAGTCCGGCCGCCCGATGGCCCGGCAGAAGTTCTCCCACAGCCAGGGTTCCGTGCAGCCGATGGTGAGCAGCTTGCCGTCGCGCGTTTCGTAGATGGCGTAGTAGGGGTAGGAGCCGCCCAGAAACCCCTCGCCTCGACGGGGGGCGATGCCGTCCGAGAAGAAGAAGCGCATGTTGGGCGTCGCCGCCAGCAGTGAGACGGTCGTGTCGAGATAGGCGATGTCCACCTGCTGGCCCCGCCCGGTGCGCTCGCGGGCGAACAGGGCCAGCACGATGCCGAGCGCGCCGTGCAGGCTCGCCCCCGCATAGTCGGCGATGAGGTTGAGCGGGATGACCGGCTTGCGGTCGGGCTCACCGATCAGCCCCAGCACGCCGGCCAGCGACAGATAATTGAGGTCGTGAGCGGGGGCGTCCCGGTAGGGACCGTCCTGACCGAAGCCCGACAGCGAGCAGTAGACGACCCGGGGGTTGAGGGCGCGGATCGTCTCGTAGTCGGCGCCCAGGCGCCGCATGACGCCAGGCCGGAAGCCCTCCACGATCACGTCGGCGCCGGCCGCCAGCCGCGTGAACAGGTCCTGGCCCTCGCGGGCCTTGAGGTTGAGCGTCATCGAGCGCTTGTTGCGGTTGACGAAGGCGAAGGCGGCGCGCCGGTCCCATTCGGCGCCGCGCGGACGCTCCGGCTCGGGCGTCTCGATCTTGAGGACGTCGGCGCCCATGTCGGCCAGCAACATGCCCGGCAGCTCGGCGGGCGGCACGCGGGCCAGCTCCAAAACCTTGATGCCCTCGAGCGCGCCCATCGCTATCGCTCTGCCGTCTCTCAGTCTCGGTCGGCCGCCAGCCGTGAGGTGAGGGCGCGGACGTCGGGGATGTCGTCGAGGTGCTCGAGCTGCTCGGCGACGCCTTCGGCCTCGGAGCGCGGGAGGGCCAGGGTCGCGCAGGACAGAAACTTCTCGCGCAGGGCCTCGGCGCTGAGCGGCCGGTCGGGATGCCCGGTGGCCCCGCGCGGGGGCACGGCGAGGGTCCGCCCGTCGGTGAGCCGGAGGGTTACCCGGCTCCAGGCGTGCTCGATGAGACGGTCGGACAGGCGTTCGTCGACCACCATCGTCGTCCGGTCCATGAGCGAGCGGACGACGGGGTCGCGCACTTCCCCCTCGGTGAAGGACGTGAAGTCGACGCGGCCGTGGGCGAGCGCGGAGGCGGCGCAGAACTGCATGGAGAACTTGCGCTCGAGCGCCGTGGCCGGCGTCGGGTAGATCAGGACGCCGGGTGTGACGCGGTTGACGCCGATCTCCACCGCCGCCACCTGCTCCGTGCGCAATCCGTGCTGGCGACGAAGGTCGAGGAGCGCGTCGATCGCCGCGTGGGTGAGGGCGCACGAGGGGTACGGCTTGACGGCGATGCCGGACTCGACCAGGTGCCAGCGCCGGCCCAGCCCCTCCAGCGCGTCACCCGCCGACGCGCGCTCGCCGAAGACGGCGGCGTAACCCTGCGGGCCGTCCAAGGCCGACTCCGATGCGGTGAGGCCCTCGCGGGCCAGCAGCGCGGCCAGCACACCGTTCCGGGCTGCGTGGCCGGCGTGATAGGGCTTCGTCATCGAGCCGAAGTTCTCCTTGAGACCGGAGGCCAGCGAGGCGGCCAAGCCGAGCGCGTGACGCGTCTGGGCCAGGTCGAGTCCCAGCAGCCGCGCCACCGCCGCGGCGCAGCCGAGGCTGCCGATCGTGGAGGTCGCGTGCCATCCCCGCTGGTAGTGCGCCGGATTCATCGCAGAGCCGAGGGCCGCGTCGATCTCGAAGCCGATGACGTAGCCCAGGGCCACCGCGGCCCCGTCCGCCATCTCGGCCTCGCCCGCCGCCAGCAGCGCCGCCAGCAAGGGCACGCTCGGATGGCCCATCAACGCGAAGGAGGTGTCGTCGAAGTCATGGGCGTGACCGGCGGTGCCGTTGGCCAGCGCCGCCCAGGTGACCGAGGTCCGCAGCCGCGTGCCGACCACGGTGCAGAGCGGCGTGCCGCCCTCGGCCCGTGCCACCTCGCGGACGGCGCGCGCCACCGGTTCCCCCGCGCCGGCCAGCATCACGCCCACCGTGTCCAGCGCGGCCCGCCGGACCTGGGCCAGCGCCTCCCGCGGGCAGTCGTCCAGCGTCGTCTTCACAACGAACTCGCTCACGCGCGCCAGGGCGGTCACGCCCGCACCTTACCCCACTACTTCGCGTTATGGAAGATGATGCCCAGGGTGTAGCGCGAGCCACGCAGGACACGGCTGACGCCGTGCCGCATGGTGGCCCGGAAGTGGCCGCGGGCGCCGGCCACCGGGCGCCAGCGGGTGGTGAAGATCACCACCTCGCCCTGCTCGGTCTGGATCGCCTCGCCGCGCGACTGGGCCCGGGGCCGCTGCTCCATCAGGAGGAACTCACCGCCCTCGTAGTCGAGGCCCCGGCGTGAGAGGAAGCCGGTGACCTGCAGGGGGAAGGCCACATCGCCGTAGAGGTCCTGGTGCAAACAGTTGTAGCCGCCCGCCTCGTAGTGCAGGAGCAGGGGCGTTGGCTTGGTCTGGCCGGCCCGGCGGCAGATCTCCACGAGCCGGGCGAGATCCGAAGGAAAGCGCCGGCGCGAACCGAACGCCGCCTCCCAGCGGTTGGCGATGGCGGCCAACGGCGGGTAGAGCCGCGTCCGCAGCTCGGTGACCAGCGGCGGCAGCGGCTCGGCGAAGTACTTGTAGTCGCCCACGCCGAAGCGGTAGCGCTCCATGTCGATGCGGCTGCGGAAGCGCGCGTCGTCCGGGTAGAGGGCGATGAGCGCCGCACACTCCTCGGGGGCCAGCAGAGGCGGCGTCTTGGCGTAGCCCCAGTCCCCGAGGGAGCGCTCGATCGCCGCCCAGTCGAGCTGTTCGAGCCGTGCCGCGAGCGTCATGTCATTGCGGGCGAAGCACCCATCAGTTCCCCGTCGTAGAAACGGTCGCCGATTCTCAGGGCGCGCGAGTGGCCCAGGTACATCCCCCAGATCATCGCGATGTGGCGGCGCTTGACCGCGGGCTCCGGGCGACGGCAACCGACCAGGCCGACCAGTCTGCCGTCGTCGAAGGCGCCCAGGATGAAGCGGCGCTTCCTCTCGTCGAGCGAGTCGGCCTCCTCGGGGGTGCGGAAGAAGGCCAGGGGTTCCTCGCCGAGCGCGCGCAGCCGCAGGAGTCGATAGGCCTTGGCATCGGATTCGGTGAGGACGCGTGTCTGCACGGCCTCGATCCTACCGCCTCTGGCTGCTGTGCGGCGCGCCTGGTGAACGACCCGGGCGCGCGGTCGCCAGCATGCGCCTTGCAAGGAACGCGGTAAGCAGGGGCGTGCGCAGAACACTGCATGATTGGAGGAAAAAGGGATGGCGAGACGGTACGGGCGGAAGGCGAGCACGTCGGTCGAACGGGCGATGCGCAAGCGCAAGCAGGGGACGCTCAAGAGTGGCCGGAGCCGCAAACGCGTCACCAGCCGCAAGCAAGCGATTGCCATCGGGCTCAGCGAGGCCCGGCGCAAGGGGGCCAAAGTGCCCCGCCGCAAGGGCGGTCGCCGGCGGCGGCGGTCGTAACGCCTACTTCACGAAGCCGAAGAGGCGCGGGACCAACAGCACCGTTTCCGGCACGAAGGCCACCACGAACAGCACCGCGATGATGGCGGCGAGAAACGGCAGCAGGGGCCGGATCAGCCGGTCCATGGGCAGGCCGCTGATCGCCATTCCGAGGAACAAACAGAGGCCGACGGGCGGCGTGACGTGACCGATGGCCGAGGCGATCACGCACACCATGCCGAAGTGGATGGGGTGGATGCCGAGGGCCTGGGCGCCCGGCAGCAGGACGGGCACGGTGACCAGGATGATCTCAGACGGCGTGAGGAACGTCCCCAGGAAGACGTAGAGGACGATCACGAACATCAGGAACAGCCACCAGGTGGGGGCGACCGTCTGGATGGCCTCGGCCACCCGGAAGGGGAACTTCGAATAGGTCAACACCCAGCCAAAGGCGCCGACCAGCCCGATGATGAGGCCGATGACGCCGGTCAGCCGCGCCGAGTCGGCGAAGATGGCCGGCAGATCGCGCAAGGCCAACTCCCGGTAGAACAGGGGCGGCACCAGCAGCGCGTAGACCACGGCCACTGCGGCCGCCTCGGTCGGCGTGAACCAGCCGAGCACGATGCCGCCCATGATAATGACCGGGATCATCAGCCCGGGCAGCGCGTTGCGCGTCGCCTCCAGGAACGAGGCCAGCGTGGGCGCCGGCTCCCGCGGATAGTTGCGACGGCGGGCGATGACGAAGGTCGGCACCGCCATACCCACCGCGATCAGCAACCCGGGCAGATAGCCGCCGGCGAAGATGGCGGCCACCGACTCGTCGGCCATCCAGGCGTAGATCACGGCGATGATCGACGGCGGGATGATCGGCGCCAGGACGGCCGTGCAGATCGTCAGGACCGTGGCGAAGTCCCGATCGTAGCCCTTGCGCACCATCTGCGGGACCAGGAACGTCCCCAGCGCCGAGACGTCGGCCACCGCCGACCCGGAGATGCCGCCGAAGAGCATCGAGTCCACGATGTTGACGTAGGCCAGTCCGCCCCGGAAACGGCCGACCAGCACGGTGGCCAGGTCGATGATGGCCCGGGCCACGCCGCCCCGGGCGGCGATGTTGCCGGCCAGAATGAAGAGGGGGGCGGCCAGGAGCAGGAAAGAATCGCTGAGCAGCCCGACGAAGCGGGTGGGGATGATAATCGGGTTCAGCGCGGGGTAGAACAGCGCAGCGGCCAGGGTGCCGACGCCCAGCGCGATGCCGATGGGCATGCCCAGCACCACGAAGACGACGAAGACGATCAGGAGCGTTTCGGCCATAGCGCGCGGAGAGCGACGGCCAGGTTCCAGGCCATTGGCAGCAGGATGAGCACGGCGCCGACGGGCACGGCCGCGTAGACCCAGCCCAGCCGCAGTCCCAGCCCGGGGCTCGACTGCAACTGGGCGTTGGGGACGAGGACGAAGCTCACCTTGATCATCGCCAGGAACAGCGCCATGCCGGCAGCGGTGGTCACCACCCGGATCAGGGCTTGGCCCCGGGGGCCCAGGCGGTTGACGAAGTAGTCGAGCATGGTGTGTTCGCCCCGGTGCATCGCGGCGGCTGCGCCGATCATCACCAGCCAGACGAAGAGGTACCGCGGCACCTCGTCGAGCCCCTCGAAGCCCGTCCGGAACGCGTAGCGCAACGTGACCTGCAGGAAGACGGCGCCGGTGAGGACGGCCAGCACGAGGCCGCCGAGGAGACCGAGCCCGCCGTAGACGCGGTCTCCCCAGCGGCCGAAGGGACGGGCGGGCACGCTTACTTGATGCTGAGGATGTGGTCCACGATCCGGCGGGCGTCCTTGCCGGCCGGAGTGGCGAAGAACTCCTCGTAGACGCTTCGGGTGGCCTCCCGGAATGGCGTGGCATCGGGCTTGGTGATACT
>JBOHPP010000054.1:0-7091 GCA_050731755.1 Candidatus Rokuibacteriota bacterium | reverse complement strand
GGCCCGCGACGCGCGGACTCCGACTCGCCCGCGTGGCGCCTCCGGGACTGTCCGGCCGGGTGATGCTGTTGCGGGCACCCCTGGGCCCTCCCCGTCGAGCGCGTGGTGAGCTGGCCCTGCTCGGCCGCCTGAGCCGGGCCACGCTTCCCCGGGATCTTCCGGGCGAGCTCGGCCGCGCCGTGGAGCAGGCATGGCGCCACTACCGGGGGATTCTGCGCATGCGTGTGTCGACGGAGATGACGCGCCTCGGCCGGTCGGGCGAGCCGCTCGACGCCGTCTACCGCGCCTTCGCCGAGGGCGTGGCCGGGCTCGTCCCGTTCGACTCCATCGGTGTCTCGTTGATCGACGCCGAGGGCCGGGAGTTTACGATCGTGGACCTGCCGGCGCGGACGCTGGGCCTGGGCGCCCGGCGGGACTCCCGCATGCCGCTCGACGGGACGCTGCTCGCGCAGGTGGTGACGAGCGGCACGCCGCTGCGGGTGGACGACCTGGCCGCGTCCGCGGTGCCGCCGCTGAGCCGGGAGGCGTTCGCCGCCCGCGGCTATCACTCCGCGCTCCTGGTGCCCTTGGTGTCGCGCGGGGCGGTGACTGGCGCGGTCACGCTGACGTCGCGTCGCCCGGCCGCCTTCGACGAGGCCGACGTCGAGGTCGTCGCCGGGCTGGCCCAGCCGCTGGCCTCGGCTATCGAGCAGCGGCGCCTGCACGACGAAAGTCGGCGCCACGCCGACGAAACGCGCGCCCTTCTTCAGGCCGGGCGCGCGGTCACGGCCAGCCTCGACGTCCAGGAAACGATTCGGGTGATCCTCGACGAGGCGCGCCGCGTGCTGGGCGTGGAATCGTGCAGCGTGACGGCGCTCGACCCGACGAGCGGCGACATGAATGTGGTGGCCAGTCTCGATCTTTCGCCCGAGATCTTGACGCAGATCCGTTTCCACGTGGGCGAAGGCATCTCCGGCCGGGCCGTCAGCGAGCGGCGGCCCGTGCAAAGCGCCGACCTCTTCACCGACGCGCGCGCACGTTACCCGGACATCCCCCGACTCACCCGGTTCCGCTCGATGCTGGCGGTGCCGCTCAAGGTGGGCGACCGGGTCATCGGCGCCCTCAGCGTCTTCCGCCGCGACGTCCATCACTTCTCGGCCTCCGAGGAGGAGCTGCTCCTGGCTCTGGCCGATCAGGCCGCCATCGCGCTGGAGCATGCGCGCCTGTACGAGCAGCTGGAGCAGATGGTGGCCGAGCGCACCCGCGAGCTGGACGCCCAGAAGCGCTTCGTGGAGGTCGTGCTGGAGGCGCTGCCTCTCGGCGTCTTCGTCCTCGACGGCGAGCTCCGTGTCGTCAGCGTCAACCGCTACGGGGCGCGGGTCCTCGGCGTGGACGAGGCACGGCACCGGCCGGCGACCGATCTTGTCCCCAGCGCACGCCGGGAGCGGGTGGGCGATTTCCTGGCCGCGGCGTTCTCGGCGCGCCGGGTGAGCGTCACCGAGGAAGAGATGCCGATCGGGGGTGAGAGCAAAGTCTTCCGCCTGGCGGCGGCGCCGATCGAGCCCACGGCCGAGCACCTCGTCCTCCTCGTGGAGGACGTGACGCTGGCCAAGCGGCTGGAGCGCCAGATGCTGCTGACCGAGCGGCTCACCACGGCGGGACGCCTGGCCGCCGGCGTGGCCCACGAGCTGAACAACCCGCTGGCGACCATCGCCGGTTGCGCCGAAGCCCTGGTGACCCGCACGCGGGAGGGCGCGCCGGCCGCGATGGACGACTTCCGCCATTATCTCGGCCTGATCGAGGAGGAGGCGTACCGCTGCAAGGAGATCACGGCCAGCCTGCTGCAGTTCGTGCGGGAGCCGGGTAGCCGCCGGACGTCCACCGACCTCAACGCCCTGGTCACCAAGACCATCGAGCTGCTCTCCCACCAGTCGCGCTTCAAGGAGCGCCGCTTCCTCACCGAGCTCGAGCCCACGCTGCCTCCGGTGCCGGCCAACGAAGGCCAGCTCCGCCAGGTGTTCCTGGGGATCGCGGCCAACGCGCTGGAGGCGATGAGTAGCGAGGGCGCGCTGTGCATCCGGTCGCGCCGGCTGCGCGACGAGATCGAAGTCGAGTTCGAGGACGAGGGACCGGGCATCGCCGACGACGTCCTCGGCCGCATCTTCGACCCATTCTTCACCACCAAGCCTCCGGGGCAGGGGACCGGCCTCGGCCTGGCCATCGCCCAGGGCATCGTGACCGACCACGGAGGGCGCATCGAGGTGACCTCGCGGGTGGGCAAGGGCTCCATCTTCCGGGTCGTGCTGCCGGCGTCATGACCCGGCCCATCCGGATCCTGGTCGCCGACGACGAGAAGAATCTCCGAGAGCTCCTCGTGCGCGAGCTGGGCCGCAACGGCCACCAGGTGGAGGGCGTCGCCGACGGCGTGGCGGCGCTGGCCCGGATCGCCGAGGGGAGCTACGACGTCGTCGTCCTCGACATGAAGATGCCACGCAAGGAGGGGATCGAGGTGCTGCGCGAGCTGGCGCCGCAGCCCGACGCTCCTCAGGTCATCGTCATGACGGGCGTTCAGGAAGTGGCCACGGCCGTGGAGGCCATGAAGCTCGGCGCCTACGATTACCTCACCAAGCCCACCCGGATCGAGGAGCTGGACCTCCTGGTCCGCAAGGCCGCTGAGAAGGGCCAGCTCGTGCGCGACAACGTGGCCCTGCGCGCCCACGCGCCGGGCGCCCAGCCGTTCGAGGGGATCATCACCCAGAGCCCTCGCATGCAGGAGCTTCTCCGCATGATCGAGCGGGTGGCGCCGACGGACTCGGCGGTGCTCGTGCTGGGCGAGAGCGGGACCGGAAAGGAGCTGGTGGCCCGGGCCATCCACGAGCGCTCAGCCCGGTCCGGCCGCCCCTTCGTCCCCATCCACTGTGGGGCGTTGCCCCACGAGGTGCTGGAGTCGGAGTTGTTCGGTCACGAGAAGGGCGCCTTCACCGGCGCCGTCGGTGTCAAGCCGGGGCTCATCGAGCTGGCCGACGGGGGCACGCTGCTCCTGGACGAAATCGGGGAGATGGAGCCGGACAGCCAGGTCAAGCTCCTGCGGGCGTTGGAGACGGGAAGCTTCTTCCGCGTGGGCAGCACCCGGCCGCGCCGCGTCGACGTGCGCCTGGTGGCCGCGACGAACCGGGACCTGGCCGAGGCCCTCCGGGCCGGCGCCTTCCGGCAGGACCTCTACTACCGCATCAACACGATCACGCTGCAGCTGCCGCCGCTGCGCGACCGGCGGGAGGACGTGCCGCTGCTCGCCCGCCACTTCCTGGAGGCGAACGCTGCCTACGGGATCAAACACCTCGGCGCCGCGGCGATGACTCGCCTGGAGGCATACGCTTGGCCTGGCAACGTGCGCGAGCTGCAGCACGCGATCGAGCGCGCAGTGATCCTGGCCAAGGGTGACGAGATCCAGCCCGATGACCTGCCGCCCGACCTGCTTGGTGGCGCCGCGCCGGCGGCCGCGTCGGCGGCGGGGAGCCTGGAAGGGATGGAGCGCCAGCACATCGTCAGCACGCTGCGCCAGGTGGGAGGCCACCGCGGCAAGGCGGCCGCGCTGCTCGCGATCGATCCCAAGACTCTTTACCGCAAGATCCTGGCCTATCGGATCACCCCGGAGGAGTGGAAGTAGGAGCTATTTGCTTGCGCCGGTGCCCGAGGCGTGTAGACTGTGGGCGTCTGCCGTAACCGGCCGGACCTCGCCTCCGAGGTTGCTCTCTTCCGTCCGCGGGGCGTGTCGGGTCGTCGGGAAGAGAGTGTGAGGAGGTGTCATATGGCATCGAAGCTCTACATCGGCGGTCTTTCCTACTCGAGCACCAGCGAAACCCTGCGGGAGTTCTTCTCACAGTCCGGCAACGTGCTGTCGGCCACGGTGATCACGGACCGATTCTCCGGCCAGTCGCGGGGGTTCGGGTTCGTCGAGATGGCGACCGCCGAAGAGGCGCAGAACGCCATCTCGCAGCTCAACGGTCGCGAGCTCGACGGTCGGCGCCTCGTGGTGGAGATCTCCAACCCCCAGGCCCCCCGCACGGGTGGCGGGCGGCCGGGCGGGCCTCGACCCGGCGGCGGTGGCCGCGGGCCCGGCGGCGGCCGCGAGTCGGGCTACGCGCACCGTCCCTCGAAGCCCATCAAGTGGTGAGCGCCTGACAGGCCAACGGGCCAGCCGCTGATCGCGGCTGGCCCGTTTTGGTTTCTCGCGCGGGGGGTTGTCCCCCTCCAAGCTAGGAAAAGATCCTGTCGTAGCGGCCGTACTCGTGGGCCGTGTCCATGAACCAGCGCACTACCTCGGGGTCGGATCGCGGCGGGATCTCGCACGACGTGGACAGGATGAACGCCGAGTGCCGGGCCGCCGTGTCGATGCACCGGCGCACGTCGGCCTCCATCGTCTCCTTCGTCGTCTTCTCGAAGCGGGTGGCGTCCACGTTGCCGATGGCCACCGCCCGCCCCCGGGAAACCTGCATGAAGCGTTCGAGCTGGTCCACGTAGAGCGTCGGGTCGCCCTGCTGGTCGAGGTCGAAGGAGATCGTCGTGAACCCGCACTGGATCAGGTCCTCGTAGATCGGATAGGTCGTGCCGCAGATGTGGGTGGTCACCCCGACCTTCTTGGCTTTGAAGTACTCCACCAGCTCCTTGTGGTAGGGCGCGATGAAGTCTCGGTAGTTGTCCGGTGAGATCAGGCTGATCGAGGCGGTGGGCTCCGAGAAGCTGAGCCCGATGCCTGTCTTGACGATGGCGTCCCCCCAGAGCTTGCAGAAGTCGGTGGTCACCCGCATGAGGTCGTGGATGAAGCGGGGGTCCTCGAACGTATCGAGCAGCATCGCCTCGGGGTTGCGCAGAAGCATGGCGATGGTCCAGGGGCCCACCGCCACCGCGCCGATCGCGGTCGGCGGCTTGGCCTTGACCAGGGCCTCACACTGCTCGAGGAATCCCGGCAGCCGCGCCGTCTTGTAGGGGTCGGGCATGGCGAGGCTGGCCAGCTTGGCCTTGTCCTCGGCCAGGACGTGGGTGTCGATCGAGGGTACGACATAATCGGAAAACTTCACCCGGCACCCGAACGCTTCGGCTTCCTTGGCCAGGTCGTTGTAGGCCAGCACGACGTCCGGCTGATAGCGCTCGTAGTAGTTGAGCATCGCCGTGATCGCCTTGGGCACGTTCGTGCAGTACTCCTCGATGGACAAGCCGTCGAGCGTGCCGGCGAAGGAGGCGACGATGGGGTACACAGGCACCCGATCGGCAAAGGTCCGCTTGTAGGCGGCGACCACCCGGTCCCGCGGGCTGTACGGAGTCTTGCCTTTCTCGGCGTCCCACAGGCGGTTGGCTTCCATATATCTGGGCGGCAGCTTGGCCTCGTACTCCAGGAACTGGGTGATCGGATAGCGAATGCCGCCGGCGTGGGTGCCGCGCAGGCCATCGATGATCTCTTCCATCTGGTTCCAGGGGATGGTGAAGGCCATCTCGTGGTCCTGGGTCTGGCCGAAGATGCGGTCGCCCGAGCAGGGCAGGATCACCTGCGGCCGGTCCGTGCGCATCGTGGTGACGATGATCTCAGAGCAGTCGATGCGACCGCCGAACGACGAGGTGACCTTGCCGCCCTGCTTCCACAGCGCGGCCTGGACCAGACGCATGACCTGGGCGGGGTTGGCATAGATGCACACCAGGTGGGGCTCGAAGGTGGCCCGCTCGAGCGGCGCCACCAGCAGGGTCGCGTACTCGCCGGCCGCGAACCGGTCGACGGCGGCCTCCGAGCGCTGCCCGGCCTCTTTCGTCTCGGTGTACATGCCCTCGCAGAGCGTGCCCGAGCTGTGCAGGTGGGTGGGTTTCTCGAAGCCCAGGGCGGCGATGCCCAGCGAGCAGATATGGTCCTCCCGGGTCAGGGCGATCGTCCAGCCGTAGCGCCGGGCCATGTCGATGACCTGGCAGTTCATGCTCAGCTTCTTGAAGTCGCGGGCCGGCCGCTTGGCCCGCTCGGGGATCTCCTCGCCGGGCTTGAGCATCCGGATCGCCACCGGAAAGGTCTGCGGCCGGATATAGGTCATGAGTTCCCGCTCGGCCGTCTTGACGTCGATCATAGGGCCTCCATTGCGCCTGAGCGTACTACGCCGCTGCATTGCGTCGCAATCGCTAGCCGGCAGCGCAACGCCGTGCCGAATCCGTGTGGTCCGCTGCACGCCGCGTTCGAGCCGACGACACGCGCAGGCCTGGCGCGGGCCACGGCCTCACGCGGGTTTCTCGCGCGTCGAGGGCGGGAAGGCTCCGGGGCCGACCTCGGCGGTACGCGGCTTGCGTGGGTCTCGAGATGTGCGGCCCATCCTGTCTCTCGCCCTCGGCCTGCTCATCGGCCAGTGGCTGGCCTTCGGGGCCCTGCCCTCGCCGGCCGACTTCCACGCGCTCGGAGTCGCTGCCTGGCATCAGCGGGACTACGCGGGAGCGCTCCGGCACTGGAGCGAGGGCGTCACGGTGCGGCCCGACGATCCGCTGCTGCACTATCGGAGGGCGACGGCCCTGGCCCAGCTCGGCCAGTGGCACGCCGCCGCCGACGCCTACCGCATCGCGATGCTGCTCGACCCTCCGCCGGCGCTCGCCCGCCTGGCCCGGGAAGGGCTGGCCCAGCTCCGGGCCGCTCCCAACGGCAGCGTCGACACCGTCGTGCCCCTGGAGCCGCTCCGGGGCGTTTGGCTTGCCACGGTGCGGCTGAACGGCGGCCACGAGGCCCGCTTCCTGGTCGACACGGGCTCGAGCGTCACCATCGTCGCCCCCGCGCTGGCCGCCGCTGTGGGGCTGCCCCCGTCGGCGGCCTCGACGATCCAGTTGCAGACGGTGGGAGGGCCGGCGGCCGGGCCGGCAGGGACGGTGCCCGTCCTCCGCGTCGGCGACGCCGAAGCGCGCAACATCCCCGTCGTCATCCACGACCCCGGCCCGGGGATCGACGGAATCCTCGGGAACTCCTTCCTCGGCCGGTACCGCGTCACCCTGGACGCTCACCGGCGCCTCCTCCACCTCACCTCCTCCACCTCCGACTAACTGCTGTTCCACTTCGAGCGGCGGCTTTGCCGCCGAAATCCTGTTCTGGGGGAGGC
>JBOHPP010000053.1:0-6372 GCA_050731755.1 Candidatus Rokuibacteriota bacterium | reverse complement strand
ACTGGCGGGCCGACCGCGTGCTGCGGAGGCTCGAGGCCCTGCTGGCCATCGCCGACCGCGAGCACAGCTTCATCGTCTCGGGCATCGGCGATCTCATCGAGCCGGACGACGGCCTGATCGGGATCGGCTCCGGTGGGCCCTACGCGGTGGCGGCGGCCCGGGCGCTGATCGCCCACGCCGACCTCGACGCCAAGACGGTGGCCACCGAGGCCATGCGTATTGCCGCCGGCATCTGTGTCTACACCAACGAACACATCACCGTGGAAGTGCTGTGAGAAGGTCGAGATGAACAATCGGTCTAGGGGAACGCAGCCCCGCGCGCCTCGAACAGGCCGACTCACTCAAGCTCGCCTCGCGCGCCGGGCGCACTGCGGCTTTGCACTCCCACGCCCCGAGCCGGCCTCGCGGCCCCCGGTACAATGAAGCACGGCGCACCTCGAACAGGCCACCCACGGTTCAAGCCGGCCTCGCGGCCCCCGGTACAATGAAGCACGGCGCACCTCGAACAGGCCCCCCACGGTTCAAGCCGGCCTTGCGGCACCCGGTACAGTGAACGACCTCACACCCGCCCAGATCGTCGCGGAACTGGACCGCTACATCGTCGGCCAGGAGCGGGCCAAGCGTGCGGTGGCCATCGCGCTGCGTAACCGCTGGCGACGGCAGAACCTGCCGGCGGAGTTGCGGGACGAGGTCGCCCCCAAGAACATCATCATGATCGGGCCCACCGGGGTGGGGAAGACAGAGATCGCCCGGCGGCTGGCCCGGCTCGCCCAGGCCCCCTTCGTGAAGGTCGAGGCGTCGAAGTACACGGAAGTGGGCTACGTGGGGCGCGACGTCGAGTCGATGATCCGCGAGCTGACCGAGCTGGCCGTCACGATGGTCAAGGCCGAGATGACGGCGGCCGTCCGCGACAAGGCCGAACAGCTCGTCGAGGAGCGGCTCCTCGACCTCCTGCTGCCGCGCGGTCGCGAGCCGTTCTCCAGCGAGTCGCTGGAGGAAGTCGGCGTGGCCTCCCGCGAGGCCACCCGCGAAAAGCTCCGGGGCCAGCTCAAGGCCGGCCGGCTCGACGACCGGCTGGTGGAGCTGGAAACCCAGCAGCAGGCCACCCCTATGGTCGAGGTCTTCTCCGGGCAGGGCATGGAGGAGATGGGCATCAACCTCAAGGAGATGCTCTCCAACATCCTGCCCAGCCGCACCAAGCGGCGGCGCGTGCGCCTCGCCGAGGCGCGGCGCCTGCTGGCCCAGGAGGAGGCCCAGAAGCTGGTGGACCACGACGAGGCGGTGGCCCAGGCCGTGCGGCGCGTGGAGAACTCCGGCATCGTGTTCATCGATGAGCTGGACAAAATCGCCGGACGGGAGGGCGGCCACGGCCCCGACGTGAGCCGGGAGGGTGTCCAGCGGGATCTGTTGCCCATCGTGGAAGGCTCCTCGGTCAGCACCAAGTACGGGATCGTCCGCACCGACCACATCCTGTTCATCGCCGCCGGCGCCTTCCACGCCACCAAGCCGTCCGACCTCATCCCCGAGCTGCAGGGGCGCTTTCCCATCCGCGTCGAGCTGGACCCCTTGACGAAGGAGGATTTCATCCGCATCCTGACGGAACCCCGGAACGCGTTGATCACGCAGTACGTGGAGTTGCTCCGGACGGAGCGGGTGATGCTCGCGTTCACGCCCGACGCCATCGAGGCGGTGGCCGATCTGGCCACCCGCGTGAACACGGCCACCGAGAACATCGGCGCGCGCCGGCTCTATACGATCATGGAGAAGCTCTTGGAGGAGATATCGTTCACCGCCCCTGACCTGGGGGGCAAGGAGCTCACCATCGACGCCGATTACGTGCACCAGCGCCTGGGCGACCTCACCCGCGACCAGGACCTCTCCCGGTACATTCTCTGAGGGAAGCGACCCGGTGAAGGACGACGCTCTGCGCCGCGCCGAGATCCTGATGGAGGCACTCCCGTACATCCGGGAGTTCCGCGGCAAGACCGTCGTGATCAAGTACGGCGGAGCGGCCATGGAGCGCGCCGACCTCAAGGAGACCTTCGCGCTCGACGTCATTCTCCTCCGCCTGGTCGGCATCAATCCGGTGATCGTCCACGGCGGCGGCCCCCAGATCGGCGCCCTGATGAAACGGCTGGGCAAGGAGCCCCGTTTCGTGGGCGGCATGCGGGTGACGGACGAGGAGACGGTGGAGATCGTGGAGATGGTGCTGGTGGGGAAGATCAACAAGGAGATCGTGGGACTGATCAACCACCACGGCGGGCGCGCCGTCGGGCTCAGCGGCAAGGACGCCGAGCTGCTCCGCGCCCATCGCCGGCCTCACCGGTTGCCCTCCGGCGAGGAGGTGGACATCGGGCTGGTGGGGGAGGTGGAGGTGGTCAACGCCGAGCCCATCCGCCTGCTCGAGGAGCATGGGTTCATCCCGGTCATCGCGCCGGTCGGTGTCGGCCGCCATGGCGAGACGCTCAACATCAACGCCGACCTGGTGGCCGGCGAGGTGGCGGCGGCGCTGGGCGCCGAGAAGCTCGTGCACCTGACCGACGTGCAGGGCATCCTCGACGGCCAGGGCGGGCTGGTGAGCACGCTGAGCCGGAAGGACGCCGAGCGCCTGGTGCAGGAGGGCGTCATCGACGGCGGGATGCTGCCGAAGGTGGAGTCCTCGCTCCGGGCGCTCAAGGGAGGGACGGTCAAGGCGCACATCATCGACGGGCGAGTGCCCCACGCCATCCTTTTGGAGATCTTCACCCGCGAGGGCATCGGCACCGAGATCGTGCTCTGAGGAAGGGGCTATGGACACCAAGACGCTGCTCGAGTGGTCAGCCCGGTATCAGACCTCCAACGTCAGCCGGGCCCCCATCTGCCTCGTGCGCGGCGACGGCGTGCGGGTTTGGGACACTGACGGCCGCGAGTACCTGGACTTCGGCGCCGGCCTGGCCGTGACGGCGCTGGGCCACTCGCACCCGCGGGTGACCGGGGCCATCCGGGAGGCGGGGGCCACACTGCTGCACGTGTCCAACCTCTACCACTCGGCGCCGCAGATCCACCTGGCCAAGTTGCTCTGCGAGCACTCCTTCGCCGACCAGGTGTTCTTCTCCAACTCCGGGGCGGAGGCCAACGAGGCCGCCATCAAGATGGCCCGCAAGCATGCCAAGGAACGTCTGAGCACCGACCGCTACGAGATCGTCGCCACCCATAACTCGTTCCACGGGCGCACGCTGGCCACGGTGACGGCGACCGGACAGCCCAAGTACCACCACGGGTTCGAGCCGCTGATGCCGGGCTTCAAGCACGTTCCGTACAACGACCTGCGGGCGATGGAGCGCGCCGTCGACAACCGCACGGCGGGGATCCTGGTGGAACCCATTCAAGGCGAGGGCGGCGTGCACGTGCCCGACGAGGACTACCTGCCCGGGCTGCGCAAGCTCGCCGACGAGTCGGGAGCCCTCCTCATCCTGGACGAGATCCAGACGGGCGTTGGCCGGACCGGCCGCGTCTGGGCCTACGAACATGCCGGGATCGAGCCAGACATCATGACGGTGGCCAAGGCCCTGGCCAACGGCTTGCCCATCGGAGCCACGCTGGCGCGGCGGGAGCCGGCCAGCGTGCTCACGCCGGGCACGCACGGGAGCACCTTCGGCGGCAATCCGTTCGTCACCGCCGTCGCCATTACCGCCTTCACGACGATGCTGGAAGAGAAGCTCCCCGAGCGGGCGGCCAGCCGGGGGCGGCGGCTCATGGACGGGCTCCGGGCCATGGCCCAGCGCCGGCCGGCGATCCGGATGGTGCGGGGTCGGGGTTTGCTGATCGGGGTGGAGCTGGCCCAGCCGGCCGGGCCCATCGTGGACGGTTGTCGCGACGCCGGTGTTCTCGTCCTGTCGGCCGGCGATCGGGTGCTGCGGCTGGCGCCCCCCCTCATCGTCGACGAGCGCGACTGTGACCGCGCGCTGGCCACGGTCGAGGACGTCCTCGGACGCACGCCGGCGTGAACCACTTCGTCTCGGTCGCCGACCTCACGCCGGAACGCGTCCTCCATCTCTTTCGGGTGGCCACGGCGCTCAAGCAGGGCTGGAAGGCCGGACGCCGGGGCACCCCGCTGGCCGGGCGCACGCTGGCGCTGATCTTCGAGAAGCCGTCGCTGCGGACCCGCGTCACGTTCGAGGTGGGGATCGTCCAGCTCGGCGGGCGCGCGGTGTACCTGGCCGGCGGCGAGATCGGGCTGGGCACGCGCGAGTCGCCTCCCGACGTCGCCCGCAACCTGTCGCGCTGGGTGGACGGGATCGCGGCCCGCGTCTACGCCCACGCCACCGTGGAGAGCCTGGCCCGCCACGCGACCATCCCGGTGATCAACGGGCTCAGCGACGCCGAGCACCCCTGCCAGGCCCTGGCCGACTACTTCACGCTTTGGGAGCGGGGCATCGATCTGGCCCGGATGCGGCTCAGCTGGATCGGCGACGGCAACAACGTGTGTCATTCGTTGCTACTCCTGGGCGCTCTCCTGGGGACGACGCTCAGCGTGGCCTGTCCCCCCGGCTACGAGCCGTCCCCGGCGGTGCAGGCCGTCGTGCGCCGGCTGGGTGGGCGGCTCACCATCACCCACGACCCCCAGGAGGCGGCCACGGGCGCCGACGTGCTCTACACCGACGTGTGGACGAGCATGGGCCAGGAGGCGGAGCGGGAGCAGCGTCTGGAGGCCTTCAGCCGGTACCAGGTCAACGAGACGATGGTCGGCTTTGCCCGGCCCGCCGCCTTGATCATGCACTGCCTGCCCGCTCACCGCGGCGAGGAGATCACCGACACCGTGCTGGACAGTCCCCGCAGCCTCGCCCTCGACCAGGCGGAGAACCGGTTGCACGCGCAGAAGGCCATCATCCTGGAGCTGCTGGGAGGCTCGGTTGACGATGCCTGATCCCAAGCGTGTCGTCCTGGCCTACTCTGGCGGGCTCGACACGTCGGTGATCCTGCGCTGGTTGATCGAGCGTTACCATTGCGAGGTCGTCGCCTTCTGCGCCGACCTTGGCCAGGGCGAGGAGCTGCTGCCCATCCGCGACAAGGCGCTCCGGACCGGCGCCGCTCGGGTCCACATCACCGACGTCCGCGAGGAGTTCGTCCGGGACTTCATCTTCCCGATGCTGCGGGCCAATGCGATCTACGAGGGCGCCTATCTGCTCGGCACCTCCATCGCCCGCCCCCTGATCGCCCGCGCCCAGGTGGACGTGGCGCGGCGTGAGGGGGCCGATGCCGTGGCCCACGGCGCCACCGGCAAGGGCAACGATCAAGTCCGCTTCGAGCTGACCTATGCCGCGCTGGCCCCCGACCTGCGGGTGATCGCGCCGTGGCGGGAGTGGGAGCTCGGATCGCGCTCGGCCTTGATCGAGTTCGCCCGGCGTCACGACATCCCGGTGCCGGTGACCGCCGAGCGCCCGTACTCCACCGACCGGAACCTGTTCCACATCTCCTACGAGGGCGGCATCCTGGAAGATCCGTGGGAGGCCCCGCCCGACAAGATCTTCCTGCTCACCAACTCACCGGAAGCGGCGCCCGACGTCCCCGTGGAGGTCACGCTCGACTTCGAGCACGGCGATCCGGTGGCTGTAGACGGCCGGGGCCTGGCGCCGGTGGAGCTACTCACCCGGCTGAACCGCCTGGGGGCCGAGCACGGTATCGGTCGTGTGGACCTCGTGGAGAACCGCTTCGTCGGCATGAAGTCGCGCGGCGTGTACGAGACGCCGGGGGGCACGATCCTCCACGTGGGGCGCCGTGCTCTGGAGTCGCTCACTCTGGACCGCGAGGTCCTGCACCTGCGCGACTCCCTGGTGTCGCGCTACGCCGAGATGATTTACTACGGATTCTGGTTCTCGCCGGAGCGGCAGGCACTGCAGACCTTCATGGACGAGTGCGCAGGCGACGTCACCGGCACCGTGCGTCTGAAGCTCTACAAGGGTAACGTGATCGTCACCGGCCGCCAGTCGCCGCGCTCGCTCTATCGGACAGATTTCGCCACCTTCGAGGCGGACAGCGTGTACCGGCAGCGCGACGCCGAGGGGTTCATCAACCTCAACGCGCTTCGGCTCAGGATCCGGGCCCTGCGGGATCGGCGCCAGGGCGGCTGACCGCCGGGGTGCGCGTCGACGTCGCGCTGACCGCCCAGAGCGTCACGCCGTCCCAGACCGCCGGGGCCAGCGTCCTGGTGGTGGACGTCCTCCGGGCCAGCACCACGATCATCGCCGCGCTGAGCAGCGGCTGCGCCGGCATCATCCCCGTCGCCGACGAGGCCGAGGCGCGCCGCCGGGCGGGGGCCCTGCCGGCGGGCGCCGCGCTGCTGGCCGGCGAGCGGCGGGGCGAGCCCATCCCCGGCTTCGACCTCGGCAACTC
>JBOHPP010000052.1:0-10201 GCA_050731755.1 Candidatus Rokuibacteriota bacterium | reverse complement strand
GTCATTGACCCCGCGCGGGCTCTCCATGCAGAGCGCCGGGATGCCGGTGAGGTCAGCCAACCGGCTCACCTCCGCCCAGCGGCCCGGCCGTCCCATCGCGGGGCCGGCCAGGATGAGCGGGCGGCGGGCGCCGGCCAGCAGCTCCAGGGCCTCGGCGACCACCCGATCGGGCACTGGTGACGGTTCCGCCGGCGACGCGGTACGCGGCCGGGGCGTGTCACCGACCTTGGCCTCGAGGAGATCACCGGGAAGGCTGAGGTGCACCGGACCAGGCGGCCAGGACCGTGCGAGAGCGAGCGCGCGTCCTACGTCGTCGCCGAGGCGCTCGGCGCTCTCGGCAAGCCAGGCCGCCTTCACGACGGCACGCGCGGCGCCGACCTGGTCGATCTCCTGGAACGCGCCGCGGCCGAGCTGGCTTTTGGGCGCGTGGCCGCTCAGCAGAACCACCGGCGACTCGGACATGAGCGCGGTGTAGAGGGCGGACACCGCGTTCAGGTGCCCGGGCCCCGCGGTCACGAGGGCCACGCCCGGCTCCTCGGTCATCCGTCCCCAGCCTTCGGCCATGTGGACGGCGGCCGCCTCGTGCCGCGTGTGGATCAAGGCAGGGCCCCGTCCGATGGTCGCGTCGTAAAGGGACAGGATCTGGTTGCCGGAGAGCGTGAAGAGATAGCGCACGCCGGCCGCCGCCAGCACATCCACCAAGAGATCAGCGCCCCGCCGCGCGCTCATGATGAGCCCAGCCGCTCGCGCAGCTCGTGCAGCCGCTCCATGGTGTCGCCCAGCTCCTCTTTCGTCATCCCCTGGTCGAGCGCGTCCTGCACGTGAGTCCACAGCCTATCGCAGAGCGCGCGCGCCTCGGCGTGGTCGGCGCTCTCGATGAGCCGCTGGACCAGCGGGGCCCGGTCCTCCACGAGTCCTCCCAGCGCCCGCGCCAGCGGGCGCCGCGTCTCCTCGAGGCGCTGGGCGCCGACGCTACCGAAGCGGAGGGCGTGGAGCAGCGGCGGCAGCGCCTGCTCGTACATGCCGCCCTCCAGCCACCGGATGCCGACCTTGGTGTAGCTCCACCAGAGTCGGCGCTCCAGCTCCTGCCGGCGCCGCTCGGGGATCCCGTCTTCGGGAAGCGTCGCCAGCAGCGCCTCCGCCCGGTCGAGCGCGGCCAGCGCCTCGCGCTCCGCGCCCTCGCGCATTCGGCGGAGCGCCTCGGCGGTGAGCTGGCCCACCGCGCCGCTGTGGGTGCCCGACAGGAGCTCACGGAACGTCGCCTGGAAATCGGCAGGGCACTGGGCCTGCCCGAGCGCCTCTTCCAGGAGCCGCCGCGCTTCTTCGTAGTCCTGCCGCTGCATCTGCTCCATCGCCACGTGCTCGTACGTCGACCACAGCGCCTCGCGCGCGGATTGGGCTGCCTCGCTCAGCGCGTCGTCATCGGGCGCCAGCGCCACCCCACCCTCCAGCCAGGAAATCGCCGAGCGTACCGCCTCCACCCGCTCCTGGGGGCCGCTGACGTTTGGATTGTCGGCGCGGGCCTGCAGCTCCCGACCCACCTGGAGTACCAAGCCCGCAAGGTGGCGTTCCCAGGTCGGGCGCTCGACGTCCGGAGCGGCGGTAATCGCCTCGGCCAGGGCCTCACGGGCCGCATCGTGATCGCCGAGCGCCTGGCGGGCCAGGCCCACCACGCCCCACAGCCGGGCCACGTCCTCGGGCTCGCGAACGCGAGGGTCGCTCGACGCGGTCTCCAGGGCCGCCATACCCTCCTCGACGACCGCATCGAACTGCTGAGCCTCGTAGAGCGCGTAGCAACGCTCGATCGGCGATGGCGAGGCCACCGCAGCCGGCCCGCTGGCGGCAATCGGCTCGGGCTCCGGGATCGCCTCCGGATCCGGGGTCGACTCCGGCTCCATGATGGGCTCGGCCTCGGCGAGGGGCTCCGGTTCCGTCTCCGCTGGCTCCGGCGCGGCCGCAGGCGGTTCTGCCACGTAGCGCGGGACAACCGCGACGGACTCGGGCGCCGGCTCGCGCGCCGACGAGAGCGGGAAATCGATCGCCAGCTCCGGATGCGTCCACGTCTCGAGCCCGAGAGACTCGCCGCGCGGCAGAGCAGTCGGCGCCGCCTCCGCAGCCGGCGCCGTCTTCCTCGGGACCGTGCCGCGGCGCCCCGACGCCGGCTGACGCCGCGCCCGGCGCCAGGGATCGCGCACGAAGGTCGGGGGCCGTCGCGGATGACGAGGCTGCGTGGGTGCGATCAGCTCGAGCATGCCCAGGATGAGTAGCGCGACGGCGCCCCCCGCCGCCAGCAGGATGAGGGCCTCCTCGCTCAGCATGCCACGTCGACGGGCCTCCGCTCCGCGATAGAGCGGTAGGCGGCCAGCACCACCGCGAGGTCGGCCCGACCGGCCGCCCCGTCCATCTCGTCGGCCTTGGCGTGCGTCATCGCGTCGCGAAATGCCCTCAGCATCGCCTCGTATCCGCGCTTGTCCCGCCGGTAGAGCCAGAGCCGGAACCGGCCGCCTCCGCGCCGCACCACCCAGCGGCCTTGATTATCGGCGAAGCACGTGGCCTGGCTCCCCGTCACCGTCGACCATTGAAACCTCGGCAGACCGGGCGCGGCAAGCGAATTGGAGAGCACCCCGACACCCCCGCCGGCCAGCTCAGCCAGCACGCTCACGCTATCCTCGCCGGCGGCGCCGGGCCCGGCCGGCGCCGGGCGCAGAGCGAAGAGACGGCGCACAGCCCCGCCCCACCAGCGCAGGTTGTGCACGTAATGGATCCCGCCGTCGATCAGGACGCCGCCCCCCACGACGCCGGACTCGAGGCGCCAGCCCGACCGCATGCGGAACCCCCGGGCGACGAGATGGATCTCGCGCACATCGCCCAGCGCGCCGGCGTCCAGCACGTCCTTGACCCGGCGGAAGGCCGGCATGAAATGGAACTGCTCGGCCACCATCAGGGCGCGACCGGCCGCGGCCGCCTCGGCGATGAGGGCGTCCGCCTCCTCGAGCGTTCGGGCGATCGGCTTCTCCACTAGCACATGCTTGCCGGCGGCCAGGGCCAGCCGCGCGTCGGCGAGATGGCGATCGTGAGGGGTGCAGATCACGGCGCCCCCGGCCCGCGGGTCGCGGAAGGCCTCCTCGTACGATCCGTAGGCGGCCACGCCGTGGAAGCGCCGGGCATAGGTCCGCGCGCGTCCGAGGTCGCGGCTGGCGAAGACAAGGGGCAGGCCCAGCCGGCGCGCCGCCGCCGCGTGGCGGAGGGCGATCCACCCGCAGCCGATGATGACCAGGCCTCCGCCCACCATTCGTGGGAATGCTATCACCGGACGATCGCTGTGGAGAGGCTTGCCAGAACAAGCGCCGGAACCAACAATAAGCGCTCGTGAGGCCTTCGGGGCTCGCGCTGCTTCTGGTCGCCCTTATCGTCGCCGACGCGCTGTTCCTGGGCGTTATCGTCGGGCTTATCCCTCGGCTCCTCGGCGTTGCCGCTTGGTCTCGTGGAGTCGGCCACGATGAAACCATCGTGTACCGTGGTTTTGCCGGCGCTCACTACTTCGGCTGGCGGCTCCATGGTGTCACGACCCTGATCTCGGACAGACGACTGGTGGTCCGGCTCTTCTGGTCACGTCTCGCCCTGGTTGACGCGTCCCTGGCCGCCATTCATCAGGTGCGGCCAAGCCGGCGATGGTGGTATCCGACGGTGAAAGTCACGTATGAAACTGGCCGGGCCGAGCGCGATATCGAGCTCTTGGGCACTCGGCGAGAGCGGTCGGCGATGCTATCGGCGTTTCGCTCCCTTGGAGTCTGGGTGATCGATGACTCTTTTTGCGGATGACGGCCGGCGCCTTGAACGATCCCCGCCGCTCAGGCAGAATCCCCAGGCCGTCGGGTCCGGCCGGGCCCGGGGAACCGATGCCGGCACGCGCCGCCAAGGTGTCCGTCCGCGAGGTCAGCGTGATCTTCGAGAGCCACGGGCAGTCGGTCGTGGCCCTGGACCGGATCTCGCTCGACGTCGCTGCTGGCGAATTTCTCTGCGTGGTGGGCCCCAGCGGCAGCGGCAAGTCCACGCTGCTGCGCGTACTGGCCGGCCTTCTCCGCCAGAGCGCCGGCGAGGTGCGCATCGAAGCCGAACGGCTGGGCACCCCGCTCACGGCGATGGTCTTCCAGGAACACGCGCTGCTGCCGTGGCGGACAGTGCTCGACAACGTGGCCTTCGGGCTCGAGAACCGGGGCGTCGGGCGCGCGGCCCGTGAGGCTCGGACGCGGGACATGCTGGCGATGGTCGGCCTCACCACGTTCGCTGGCCACTATCCTCACCAGCTATCGGGCGGCATGAAGCAGCGCGTGGGCATCGCCCGCGCTCTGGCCAACGACCCGGAAGTGCTTCTGATGGACGAGCCGCTGGCCGCACTCGACGCCCAGACGCGCACGCTCATGCAGGAAGAGCTGCTGCGCATCTGGGCCGTGCTGGGCAAGACGGTCATCTACGTCACCCACTCGCTCGAGGAGGCGCTGCTCCTGGGAGACCGCATTGTGCTCCTGACGGCGCGGCCCGGGCGGGTGAGCGAGATCTTCGTCGTCGACCTTGGACGGCCGCGCGGGCTCGAGGTCCGGGCCTCACAGGCCTACGGCCTGCTGCTCGAGAAGATCTGGTCACGGCTCCGTGTCGAAGTCGTCCGCGCGATGAGCGAGGACCGCAGGCCGGCGGCATACCATGAGCAGACTCCGTCGGTGGCTTGCCGAGCACTGGCTCACGATCGGCTCCCCGCTGGCGCTGCTCGTCCTGTGGGAGTGGGCGAGCGCCACCGGGGTCCTGCGTGAGGCGTTCTTCCCCCGCCCTACGACCGTGTTCGTCCATCTCGCGCGCCTCGCCGCCGACGGCACGCTCTGGCACCACACGGCGGCCACGCTCGTCCGCATCGGCTTGGCGTTCGCGCTGGCCGCGCTGCTCGGCGTGGCGGTGGGCCTGGGGATGGGGCTCTGGCGCCGCCTGCGCGAGGGGCTGGATCCGGTGTTCGCCGTCGTCTACCCGATCCCGAGTATCCTCTTCCTGCCGCTCGTCAGCTTCCTCGTCCCGGTCGGCGAGATCGCCACGATCGTCACCACCGCGGTGACCTCGTTCTTCCTCGTGGCCTTCACGACCACGCTCGGCGTGCGACAGATCGATCGCCTGGTGGTCGAGGCCGCCGTGCACTACGGCGCCCGGGGCCGGCGCCTGTTCGCCGCCGTGCTGCTGCCCGGCGCCCTGCCGTTCATCTTCACCGGGTTGCGCCTGGGCCTGGGCTACGCGCTGATCGTCGTGGTCGCCGTAGAGATCGTGAGCGCCAGCCGCGGGCTCGGCGCCGTCCTGTGGCTCTCCTGGCAGGTGCTCAAGGTCGAAGACATGTACGCCGTCTTCTTCGTGATCGCCGTGCTCGGCGCCGTCCTGTCCTACGGGCTGGCCGCGCTGCGAGCGTGGCTCCTGCCGTGGGTCCAGGACGTGGGAGCGCGGTAGATGGGGCTCGTGGTGTCGGTCGCGCTGCTGGCCCTGTGGGAGCTCGCGTCCCGCCTGGCGATCCTCTCACCGCGATACTTCCCGCCGCCCACGGCGATCGGTGCGGCCCTCGTCGATCGCCTCACCGCTGGTGAGCTCGCTGCCGAGACCTTCGTGACGCTCACCCGGCTGGCGGTGGCCTTCGCGCTGGCGGCGGTGCCCGCCGTGCCCCTCGGCCTGCTCATGGGCATGGCCCGGCCGGTGCGTGACGCCGTCGAGCCCTACATCGCCTTCCTGTTCCCCGTTCCCAAGATCGCGATGCTGCCCTTTTTTCTCATCCTGCTCGGCGTGGGGGAGCCGGCCTTCGTCCTGACCGGCGCGATCTCGGCGTTCTTTCAGATCACCATCAGCACGCTGGCCGGCGTGCAGACGATGGACCCGCGGTTTTTGGACGTCGGCCGCAACTACGGCGCCCATGGCCTGCGGCTGTTTCGCAAAGTGATCCTGCCCGCCGCGCTGCCGGCGATCTTCACCGGTCTGAGGCTCGGGCTCGGCCTCGCGCTGGTCGCCATCGTGGCGGTGGCGTTCATCGCGGCGAAATCGGGCCTGGGCCACCTCGTCTACCGGTACTGGCAGATGCTGAGCACGACGGAGATGTACAGCGCCTTCGCGCTGGTCGGCGCTCTGGGGCTGGTCCTGACCGCGCGGTCTGCACGCACTCCAGAGGCGCATGCTTACCTGGCAGGAAGACACCGGCACCAGGTGGCGACGGGCCAGCTCCAGCTCGGCGGCTCCGGCATGGGCGCCGCCGGCTTCAACGCGGTGGCCGCCAAGCTGCCCCTGGAGTTCATCGCGCCGCTGCACATCGGTTATCTCGAGGACTACTTCACCGTGCGCAAGGCCCTGTGGGGCTCGCAGGTGAAGCGGATCGCCGACCTCAAGGGGCGGCCGGTCGCGCTCAACACGCGGGGCGCCGCCGTGGAGTGGATGCTCGACCAGGTCCTGCGCCGCGACGGCCTCACCATCAGGGACGTGCAGATCAAGATCATGCCCTTCCCCGACATGGTGCCCCCCGCGCTGGAGTCGGGCGCCGTGGACGCCGGGATCGTCACCGAGCCTTTCCCCACGCTGGCCGAGGACAAGGGCGTGGGCGTGCGGCCGCTGGAGCGGCCGGCCGGGGCCAAGGCCAACCCCGACCTCGCCCACCGTGTGATGCTGGGCTACGTCCGCGCCGTGCGTGATCTGTCCGCCGAAGGCGGGCGGGGCTGGACCGAGGACCGCAACGTGGACATCATCGTGAAGTACACGGGGGCCAAGCGCGAGGTCATCAAGAAGGCCCGGCCCCACGTGGTGGACCCGAACCTCGACCTGGACGCGAGCATGCTCGACAGCATGCAGAAGTTCAACGCCGAGCTGGGCTACCTCAAGTACACCGAGTTCCTGTCGGCCGACAGGCTCTTCACCTTCGCCCATCGGGACCGCGCCATCAACGAGCTCGGCCGGCGCTGACTAGTGACATGGGGGGGCCCCGACATGGCCCCCCATAGCCCCCAACGCTCGGAGCGCCCCGGCGAAGCCGTGGCGCTCCTCGACATGCCGACAGGCTCCTAGAGGCCGCCCCAGACCTCGCGGGCCAGCTCCACACAGAGCGCGAGCTTCGCCTTCTGCTGGTCCACCGTGAGCTCGTTGCCCTCGAGGGTCGAGGAGAAGCCGCACTGTGGGCTGACGCCGACCTGCTCGAGGGGGACGTACTTGGCCGCCTCGTCGAGACGGCGCCGAAGGTCGTCCTTCTTTTCCAGCGCGCCAACCTTGGTGGTGACCAGCCCCAGGACCACGCGCGGATGACGGGGAAGATATTTGAGGGGTGAGAAATCGCCCGAGCGCGCGTCGTCGAACTCCAGGAAGAAGCCATCGTAGGGTAGTTCGTTGAAGATGATCTCGGCGATCCGGGCATAGCCGCCCTGTGCGCGCCAGCTCGAGCGGAAGTTGCCGCGGCAGAGATGGGTGCAGACGGTCAGGTTCGCGGGCTTGTCACGCAGCGTGGCCTGGATCAGCTTGACCGACAGTCGGAGCTGGGCGTCCGGATCCTCGCCGCGCGCCCGGCCCTGCTCCCGCATTTCCTCGTCGCAGAGATAGGCCAGGCTCACGTCGTCAAGCTGCAGATACCGGCACCCGGCGGCATAGAGGGCGGCGATCTCGGCACGATAGGCGGCGGCGGTGTCCTCGACGAAGGCGTCCAGGTCCGGGTAGACAGTCTTGTCGATGCCGGCCCGTCCGACCTGGGAGTAGAGCATGCAGGGCGAGGGGATGGTGAGCTTCGGCGTCCGCGAGACCACCGAGGCCAGGAACGTGAAGGCCTCGACGAAGATCGGCCGCGGCCGGGTGACGCGGCTGGTGATGGCCAGGTCCGGGCGTGTGAAGTGCACCTCCCCCGCCTTGCCGCGAAACGCGACGGGAATCGTCTTGCCCTGGCTCGACAGGCCGTTGAGCTGGAGCAGGAAGTCCATGTGCCAGGACTTGCGGCGCAGCTCGCCGTCGGTGATGCCCTGGAGGCCGGCCGCCTCCTGCAGGACGACCACGTCCCGGATCGCGGCGTCCTCGGCGGCGCGGAGTTGACCCTCGCTCGCACGGCCCGACTCCGTGTCGAGCCGAAGGGCCTTCAGCGCGGGCGGGCGCAGCAAGCTACCGACGTGATCGGCGCGGAATGGCGGTCGAATGGATGCCGGCATGATGATGCCTCCGCGGGCTCGGTCTGCCGCGGGCGGGGCCCATCCTGCATCGGTCGCAGCGCAGCGTCAAGCCGGCGCAGATAGCTGACGCCACCCACGCGACCAGCCCGGCGGCTCGGCCATCGGCGGTCGAATGCTATGATTGGAACATCGACAAGGAGGTCTCATGCGGAGGGTCGCGGTCCTCGGGGTGGGGGTCACGAAGTTCGGTAAGCACGAGCTGACATCCGCCGAGCTGTTCGCCGAGGCGGCGCGCGACGCGCTGACCGACGCCGGGCTGCCGCCCAGCGCGGTGCAGGCCCTGTACTACGGCAACGTGGTGGGCGGCGAGACAGAAAAGCAGCTCCACACCGGCCCCCAGGCCGCCTCCGTGCTGGGGATCCCGGCTGTGCCCACCACGCGCTTCGAGACGGCCTGCGCCTCTTCGCACGCCGCTTTCCGCCACGCGGTCATGGAGATCGCCGCCGGCGTGAGCGACGTCATCCTCGTGGGCGGGGCCGAGCGCGTGCTCAACGTCTCCACCTCCGAGGCCACCGAATACTTCGCCTACGCCTCCGACGCCACCTGGGAGCAGCCGGCGGGCCTCACCTTCCCCGGAGTCTTCGCGCTGATCGCCCGCGCCCACATGACCAAATACGGGACCACCGAGGAGCAGATGGCCCACGTGGCGGTCAAGAACCACCGCCACGGGGTGCTCAACCCCAAGGCCCAGTTCCAGAAAGAAATTACGCTGGAGCAGGTGCTCGGCTCGGCCTACGTCGCCGACCCCCTGAAGCTCTACGACTGCTGCCCGTTCACCGACGGCGGCGCCGCCGTCATCCTGGTCTCCGAGGAGATCGCGCAGAAGCGCCCTCGAGCGGTCTGGGTGCTGGGCACGGCGGCGGCCTCCGATCACATGCTGATGCAGGACAAGCGCGACCTGGCGCGGGTGCCGGCCACCGAGCGCGCTGCCGCTGCTGCCTATCGCCAGGCCGGGCTCGGGCCGCAGGACGTGGACGTGGTCGAGCTGCACGACTGCTTCACCATCGCCGAGATCGTGGCCACCGAAGGTCTGGGGCTCTTCGAGCCCGGCGCCGGCGGCATCGCCGCCGAGAAGGGCTGGACGAGCCTCGGCGGCAAGGTGCCCGTGAACACGTCGGGCGGGCTCAAGGCCAAAGGCCATCCCATCGGCGCCACCGGTGCCGCCCAGATCGTGGAGATCGCCACGCAGCTCCGCGGTGAGGCGGGCCCTCGGCAGGTCGACGGTCCCAGGGTCGGCCTCACTCACACGCTGGGCGGCAACACCGCGACCGTCCTCGTGAGCCTGTTCGGCCGTGGTTGAGCCCGTGATCACCCTCAAGACCTTCTTCGAGCGGGCTCGGGAGGGCGCACTGACGGGCATCCGGTGCGAGCGGTGCGGTGAGTTGGCGATCCCGCCCAAACAGTTCTGCCCCGCCTGCGGGCAGCGCGCGTGGGAATCGGTGGCGCTCTCCGGCGAGGGCAGGATCACCTCGTACACGATCATCCGCGTCGCGCCGGCCCGCCACGCGGGCGATGCGCCCTACGCGATCGCCATCGTCCGGCTCCGGGAGGGTGTGCAGCTCCTCGGTCGCGTCATCGACGTGCCCCTGGACAGCCTCGACGTCGGCCTGCCGGTGCGTTTCCGGCCGCTGATGAGAGACGGCCAAACCGCGGTCGGCTTCGGCCCCGTCTGAGGTGGCCTACTCTAGGCACGCGCGAGGCCGGCTTGCTCCGTGGGAGTGCGAAGCCGCAGCGCGCCTGGCGCGCGAGGCGAGCCTGCGTGAGTCGGCCTGCTCTAGGCACGCTGGGGTCGTTGTAGCGGGGGCCGCGAGGCCGGCTTGCTCCGTGGGTGGCCTGCTCTAGGCACGCTGGGGTCGTTGTAACACGACGTCGCTTGCCGTCCTGACACACTCGCGGCCGCCTGTCACGGCCGCTCGCTCGTCGGAGTCTCGCGCCGCTCCTCCAGCCTCGAGGACGTGAGTCTTTGCGATGACTTGACCTCGATCCGCATC
>JBOHPP010000051.1:0-10964 GCA_050731755.1 Candidatus Rokuibacteriota bacterium | reverse complement strand
CTCAGCGGCCGGAGCGAGCGCAGCGAGCCCCGGTCCGTTGAAGCGTGGAGTTCGGCGCCCCGTTTCACGGGCTCGGACCTGGTCAATCAATGACATGATCCGCTCGGAGCAGCAGCGACTGCGGAATCGTGAGGCGCAGGGCCTTGGCTGCCCCGAGATTAACCACCAGATGGAACTTCGTCGGCTGCTCGATCGGCAAATCGCCGGGCTTCGCGCCTTTCAAGATTCTGTCGACGAAGTCAGCGGCCCGCCGGTACATGTCTGGAGTGCTCGGGCCATACGCCATGAGCCCGCCTGCCTCGGCGACCGGCGGGAAGAGCGACACCACGGGGAGCGCATGCTGCGTCGCCAGGGCCACGAGTTGTGCTCTGTGTCGCGTGACTAGCGCGTCGTCGACGATGATGAGCGCTTGGGCACCATCCCGGACGGCCGTCCGCAGTGCATCCTGAAAGTCGCTCGGACCGAGCACGGGGACGCGCACAAGCCGAAGCCCCATCTGTGCGCCGGGCGCATCCATCGTCTTCATGATGAGGGTCGCGCCCGGATTGTCCCCAGACCACAGCAACGCTACGCGAGCGATCCCTGGAATGACCTCTTTGAGCAGCTGCAGACGCTTACCGCTGAGCTCGTCGGGCACGAAGCTGAGTCCCGTCACGTTGCCGCCGGGATGGGAAAGACTGGGTACGAGGCCGCTCTTCACCGGATCGGCGACGCGGGTGATGACGATCGGGATCTTCGTCGTGGCCTTCTTCGCCGCCAATGCTGCCGGCGTGTTCACGGCAAGAATGACGTCGACGTTGAACTGGATGAGGTCTTCGGCGAGCGTCGCGAGCCGCTCGTTCTTGCCGTCGGCCGTTCGGAGCTCGATGGCGACGTTCTTCCCTTCGCTGTAACCGAGTTCGCGGAGACGCTCCCGGAAGAGTTCGACGATCCCAGGCGGGGGCGTTTCATGCGACAGCACACCGATGCGGTACACCTTGCCGGCCTGCTGCGCCTCAGAGCCGAGCGACGAGGCGAGGAGGCCCAGCGCGGCGAAGGCCACGATGAGCCGAGCGCGGCAACGTCTCGTCAACGCGTCCTCTGTGAACTGGCGGCGTCCCTTGAGGATCCCGTGCATTTCTCTGCCGTGCGCCGAACTCGAATTCGGCCACGGACTAGGCTGGTCTGGATATCTCGCAACTCCAGCGGGCTTCTGCAGCCTATCTCGCCGGCGACCCGACCGTCGCTCCGGCCTCGTGCCCTGCCCCGTCAATGCTTTGCCACTGGATGCTGTGTTCCCGCCGATTGGGATAGGCTGCACGACCCTACAGCATATCCTGGCGCGCTTGCGTTCAGACACAGCGGCGCCTCCGGACTCCTATACGGTGCTGATGTCGAGGTGTCCTCAAGCAGGTACATCACGAACGAATGTCGCTGACGCGACGTGGCGTTGTACGACTCCGGCCCGATCCCCTTCAGGAGCCCCGCGACCCGCCGCCCCCTTTCGTTCCGGACGCGCCGACTATAGCGTGCGGCTCCGTGGCCGACAAGACAGGGTTTGGTGCGCCGCGCACGAAACGGCCGGCAGAGGGCGCTCAAAGGCGCCGCTTCGCCTCCTGGATCGCGCGCCACACGCGCTCGGCCGTCACCGGCATGTCGAGGTGGCGCACGCCGAGCGGGGCCAGGGCGTCGTTCACGGCGTTCATGAGGGCGGGCAGCGCGCCGACGGTGCCGGCCTCGCCCACGCCCTTGGCGCCCAGCGGGTTCACCCGGGTCGGCACCTCGTGCGCGTCGACGTGGAACGACGGCACGTCGGCGGCGCGCGGCAGGGCGTAGTCCATGAAGGAGCCGGCCAGGAGCTGGCCGGTCTCGGCGTCGTAGGCGACCAGCTCGAAGAGGCCCTGCCCCAGGCCCTGGACGGCGCCGCCGTGGATCTGGCCCTTCACCAGCATCGGGTTCACCATGCGGCCGACGTCGTCGACGACGGTGAGACGCACGACGCTCACCGCGCCGGTCTCCTCGTCGATCTCCACCTCGCACACCTGGCAGCCATTGGGGAACGTCACCGCGGGCGGCACGAAGGCGGCTGTCTCGCTGAAGCCGGGCTCCATCCCCGCCGGCAGCCGTCCCGGCGCGTATGCGGCGCGTGCCACGTCCGCGAACGCCACGCCGCGGTCGGTGCCGACGACGGCGAAGCGGCCGTCGCGAAGCACGACGTCGTCCACGCCGGCCTCCAGCAGGTGCGCGGCGATGCGGCGGCCGCGCTCGATGATCTTGTCGGCCGCGCGCGTCACCGCCGAGCCGCCCACGGTGAGGGCGCCCGAGCCGCCGTTGCCCCGGCCGGCGCCGAGCGCGTCGCTGTCGCCGGCCAAAACCTGGATGCGCTCGGGCGGCACGCCGAGCCGCTCGGCCACGATCTGGGCGAAGGCGGTCTCGTTCCCCTGCCCCATCGACGTCGAGCCGGCGAAGAGCGTCACCGAGCCGTCGGGGTTGACGCGCAGGGCGGCGGTGTCCGGGTTCACCGCCGTGTAGGGGCCACCCGCGACCTCGATCGGGTTGGCGACACCGAGACCACGCAGCTTGCCCCGGGTCCGGGCCTCCAGGCGCCGCTTCTCGAACCCGGCGTGATCGGCGAGCCCGAGCGCCATGTCCATGCCGCGGGCGAAGTCGCCGCAGTCGTAGGTGAAGACGAGGCCGGTCTTGTACGGCATCGCCGATGACGGGATGAGGTTGCGGCGGCGCAGCTCGATGGGGTCGATCCCCAGCTCGCGCGCGGCGACGTCGATGACGCGCTCGATGGCGTAGGTGGCCTCCGGCCGGCCGGCGCCGCGGTAGGGGCCCGTGGGCGTCGTGTGGGTGAAGACGCCCGTCGTCTGGGAATGGATCACCGGCGTGGTGTAGACGCCGGCGACGCCGCCGATGTTGTTGGTGCCCGGTCCCGCGCTGCGCGGCGTGAAGTAGGCACCGACGTTGAGGGTGATGGCCACCCGCAGGGCCAAGAACGTGCCGGCCGCGTCGAGGGCCAGCTCGACGGTCGAGACGTTGTCGCGCCCGTGCTCATCGCTCACGAAGCCCTCGCGGCGGCTGGCCGTCCATTTCACCGGCCGCCCGAGCCGTCGCGCCGCCCACAGGACCAGCGCCATCTCCGGATAGAGCCCGCTCCGCATCCCGAAGCTGCCGCCGACGTCGGCGGTCACTACGCGCACCTGCGTGTGCGGAACTCTCAGCACGTCAGCCAGCAGCCCGCGCGTGAGGTGCGGCGACTGAATGCCCGTGTGCAGCGTATAGCGTCCGGCCCGCCGGTCGTACTCGCCGACGGTAGCCCTCGGCTCCAGCGGTGCCGCCGTCACGCGGCTGACGACGAAGTCCAGGCGCGTGACGTGAGAGGCGCGCTCGATGGCGCGGGCGACGGCGTCGCGCTGTCCGGCCTCCCAGAAGAAGGCCACGTTGTCGGGGGCCTCGCCCCAGACCGGAGGCGCGCCCGGGCGCTGGGCGTCCGCCGTGGCCGCCACCGCCGGCAGCGGCTCGTAGCGGACCGTCATCAACTCGGCGGCGTCGGCGGCGCGCTCCCGAGTCTCGGCGATGACGAGCGCTACGGGGTCGCCGACGTGGCGCACGCGATCGCGCGCGAGCAGGGGCCGCGGCGTGGCGAACGCCGGCGATCCGTCGCGCCGCTTGCGCGTGCGGTCGGTGGGCAGGTTGCCCACGCCATCGGCGGCGAGGTCGACGTGAGTGAGGACGCTGAGGACGCCCGTGGCCGTGCGAGCCGAGCTCGTATCGATCGCGCGAATGCGAGCGTGGGCGTGGGGCGAGCGCACGACGACGGCGTACGCCTGGCGCGGCAGATCGACGTCGTCGGAGTAGCGCCCGAGCCCTTGCAGCAGCCGCGGGTCCTCGACCCGCCGCACGGACTGGCCGACGGCGAACTTTTCGACGGTGATTGGTGCACTCACCAGATCGCCGGCACGAGCTCGTTGTCCTCGCGGCTCAGCAGGACCTCCCTCCCCGAGAGACAGAAGGTATCATGGCGCCGTGGGCGCGATCGTGGCTCCATCCCTGGGATACGGCGTGCACCTGGTCGGGAGCGTGCCGCTGGCCAGCTCGGAGGTCGTCTTCCGCACGATCGCCTCCGGGATCGGGGACCGCTTGCGACGCATTCCTGACGGCGAGACGGGACCCCGCTCCGACTGGATCGTGTGGCAGCTTCCCGTCTTCACCTCCCAGCGGCAGCTCGAGGTGGTTCCGCCCGGCCCGGCCAGCTGGCGTCCCCTGCCCCGCGTCCGCCTCGGGGAGGGCGTGCGCCCGGAGAGCATCACGTTCGGTCCCCTGGGCTACGCCGACGCGGCGAGCGCCTCCTATCGCGTCTTCGCGCGTCTCAAGCGCGACGGCCTGGTTCCGGTTGCCTGTCGCTTCCAGGTCTGCCTGCCCACGCCGCTGGCCCCGATCAGCGCCTTCGTGGTCCCCGAGCACCAGGGGCTTCTGGAACCGATCTACGAGGACCAACTCCTGGGCGAGCTGCGGATCATCCTCCAGGATGTCCCCCACGACCAGCTCGCCATCCAGTGGGATACGAACTTCGAGTTCGGGATGCTGGAGGGCGTCTTCCCGGTCTGGTTCGGCGACGTCAAGGGTGGCATCCTGGAGCGGCTGCTCCGGCTCTCCCGCAACGTGGCGCCGGACGTCCCGCTCGGCTACCACTTCTGCTACGGCGACGTCCAGCATCGGCACTACAAGGAGCCGGCCGACGCCGGCAAGCTGGTCGACGTGGCCAACGCGCTGGCGGCGAGCCTGGGCCGGCCCCTCAACTGGATTCACTTGCCAGTTCCGCGCGACCGCGTCGACGAGGCGTACTACGCGCCGTTGCGAGAGCTTCGCCTGCGTCCCGAGACCGAGCTGTACCTCGGGCTGGTCCACCACACCGACGGTGTCGATGGGACCGCGCGCCGCATGGAGATCGCCCGCCGCTTCATCTCCGGCTTCGGCATCGCCACCGAGTGCGGCTGGGGCCGGCGGCCTCCGGCCACCATCCCTGAGCTTTTGCGCATCCACGGGGAGCTCAGCGCTCCGATCCAGCCGGCCGGCGGCCCCCGGCGCCGCTTCCAGTGGCCGCCCGGTTTCCAACGCGTTCCTGACGATGACTGGACGCGGCAGCCGGTGGACACCTTCGGCCTTCGCTACGACACGGTGGAAAACCACGGCTGGTATCGGAACCTCGACCCGACGGTGGAGGACCTGGCCCGCCACATGGAGGAAGGCCAGCTCCTGATCGACTATTCGGGTGGAACCGGGATCCTGCTCGACCGGCTCAACTTGAGGATTTTCGACCGTCAGTTCGGGATGTTGATCGTGGACAGCTCGCCCAAGTTCCTCCGCGTGGCGCTCGACAAGTTCCGCGACGAGGAGCGCGTCGGGTTCCGGCTCTTGCGCTGGCTCAAAGAGGAGAAGCGGCTCGAGCTCCTCGAGGAGGTGATCGGGGCGGAGCTGCTGACGCGCAAGGTGGACGCCGTGACGTCCACCAACGCGATCCATCTCTACCGGGACCTGCCGGAGACGGTCGCGTCCTGGGCCCGGGTGGTGAAGTCACATGGACGCGTCTTCGTGCAGTCGGGCAACATCCGCAATCCGCAAGCCCGGCCGAGTGAATGGATCCTGGACGAGACCGTGTGGGCCATCCACGAGGTTGCCGTCGGACTGGTCCGCAACGACCCCCGCTACGCCGCCTACCGGCCGCTCCTCGACGACGACACCCGGATGCAGGCGCACGTGGCCTACCGGGATCAGGTCTTCCTGCCGGTGCGACCGCTCGACTACTACGTGCGCTGCCTCGAGCAAGCCGGCTTCACGGTGGAGGAGGTAACGGGCCGCACCATCGAGGCCCGGGTCGAGGATTGGTTCGAGTTCCTCAGCGCCTACCACGAGGCCGTGCTCGGCTGGGTGGGCACCTCCGTCAAGGTGGACGGCAAAGCGCCGGGCAAGGAAGCCGTGGCCGACCGGTTGGCGCTCATCCGCCACGCCATGGACACGCTCTTCGGCGGCCGGCCGGCGTTCCGGTGCTGCTGGACCTACATCAATTGCGTCCGGCCCTGAGCCGGGCGTGATCCCGGCACGTCCCTCGCCTCACGCCAGGCTAACCTTGGGGAGGATCTCCATGACCGTTCCAGCGCAGAGCCCAAAGGATGCCACGCCGACCACGCGCGCGCGCAACGAGACCGTGCTGAAAGCGCTCCCGTTCGACGATACCCGGGACTTCGACGACGCCCGCCGCGGCTTTCTCGGCACGCTGCCCGAGGTCGAGATCAGAAACGCGCAGGGCCGCATCATCTGGAGCCTCAAGGACTATGCCTTCCTCAGCGACGAGGAGGCTCCACCCACAGTCAACCCGAGCCTCTGGCGCCAGGCGCGGCTCAATATGAACAACGGCCTCTTTCAAGTCACCGACCGCATCTACCAGGTCCGCGGGTTCGACATCTCCAACATGACGCTGATCGAGGGTGACCGGGGGGTCATCGTCATCGATCCCTTGATCTCCACCGAGGTCGCCCGGGCGGGCCTCGAGCTCTATCGTCAGCACCGGGGGCACCGGCCGGTGACGGCCGTCATCTATACCCACAGCCACACCGATCACTACGGCGGCGTCCGGGGCGTCGTCGACGCCGCCGACGTCGAGGCGGGACGGGTCGACATCATCGCCCCCGACCGCTTCATGCCGGAGATCGTCTCGGAGGTCGTGCTGGCCGGCCCGGCCATGATCCGGCGCGCGCAATTCCAGTTCGGCGCCACCCTGCCGAAGAGCCCGCGCGGCCAGGTGGACGCCGGCCTGGGCAAGGTGACGTCGCGAGGCACCGTCACCCTCATCCCACCGACCCACGTCATCAAGGCGCCCTTCGAGGTTCATCACCTCGACGGTATCGAGATCGTGTTTCAGCTCGCCCCGGAGACCGAGGCGCCCGCCGAGATGCACATGTTCTATCCGAGGCTCCGGGCGCTGAATCTCGCCGAAAACGCCACGCACAATCTCCACAACGTCTATCCCCTGCGCGGCGCGCAGGCGCGCGACGCCAACGCCTGGGCCCGGTATCTCGACGAGGCCCGGGACCGCTTCGCGTCCAACGCCGACGTCGTCTTCGCCCAGCACCACTGGCCGGTGTGGGGCACCGACCGCGTGCTCGACTACCTCGGCAAGCAGCGCGACCTCTACAAGTACCTGCACGACCAGACGATGCGCCTCGCGAACCATGGGTACAAGGCGGCCGAGATCGCCGAGCGCCTCACCCTGCCCCAGAGTCTCGCCGCGGCCTGGCACGCGCGCGGCTACTACGGGACGGTCAGCCACAACGCGAAGTCGGTCTATCAACGGTATCTCGGCTGGTACGACGCCCATCCCGCCAACCTCAACCCGCTTCCGCCGGTCGAGCGCGGCCGCAAGTACGTCGAGTACATGGGCGGGGCCGAGGCGGCCATCCGTCGGGCGCGGGAGGACTTCGCGCGAGGGGAATACCGGTTCGTCGCCGAGGCCATGAGCCACGTGGTCTTCGCCGATCCCTCGAACACAGAGGCCCGCCACCTTGCCGCCGACGCGCTCGAGCAGCTCGGCTACGAGGCCGAGTCGGCCACCTGGCGCAACGCCTATCTTCTGGGCGCTCTCGAGCTGCGGCAGGGCCCGCCCACCGTCGCGGCCCGGGCCCCCATCAGTCCCGACATCGTCCGGGCCATGAGCCTCGATCTCTTCTTCGACTATCTGGGCGTGCGGCTCAATGGCGAGAAGGCCGAAGGCCGGCGCCTCGTGATCAACTGGGTGTTCTCCGACAGCGGCCAGCGCTACGTGCTGACCCTCGAGAACTGCGCCCTGACCTGGCGAGGCGATCGGCAGTCCCACGGCGCGGACGCGACGGTGACCCTCGACCGGGCCGTGCTGAATCGCCTCATCCTGCGCGAGATGCCGTTCGCCGATGCGGTGCATCGCGGCCTCGTCGAGATCGAAGGCAAGCCCGACAAGGTCGCCGAGCTCTTCAGCCTCCTCGACGACTTCACGCTGACGTTCGAGGTGGTGGAGCCGAAGCGCGAGGCGTGAGCGTCTCAGTAGAGAACCGCCGCCGTCGCGTCTTCCTCCTTCGGTCGTGGGTTCGGCAGCCAGGGGCGCCGATAGTCTGAGGGAGCGCCCTCGCCTGGATCAAGCCTCCTGTTGGTCAGGCGGCGTGGGGCCGGCGCCTTGACGGCCGAGGCCCGACCATGCGATGACTGGCGCCCACCGGGTGAACGAGCGCTCCAAACCGGGGCGCCACCGGCGGGGGAGCCGACCATGCACCTGGAAATCATCGACGCCGACGGGCACGTGACCGAAACCTGGGAGCAGATCGCCCGCCATCTCGAGGAACCGTACCGCAAGCGGCCGCTCCTCACGCCCTTCTTCCCCCAGGACGGCTGGGACCGGCGTCTCACCGGCACCTTCCACGACTGGGCGGGAGACGTGAAGTCGTGGCACGAGGCGCTCGAGGCCGGCGGCATGGCGATGAGCGTCCTGTTCCCCACGCTCGGACTCTTCATGCCCTTCCTGCGCGACGCCGACTGGGCCGCCGCCACCTGCCGGGCCTACAACACGATGCTCCACGAGGAGCTCACCAGCCAGAGCGCGCGGCTCAAAGGCGTCGCGCTCCTCCCACTGCAAGACCCGGCGGCCGCGGCGGCCGAGCTGCGGCGCAGCGTCACCCGCTACGGCTTCGTCGGAGCCATGCTCGCCGCCGACGGGCCCTACCTGCTGGGTCACCCGCGCTTCGATCCGATCTACGCCGCGGCCGAGGAGCTGGACGTGCCGGTGTGCGTCCACGCCTCGGGCACCGACATGAGCACCCTGGGCGTGGAGCCCTTTCCGAAGTTCATCCAGGCCCATACCGTCTCCCACGTGTTCGGTCAGATGCGCCAGATCACCTCCATGATCTTCGAGGGCGTCCCCGCCCGCTTCCCGCGCTTGCGGATCGTCTACCTGGAAGCGGGAGCCGGCTGGGTGCCCTACTTCGTGCAGCGGATGGACGAGGAGTTCGAGAAGCGAGGTCACGTGGAAGCACGCCGTCTACCCCGGCGGCCGAGCGAGTACGTCAAGAGCGGGCAGATCTACTTCTCGTGCGAAGCCGAGGAAGTGCTCCTCCGGCAGGCGATCGACTACGTCGGCGCCGGCCAGATCCTGTACGCCTCGGACTTTCCCCACTGGGACCACAGCTATCCCCAGTCCCTCAAGGAGCTGCGTGACCGGCCCGACCTGACCGACGGCGAGAAGCGCCGGATCCTGTCCGAGAACCCCCGGCGCCTCTACCGCCTCACTGGAGATCCGCAATGAAGAAGCTCATGGCGCTGTCGCTGGTGGCGGTGGCGATCAGCCTGCCGCTCACGGCCGGTTCGGCCAGCCGCATCTCCGTCGGGACCGGCTCCACCGGCGGCGTCTACTACTTCGTCGGCACCGCGATGAGCAAGATCCTGAACCAGCATCTGACCGGCGTGACCGCCACCCCCGAGCCGGTGACGGGCTCCGCCCACGCCACCAAGCTGGTGCACGCCGGCGAGCTGACGATCGCCCTGGCCGAGCTGGCCACCGTCCACCACGGCTACCGCGGCAGCCGGAAGGACTTCGACAAGAAGTACGACGGCGTGCGCTTCGTCATGGCCGGCATGGACACCGGCCAGACGGCGGTGGCCTGGGCCAGTTCCGGTGTGAAGTCGTACAGCGACATCAAGGGCAAGCGCATCGCCACCAACTCCCCGGCCTCCCTGGCCATGCTGGCGCCGGCCATGGCGATGTACGACGTCAAGGAGAGCGACGTCCAGCACAAGACGCTGAACTACTCGGAGCAGGTCAGCGCGATGAAGGACGGCGCCCTCGACGTCGGGTTCTTCGCGGCGGCCCCGCGGAACGCCAGCGTGATGGAGCTGGCCGCCACCCGCCCGGTGCGGGTCCTCGGCCTGGAGCCCGACAAGGCCCGCGAGTTCGGCAAGCGTTACCAGTACTGGACCCCGCTCACCCTCAAGGCGGGCACCTATCCCGGGCAGGACGCCGACGTTCTGATGCCCGCCTTCTACACGACGCTCATCGCCAACAAGGACGCCGACCCCGCGCTCGTCTACAACATCGTGAAGACCATCGTCGAGCACGTCGGCGAGTTCGGCGAGCTGCATGCTGGCGGCAAGGAGTTCACGGTCGAGAAGACGCGCTTCTTCGTCGACAACGAGATGGTGCCGGCGCCGCTCCATCCCGGCGCCGAGCGCTTCTGGCGGGAGCGGGGGGTGCTGAAGTAACCCCGGGGTGAGCGCGCGGCCGCTGCTCGTCAGCGTCCTGGCCGTGGCCTGGTCGCTGTTTCACCTGGCCACCGGCTTCCTCGGGTCGCGGCCGGCCTTCCAGCAGCGGGCCGTTCACCTCGCCTTCGGGCTCGTCCTGGTGTTCCTCACGGTCCCCATGCTGCGGAGCGCCCCGCCGCGGGCCTGGACGCGGCTGGTCGACGTCCTGCTCGCGGTCGGCGCCGCCGCCGCCACCGGCTACGTGGCCTGGGACTACGAGGGCATCCTCCTCCGCTCCGGCAGCTTCGACACGCACGAGTTGTGGCTCGGCGCTCTGCTGATCCTGGCCATTCTGGAGGGGACGCGGCGGACGCTCGGCTGGCCCCTGCCGGTCCTGACCCTGCTCGCCCTCGCCTATGCCGTCGTGGGCGGCGACCTGCCGGGGCTGATCGGCCACCGCGGCTACTCGGCTCGGCGGATCATCTCGACGCTCTATCTGACCTTCGACGGCATCTTCGGCCTGATCCTCGGCGTATCCGCCACCTTCGTCTTCCTCTTCGTCCTGTTCGGCGTCTTCTTCCGGGAGTCGGGGGCCGGCCAGTTCTTCCTGGAGCTGGCCCAGGCGTTGTTCGGCGGCGTCCGGGGCGGCTCGGCCAAGGTGGCCATCGTCGGCTCGAGCCTGTTCGGGATGATCTCCGGCAGCACCGTCGCCAACGTCGGCA
>JBOHPP010000050.1:0-4644 GCA_050731755.1 Candidatus Rokuibacteriota bacterium | reverse complement strand
AGTCCGCCGATGCGTCGGTAGGGATGCTGACGGGCACGGTGGGTGTGGACGAGGACAACGACCTCGTGCACGTCAGCGGCAGCGTCCGCGGCATCCGGCGCTTCTCGAGCTTCTGGGAGTACATGCTCGACCGCGCGCTCCTGGTGGCGCCGGGCAGCCCCTCCTGGGGCGGCAGCGCTGTCGTGGACACGGAAGGCCGGGTGATCGGCCTCGCCTCGCTCCGCCTGGGTGAGCACCCACACGTCAACCTCGCCATCCCCATCGAGAAGTTCGTCTCCATCAAAGACGAGCTGATCGCCGCCGGACGCGTGGTGAGCCGGCCACCCCGGCCGTGGCTCGGGCTCTACACGTCGGGGTCGGCGGACGGCGTGGTGGTGGAGGGCATGGCCCCGGTGGGCCCGGCCGCCGGCGCCGGTTTCCAGAAGGGCGACCGCATCGTGAGCGTCAACGGCGTGGGCGTCGGCTCCCAGGAGGAGTTCTACGAGCAGCTCTGGCGTGGCCAGGCCGGCGACATCGTCCGCGTCGGCGTCCGGCGCGAGGAGCGGCTGCACGTGATCGCCGTGCGCTCGATCGACCGCTACCGGCTGCTCCGCCCGCCGCTACGCTGAGGCCGGGGCGTCACGCGCGCTCCGGCGCGACTTTTGCGGTAGGCTCTGCCTGATGAAGGGCGCAGCCGACACCTACCAGGGGCGCGGGCTCATCGCCGATCCCGTCCATCAGTACATTCTCTTCACGCGGCCGGGCGTGATCCAGGGCGAAGCCACCGAGCAGGACGTCATCGACACCCCGTGGGTGCAGCGCCTGCGCCGCATCCCCCAGCTACAGTCGGCCCGGTGGGTGTTTCCGGCCGCCGAGCACAGCCGGTTCCAGCACTCGCTGGGCGCCATGCACCTGGCCGGACGCCTGGCCCAACAGCTCTACCCCTCGCTCCGGGCCATCTTCCCCGACGGCCCGTCGGCGCCGCTCCTGGAGGAGCTGCTACGGATTGCCGGCCTCCTCCACGACGTCGGGCACGGCCCCTTCGGCCACTTCTTCGACGACAACTTCCTGATCGATTACGAGCTGACCCACGAGCTGGTGGGCCAGCGGATCATCCGCGAGGAGCTGGGCGACGTCATCCGGCACCTGAGCCGGAGCCCTTCCGGCGCCTTCGCCGCCGGCGAGCAGGTCGATCCGGAGTGGATCTGCTATCTCATGGGCAAGGCCTACACCCAGCCGCTCGAGTCGCATCCCCGGTGGCTGCCCTTCCTCAAGCCGTTGCTCTCCGGCGTGTTCACCGCCGACAACATGGACTACGTGCTCCGCGACGCCTACATGTGCGGCGTGGCGGTGGGCCCCATCGATGTCGAGCGGATCATCTACTACTCGTTCTTCTCGGAGAAAGGGCTGACGCTGGACCGGGCCGGCCTGGGCGCCTTCATCATGTTTCTGAACGCCCGGTTCTACATGTACACCAACGTCTACTATCACCGGACGACCCGGGGGATCGACCTCCACCTCAAGGAGATCTTCCGCGACACCATGCGGCTGGCCTTTCCCTTCGACCTTCGCAAGGACCTGCACCCGTACCTGCACCTCACGGAATGGACGCTGCTGGAGGAAGTGGGGCGCTGGCACGACGCCCACGACCGCGACCCCGACGCCGCCGAGCGGCGGCGGCTCGGCGCCGAGTGGCGCCACGTCCTGGACCGCCGGCTCAAGTGGCGCATGTCGCACGAGGTGGTCCTCGACCTCTTCGAGCCCAAGCGCGGCCAGGGCTTCCTCGACGTCGAGACCGTCGAGCGCCGCGTGCTGGCGTACCTGCCGGCCCGACTCAAGGACCTGCCGTTCAAGATCGACATGGCTCTGCAGGACCCGCGCCCGCTCAACCCGCTCAAGATGGGTGACCGCCAGATCTACGTACACGACGCGGGCCGGAACGAGGTGACCGCCGAGCCGCTGACGGAGATCCTCAAGTACCTGCCGGGCAAGGTCGCCCAGTGCCGCATCTTCTCGACGACCCACGCCCACGACGCCGCGCTGGCCCATGCCCTCGAGCGGGCGCTCGGCGAGGAGCCGCCCTCGATCGTCACCAATGTCTGAGAGCGGCGGGGGCGCTACGCCCGCGGATCTCGGAACCGCAGTCGGGCGCTACTGAGCCGGGGAGGAAATGGAGGGGGCGTCTCGCCCCCTCCATTGTTCATGAACGCGCTACGCGCCGAAGATCACGCGCGTGCCCGTCGAGGGCATGACGAGCTTCTTCGGCATTTCCCGGTGCACGGCGATGATGGTGTTCACGCCCGTGCAGTGCGAGGGGATTATGTAGTCGGGGTTGATCTGCTTGAACGCCTCGACCGTCCGGGCCACGATCTCGTCCGGAGCGGGGGCCAGATGGAAGCCGCCGACGATGGCGTGCACCTTGTCGATCCCCGAGGCCTTCTGTGCCTGCCGCACGGAGTTGATCACGCCGGCATGCCCGCACGACGTGATGACCACGAGACCGCGGTCCTTGACGTGGTAGACGGTGGCGTGCTCGCCGAGGAACTGGTCGGCCACCAGCTCGCCCGGCTTGGCTTCGACCTTCGAGGTCGCGAAGTGGGCCGGTGAGCAACTGGAGTCCATCGGCCCGGCCGTGAGCCGCGCGGCGGCCGGTGGCCGTTCGAAGTCCGTCAAGCGCGGAATCTGGCCCGTGGTAAAAGCCTGGCCGGCGAAGACCGTCGGCTGCTTGGTCAGTACCACGCGCAGGCCCTGCGCCTCGAGCGCTTCGCGGTCGAGCCGGCCGGCATCCACCCGCGTCCCGTCCGGTACCAGAATGATGCGATGGCAGAAGGTGTCCTCGCCGCCCGCGTAGAGCGTCAGCCCCGGCTTGAACTTCCCCTGGCTGGTGCGGGCCAGCTCGGGCAGCGCGCCGTAGTGGTCGCGATGCCCGTGGCTGATGATCAGAGCGTCGGCCCGCGCGGGGTCGACGCCGAGGGCTCCATAGTTATAGAAGAGGTTGGGGTGGGTGAGACCGAAGTCGAGCAGGATCTCCCGGCGCTCCTGACCGCGTACCGACTCCAGATGGTAGGCCAACCCGTGCTCGGCCATGAGGGGGATGTAGTCTCCCGCGCGGCGTGCTCGCTGCACCTCGATGGTCTCAAGCTTCCCCGGTTTCGCGAAGATGTCGTAGAGGTTGTCCAAGGCGTTCGTCATAACCAGGCGGTCCACGCTCGGCACCGTAAGGGTTTGAGCCCTGGCGGGCCGCCAGCCCCATGAGCCCACGGTTCCTATCGCGAAGGTCCCCGTTGCGACGGCGCCCAGCTTCAGGAACTGTCGTCGGTCCATGGGCCACCTCCTTGTGGTGCGGGGAGAATACACCCATTACAATCTATCGGCCATGAGCTGGCGGTTCGTCGCCTGCGCGGTGCTCTTCGTCACCTGCCTGCTCACCGCCAACGTCATCGCGACCAAGCTGATCGCCGTGGGCGGCATCGTGCTGCCGGTGGCCATCATCGTCTTTCCCCTGTCCTACATCCTGGCCGACGTACTGACGGAGGTCTGGGGCTATGCGGCGACCCGGCGCGTGATCTGGCTCGGCTTCGCCGCCAACGCGCTCATGGTCCTGGCCATCTGGGTCGGGGGCGAGATTCCCGCGGCACCTTTCTGGATGGGCCAGGCCGCCTACGCCGAGATCCTGGGCCAGACGCCGCGCATCCTGGCCGCGTCGTTCGCCGCGTACCTCGCCGGCGAGTTCGCCAACGCCTTCGTGCTGGCCAAGCTCAAGATCGCCACCGCCGGCCGCTGGCTCTGGCTGCGCACCATCGGATCCACCGTGGTCGGCCAAGGCCTCGACTCCGCGGTGTTCATCACGCTCGCCTTCGCCGGCACGGTGCCACCCGGCGTGCTGGCCGGCATCGTGGCCGGGCAGTGGGGCGTGAAGGTCCTCTACGAGGCGGCGGCGACGCCGGTCACCTACGCGGTGGTGGCGTGGTTGAAATCGAGCGAGGGGCTCGATACGTTCGATGCCCGGACGGACTTCAACCCCATCCGCCTCTAGCATGACGCTTGGTGATCGCCTGTACTGGACCTGCTGGGCCCTGGCCGTCCTGCTCACGGGGCTCGTGGCCGGCTTCATGCTGGGGCACGCGCTGATCCTGGCGCCGTTCATCGACTGGCTGCTGTCGGCCTCGTCCACTGGTGTGTTTCCCCGGACGTACCCCGTGTTCCGGAGCACGGCCGGCCGGACGGGGTTGAATGCCTACTACGCGGTGGCCGGGCTGCAGGTCCTCGCCGCCCTGGCCTTCCTGCTCGTCGCGCTGGTGCGCCGGCGCCATCGGCTGGCCGCGGCGGTGGCCGGGGCCGGCGGCGCCGGCTGGGTGATCCTGCACTACGCCTCGGGCTTCGGCGCTCTGGAGGCGGCCGTGGTCCGCAGCACGACCGACGTCCCGGGCGAGGTGGCCCGCCGCTTCCTCGCCTGGAACACGCCGATCCACTACGTCCACGCGGCGGCGTTGGCGGTGGCGCTGGGCGCCCTGCTCTCGGTGCCGCTGTCCGCGCGGCGTCAGAGGGACTAGGTCATGGAGAAGTTTCGCGGGGTCGATTACTACGGCATCGAAGATCTCCTGAGCGAGGAGGAGCGGATGGTGCGCGACGCCATCCGCGACTGGGTCGAGGCCGAGTTCCTGC
>JBOHPP010000049.1:0-9408 GCA_050731755.1 Candidatus Rokuibacteriota bacterium | reverse complement strand
AGCTGGCCGAGATCCGCGACAAGATCTTCGACTACCAGGACTTCATGGAGGCCTTCGCGGCCCGGCCAACCCTCGACCAGCTGATGGAGGGCCTCTCCCAGCAGATCGCCGGCGCGTTCGTGTCGGGGCTCTTCAGCCTTGGCCTGGAGGAGGCCAAGGGCGCCAGTGATCTGCGCTTCGTCGAGGACCTGGTGGGCCAGGTGGCTGCGCGCCTGGACCGGCCGGTGCCCTATCGTTCGCCGTGGGGGGCCTTCTTCTCGGCCGAGGGGGACGCGGCGGGCGCCGGGTATTTCCTCTCCGACGATCAGCGGTTGCTCTTCATCCTGGCCGAGCCGCTGAGCGAGGCCGGCAGCTTCACCGGCGACCGTCAGGCCATCGACGCGACGCGGGCCGTGATCGCCTCCCTGCGCCCCCAGTTCCCCCACGTCAGTGTTGGCGTCACCGGAAAGCCGGCCCTGGCCAACGACGAGATGACGGCGGCCTTCGCGGACAGCCAGAAGGCCACGCTGCTGGCCTTCGCACTGACCCTGGCGCTGCTGCTGCTGGCTTTCCGGCGCGTCGGCAAGCCGGTGCTGATGCTCATCGTTCTGGCCGTGAGCCTGGGCTGGTCGATCGGGCTGGCCACCCTGCTGATCGGCCATCTCTCGCTCTTCTCGGTGATGTTCATCTCCATCGTCATCGGCATCGACTACGGCATCTACTTCCTCTTCCGGTACGAGGAGGAGCTCTACCTGGGGCGGAGCCCCAGCGAGGCGATCGAGGTCACCGCGGCCCGCAGCGGGCCGGGCATGCTGCTGGGCGCGCTGTCGGCGGCCGGCACCTTCTACGTGCTGGCCTTCACCGACTTCCGGGGGCTTCAGGAGCTGGGCATCATCTCCGGCAGCGCGCTGCTGCTGGCCTGGCTGGCCATGATGACGGTGTTCCCGGCCGCGCTCATGCTGGTCGACCGCCGCCGCGACCGGCGTCCCGGAACGGTCCCCCGGGCCCTCGAGCTCGAGCGCATGCGGGTGCCGCTGCTCGATTTCGTGGCCGCCCATCCCCGGACCGTGCTGGTGGTCGCCATCGCCATCACCGCCGTCTCCGCCTGGGGATTGCGCTGGGTGCGGTTCGACTACAACTTGTTGAACCTCCAGGCCAAGGGCACCGAGTCCGTAGCCTGGGAGAAGCGGGTGCTGGCCACGGCCGGACGATCGGGGTTCGCCGCGCTGGCCAGCGCCGACTCCCTCGAGGAGCTGCGGCGCAAGCAGACGGCCTTCAGCCGGCTGGCCAGCGTCTCCGAGGTCGACTCGGCCCTGCTGCTCATTCCCGAGGACCAGGACGAGAAGCGGAAGATCATCGGCGACTTCGCGCCCGTGGTGGGTCCGGTGCGGGTGAGCCGTCCCCTCCCCCTGGACATCGATCGCCTCATCGCGGCGCTGGAGACCTTGCGGCGGCGGCTGGACATCGCCGCTAACGAGGCCCCGCCGGGCGAAGCGCGGCAGCGCCTGGGGGCGATGACGGCGCGCCTCGACGCGCTATCGCTCAGGCTGCGACAGAGCGACCACGAGGCCATCGAGCCCCCGCTGACGCTTCTCCAGCAGCAGCTCTACCGCGACTTCCTCCGGTCGTTCCAGCGGCTGCAGGCCAACCTCGCGCCCCGCAGCGTCGGACTTCAAGATTTGCCGCCCGAGATCCGGCGCAAGTTCGTGAGCGACCGCGGCCGTTTCCTCATGCAGATCCATCCGGCCGTCGACATCTGGGACCGGCAGGGCGCCGAGCGCTTCGTTGACGACTTGCGCCGGACGGATCCCGACGTCACCGGCACCCCCGTCATCACCTTCGAGGCCATCCGCCTCATGGAGCGTGCCTACAAGCAAGGCACGGTCTACGCCATCGTGCTGGTCGTCGTCATGATGTGGCTGACCATTCGGCGATTGCGTGAGACCATGCTGGCCCTGCTGCCCTTGGCTCTGGGGCTCGTCTGGACCTTCGGTCTGATGTACTTCTTCGACCTCAAGCTCACGCTGGGCAACGTGTTCGGCATTCCCCTCATCCTGGGCGCCGCCACCGAGTTCGGCTCGAACATCGTGCTGCGGTTCATGGAGGGCGGCAAAGACGACGAGGGACCGCTGATCGCCCGGAGCACGGCCATGGCCGTCTTCGTCAACGGGCTCACCACCATCGTGGGCTTTGGCAGCCTCATGCTCGCCGCCCACCGGGGGATTTTCGGGCTCGGCTTGCTGCTCACGCTGGGAACGACGGCCAGCCTCATCGCCGCGCTGGTGGTGCTGCCCGTGCTGCTGCGGCTGGTCCGGCGGATGCGGGCGGCGCGCCGGCTCCGCCGGTTGGCCCGCGCCGTCGTCAAGGATGCGGCGCGCTCGCTGCAGGGTGCCGGGCGGCCCGTGGAAGAGCGCACACCGCGCCGCTAGTCAGCGTCCGAGCGCCGGCTCCACCGGCGCAACGGTGGTCGCACCCGGCGCGAATGGGGAGGTTGCAGGGGGACCTTGCGGCCGCCAATTGAATGGGGAGGTTTGGAGGGGGCGGCCGCTGCCCCCTCCAACTTCATCGTCAGACGCAGGCGGCGAGCATCCCGTCGGCGCAGATGCGCCGGGCGGCGATGGCTCGCTGGAGCGCCAGCCGGCCGCGGGCCTGGGCGGCGTCGGTGACGGCGAGCGTCTCCAACATTCCCACCGCGCGGGCGGCGTGGTCCCCCTCCACCTCCGTGTGGACGTAGTAGAAGTCGAGGGCCTTCCGCGGCACGCCGTAGTGCTTCTCCAGCGCCTCGGCCATGCGGGCCGTGTGGATGGGATTGATGGACTCGGTGGCGATGTTGCCGCCGCACAGCGCCTCCAGCGTGGAGGAGCGCTGAAGCAGGAACAGCTCGTTCTTCTCGATGACCGTCGTGGGCAGGTACTCGGTGTGGAACACCTCGTCCCGGCTGATTCCTAGCGCCTCGGCCAGACGCACGAAGAGAAAGGCGTGGGCCGTGGTCTTGCCTCCCACCGTGTCCTCGCCGCCCTCCTCCACCACCAGCGGGATCATCGCCCGCTGGCGTTCGAGGTCCTCCCACGTCGGCGTCTCGCCGCCGACCGAGATGATCTTCCAGGCGGCGTGACGGAGCGTGTCGAGGAAGAAACACCCCTGCTGGCGGATAACCTGCTGGAGCTGAGTCGAACTGAGCCGGCCGTCCCAGATCAGATGGAAGAGTCGGTGGTGGAGCCACGGGTGAGTCTCTCGGGCTTCTTGCAGCAGGCTCTCGGCGAATTCGGCCGGCGACAGCGCCATGGCCGTCCTCCTGTTCGAGCGCCGGCGTCCATGAAATTGGAGGGGGCAGCGGCCGCCCCCTCCAAACCTCCCCATTCGCGCGGGGTGCCACCACCGCGCCCCCTCCAAACCGCTCGAGGCACCTCCGAAGGAATACCCGCCGGCCGGGCGTTACTCCGGCGGCTATCCAGGACGGCGGCCGGGGGCTCTCGCAGGCTCGCCGCGGACGCGCGGGCCCAGCCCGCGGCCGTCCTGCGGCTTGCACTACCATCCCCGACTTACGGCGCTGGCCGCGCCGCCCCGGCTTCACCCGCTCGGATGAGCGCGGGCGGGCACGCTCGCATGATACGCCCGGCGGTCAGATGGGCGCGACCTCGACCAGGTTGGAGTGAAAAGCGGGGCCGTTGCCCATATCGGTCACGCGATCGCTGGTGAGAACGTTGACGCCCTGGCCGCCCGGATGGAAGCGGTGCCACCAGATCCCTTCGATGACCACGACTCCCGGGCGCGTGGCGTCGGTGACCCGCGCCGTCAAGCGTACCGAGCCCCGATCATTGAAGACCCGCACTCCCTCGCCATCCCGGACGCCGCGGCGGCCGGCATCGTCTGGGGCGATCAGCACGGTGGGCGTGCCCTGCCGGCTTTCAACCGCTGGGACTGGCTGAAGGAGGAGTTCAGGAAGAAGCGGTTGGGCGGCACGATGCACCGCGCGCGGCCAGCGCCTCGGAGTAGAACTCCACCTTCCCCGACGGCGTCGGCGCCGTCAGCGAACGGGAGGTACGGGCGCGGCAGGTTCACGCGGACGGAGCGTTCGGCCCTCAAGCGCTCGTACGTGATGCCGCGCACGGTCTCGTCGCCGGCCGCCAGGAACCCCCGGATCAGCTGCTCGGGCGACTTCGCGTAGTGCGCCTCGGCCACGCCGAGGGCCCGGGCCAGCATCCCGAAGACTTCCCAGTTCGGCCTGGCCTCACCCGGCGGTGGCAGGGCCGGCAAGGCCAGCCGCCGGCAGCACTAGAGCGGTCGGCGATCTCGGCGATGGCCGCCTCCCAGGAGATCCGCTCGAACCGCCCTTCGCCCTTAGCGCCGACCCGGCGCAGCGGGTGCAGCACGCGCAGGGGGGAGTGGACGCGTTCGGCGTAGGCGCGGACCTTGCCGCAGATCACGCCCTGGGTGAAGGAATGGTCGGGATTGCCGGTGACTTCGAGCAGTCGGCCGTCCTCTACCCTCACCACCAGGCTGCAGGCGGAAGGACAATCATGAGGGCAGACCGACAGCATCGGCCGATACAGTATCATGGCGCGGAATGCTCGAGCGGATCCGGCGGCTGCATCCCTTTCAGACCGCCGAGGCCCAGCGCCTCGCTCTCCTCTTCGGCGTGGTCTATTTCGCCCAGGGCATCTGGTACCTGCCGAACCAGACGATCACCATCGTCCTCAAGGAGCGCGGGCTCTCGGCCGGCCAGGTCGCCGACTTTCTCCTGATGAGCACGATCCCCTGGCTCATCAAGCCGATCTACGGGCTCGTCTCCGACTTCGTGCCGCTGTGGGGCCGCCGCCGCAAGAGCTACTTCCTGCTGACCACGTCGCTGGCGGCCATGGCCGGCGCGGCGCTGGCCCTGCTCACCGAGCATCCGTATTGGCCCATGGCGATCCTCTTCACCACCATGGGCCTGGGGCTCGCCTTCACCGACGTCCTCACCGACGCGGTCATGGTCGAGACCGGCCGGCCCCGCGGGCTCACCGGCGCCTTTCAGTCGGTCCAGTGGGCGAGCATCACGGCCTCATCGGTCCTGGTCGGCGTGCTCGGCGGCCAGCTGGCCGGGGCCCGAAACCTGACCGCCGCGTTCGCCATCGCCGCCTGTTTTCCGTTGGTCAGTCTGATGATGGGTCTGCGCTTCATCGATGAGCGTCCGGCGCCGGCCGACCGGGAGGCGGTCCGCCAGACGTGGCGGGCGATCCGCGCGGCGATGGGCGACCGCACGGTCTGGCTCGTTGCCGGCTTCATCTTCTTCTATGCGTTCAGCCCTTCCTTCGGCCCGGCCTTCGTCTACTACCAGACGGACGTCCTCAAGTTCAGCCAGGAGTTCATCGGCGCACTCGACTCGGTCTTCTACGCGGCAGCCATGATGGGGGCGATCATCTACGCGCCGCTGTCGCGCCGGGTCCGGCTCAAACAGGTCATCGTGGCCATGATCGGGGCCAGCGTCATCAGCACGCTGGCCTACCTCCTCTACCGCGACCCTCTCTCGGCCGTCCTCATCCAGATTCTCTTCGGCGCGGTGGCGATGCTCGTCCAGCTGGCATTCCTCGATCTGGCCGCCAAGGCCTGCCCGCCCCGGGTGGAGGCCACTTTCTTCGCGCTGCTGATGTCCGTGTACAACGCCGGCACCCAGCTCTCGCAGAACGTGGGGGCGCGCCTCTACGATGTCTTCGGCTTCACGCCCCTCGTGTTGATCTCGGCGGCCCTGACCGCGCTCACCTGGCTCCTGGTTCCGCTGGTGCGGATCGACCGTATCGAGGCCGACGCCCGCCGGGTGGCGGTCGCGGCGGAGGCTCGCTAGAGAGTCGAGGGACCTCTAGTGCAAACGCACTAGGCGTCAGGCGCTTCCTTTATATACGCCGAGAGGGCCCGGTCGGTCAGTCGGTCAGCCCGCGGTAGATCTCCACTTCGGCCGGGCCGGCCACCAGGTCCTTGCGCTCGCTCTGGAACGCCGCCAGGTGCGCGGCCTTGCGATGAGCGTCGAAGGCGGCCTCCGAACGGTACTGCTCGTAGAACAGGAACACGGTCGCATCCTGAGTGAGGCGGTGGAGCCGGTACACCAGGCAGTCGGGCTCGTTGCTGCGCACCGCCTTCACCTGCCGCTTGAGCAGCGCCTCCAGCTCCGTTTCGCGGCCCGGCTTGGCGCGAAGCTTAGCCACGACGGTGAGCAGGTCAGGCATGGGGATCCTCCTTGGAATTGCGCGCGGTCGTGTAGGCCTGGCGCAGCCAGCGCAGCGCCAGGCTCACATCGCCGGTCTCGTCGACGTTCAACTCGACCCAGCCCTTGCCGGAGAAACGGCGGTGGGGCCGGATGCGGGGGTCAGCCAGCGCCCGTCGCTGGTCGTGGGCGGCCAGATGGATCCAGAGGTCCCGCTGCTTGGGACGCACGGGATAGCAGGCGAACAGGCGGGGACCGATGAAGTAGCCCCAGCGGCCGAACATGGGCGTGATCCGGACGCCGGGCCACTGCGCGAGCGTCTCGTTGAGTCGCGCCGCCGGGCCGACGCCACCGCGGTCGAGCGTCCGACGCGTCTGGCGACCGTGGCCGAGGCCGCGGAACCGGCGCACCGGTCTAGGGAAACACCTGGGTGTAGGCGAAGCGCGCGCGCTCGCTGACCGCGCCGAAGTTGGCGTCGTACTCGGCACGGAGCTGCTTCATGTGCTCGGAGTCCATCAGGCGGCGGAACGTTGCTTCGTCCCGCAGCTCGTAGACGGCCATGTACTGGTAGGTGTCCTCGCCCATGATGGCGCGATAGCGCCGCGCGCTCACCGCGCCCTTGAATTGCAGAAACTGGGGCACGTGCTCCTCGTTGTACCAGCGATTGAACGCTTCCTCCCGGTCCTTGGTGATGGTGGCTTTGACGACGAACAGCACGGTCGCCATGGCGATCCTCCTCGGTGCAGGGCCGCATTCTGCCATTGACACTACCCGGCCGCCATGCGAAAAAAAATCGGCTCCACCGCCGAGGCCGGGCCCGGCAACCCTCCGCAGACGAAGGAGCGACTCATGGCAGGTTCCACGGCGGCCCGTGTGCGCTGGACGCCCGTCGACGGCGCCGCGGAGCTGTTTACCCCGACGTTCCTGGACTACCTGGTCGCGCTCCACGACCGCTTCACGCCGCGCATCGGCGAGCTGCTGGCCCGGCGGGCCGCCGCGCTGGACAAAGCGCTCAGACAGGGCGTGCTTCCGGGCCATCGGCCGGCGAGCGCCGCCCGGGGTGGCGACTGGAGCGTGCCGCCGGTGCCGGCCGACCTGCTCGAGCCCGGCATCGAGATCTCCGGCCCCTGCTCGATCACGTCCATGTTCATCAACGCGCTGAATCCCGGCCCCGAAGGCGAGCGCGCCGAGGGCGACCTCGACGACGATGAGGACTCCGGAGGCCACCGCCTCGTCGACACGGTGCGGGCCGCGCACAACCGCCTGGCCGCCATCCAGCGCGAGCTCTACGCCTTCGACGCCGAGCGGGGCAAGCAGTACCGGATCGCCGAGGGCGAGCTGCCCTTCTTCATGCACCGCGAGCGCGGCATCCACCTGCCCGAGCCGGAGTTCACCATCGATGGCCGGCCGGTGAACGCGGCCGTCCTGGGCACCGCCCTCACCCTCTTTCATGCCGGCCGGGGCCAGGCCGAGCGCGGTCAGGGCATCTATTTCTACCTGCCCAAGCTGGAGTTCGCGCCCGAAGCCCGCCTCTACCGCGACCTCTTCGACGCGAGCCGCGAGCGCCTGCCCTGGCTGAGGGACGCCGTCATCCGGGCCGTGGTGCTGGTGGAGTCGTTGCCCTGCGTGTACGAGATGGAAGAGATGCTCTACGAGCTCGGCCCCTACGCGGCCGGGCTCAATGCCGCCCGCTGGGATCTCAAGGCATCGATCTTCGAGTACGTGATGGCCGACCCCGCAGCGGTGTGGCCCGACCGCTTCGGCGTGGACATCAAGACGACGCCGTTTCTGGCCGACATCTTCCGCCGCCTGGTAGCCATCTGCCTCAAGCGCGGCGCCGTCCCCATCGGCGGCATGGCCACAGCGCTGCCCAACCCCGATCCCCAGGTCAACCGCGCGGCCGCCGAGGCCATCCACGCCGACAAGGAGTGGGAGGCCCGTCAAGGCTTCGTCCGCGGCTGGGTCGCCCACATCTTCCACATGAAGACGGCGGCCGATCCGTTCAAGAAACTGCGGGCCGCCAGCTGGAGACCCACGCGCGAGATGGCGGATCCCGACCGCTATCCCGTGCGCATCGAAGTGCCCCAGGGCCCGATCACGCTGGAGGGCACCCGGCGGAATACGCGGATGGTGATCGAGTACGTCGAGGGCTGGCTCAACGGGCGCGGGGCCAAGGGCATCGACAGCCTGGCCGGCAAGCCCGGCGTCCATCCCGCGCTCATGGAAGACCTCGCCACCGGCCGCATGTCGGTGGCCCAGATCGCTCAGCGCATCCGCCACCGCGCCCGGCCCACCGAGGGGCCCGGCGAGCCGCACGACACCGCGCTGGTCAAGCGCCTGCTCCACGAGGAGGTCGAGGACATCTTGCGCCTGTCCAAGCCAGGGCCGGAGGCGACCGAGCGCTACCGCAAGGCGGTGAAGATCGCCATGCGGTGGGTCAAGAACTACGTCGACCTCGACTTCCGGAGCCTGGGCTCGTACAGTCGCCCGGATCTGGACCAGATCGCCGCCGCGCCGGACGCGCTGTAACAGCGGAGGAGCCTCGACGGCGATTGTGAAGTTGGAGGGGGCAGCGGCCACCCCCTCCAAACCTCCCCGTTCTACCGGCTGGAGCGCGCGGGCCAGGCGGCGAGCACCGCCTTCTCACGCTCCAGCGTCAAGCCGGCGCGCAGATTCTGCTGGCGCTCCGGCGGCCGGGACTTGTGCCACGCCAGGGTGTCGCGCGCGGTGACGGCGAGGGGGCGGAAGGTGAGGCCCTTGGCCAGGGCGCGGCCGATGCTCACGCGCAGGAACCCCGCCTTGTCCGGGCGTGGCGGGACCCAGACCGGCATGTCGGACCACTCGCGCACATTGTGCCCCCGCAGAAACTCGGCGGGGACCCACGTGAACGTCGCGGGCACGGACGTCACGGTGCGAATGCCGTCGAGCATCTGAGAGAGGGTGAGGGCCGAGGCGGGACCGGTGGCGTTGTAGATGCCGACGTCGCCCTGCTCCACCATGCGGATAGTCCACTCGGCGAGGTCGCGCGCGTCGATGATCTGCACGGGATCGTTCGGCTCTCCGGGCGCGAGGACCTCGCCACCGCGATCAAGGCGCGTGGGCCAGTACGTGAACCGGTCGGGGTCTTGCCGGACGATCGGTCGGCGCCCGCTCATCGCGGTGATACTACCTCACCGGGGGCTGCGGTACTCTTGCTCCGGTGACCCGTCTGCTGCGCTGGGTCTTCTGGGCGGCCATCCTCGGCTCCG
>JBOHPP010000048.1:0-13479 GCA_050731755.1 Candidatus Rokuibacteriota bacterium | reverse complement strand
ATCCTGCCCAACGTTAGCTGGAACCGGGCTGGCACTTGCACGCTGGAGTCTCGACTCAAGGTCGTCTGTCCGGCGCGCCACGCCTGCTCGGCTCGGCGAAGCAAGTCAACTTTTTGAGCTTCGCTCTCGGCGCTGTCGGCAAGCTTCACCAAGCAGTAGGCTAGGTCTTGATAGGCGAATCCCAGGAACCGCTGATGGACGGAGTCTACGGGTCCGCTGGAACCGGTTTGCTCTACGCGCCTGGCCGCCTGCTCGAGACTAGGGCACGCTTGCTCGAATTGATGGAAGTCGAGCAGGATGTTCCCGAGATTATACCAGACGTAGGCACAAGTCACTTCCGTAGGCGGCTCACGGCACTCCAGATCGGCCTGTCGAAGAACCTTGATCGCGCTGTCCGCCCTCCCTTCCTCGAGGAGCAGCGAGGCGAGATTGTTTAGGGGCTCCAGATACTGCAGTCGCCTATTCTCGTTGAGGGAGTGGTTGATCGCTGCCTCATATTCTACTTCGGCAGAGTCTCGCTGCCCGAAGGCGTACAGGGAATTCGCCAAATAAAAGTGAAGCGAGCCGAGCGCAGCGTCCAGAGGATCCAACCGGTCCTTCTGATGGCGGTTGCCCTCGAGATGCTTTAAAGCGGAATGGAAATACTCGGCCGCCCCTCGGTAGCCGAAGGAATCGGCGGCGGCGTGGTAGCTCCTGTACCCCTCGAGCAAGCGCGGGATGACCCGCTGAAGTACCCGCAGATCACTCGGCACATTCACGTTTCGGAGGTCGCCGGTCAAGGCTACCTTGTCCTCGATTGGGACATCCGGTACGTCGAAGAGTGCCAAACCAAGGAACGTGACCTTGAGCGTTGGGGAGCGATCACGTCGGACGTCGCCCCCCCACAGGACGATAGTAGCGCGGGCCGATTGCCCAAAGCGTCTGGCCAAGGCCTCGGTGGTGACGCGACGTGGGAGTTCTTTGACGACCCCACGCGCCGCGCCTACCTGCACCCCTGCGATTTCCACCCGCAGCGACTCCGCCAATTCCTTCTGGTATCGGTCGGCAGGGTCATTCCGGAACCGAGCGACCAGAATCCCGCCTTGCTGGAACACGGGAGTGCGGTACACGAGGCTGGCTTCGTACGTCCACATTCCGGCGAGTGGGATCGCCAAGGTCAGCACGATCCGCAGTCGGCGCCAGTCAACGCGGTAGCCGTGCCCCCAGAAACCCGAAACGACTCTGCGGGCTCCGACGGTGAGCAAAACGAACAGGGACAGTGCTGAGCCCCACAACCAGCGCTCACCTACATTAAGTGCGTCCCATCCCATAGAGCCCCACACCAGAAGGCCCAGAGCGACGACGAAGGTGACCGAGACCAGATCCCAGCGATCCAGCGAGGAGCCGACCCATGGGTCTTTACCCGTCAAAGCGCGGACAAGCCTGCGAGCGTCGGCCTCGGGTGTCGAGGGACGGATTTCGTGGGCTTGCAGAACGGGCACGTTTACGAGCTTCGGTGGGAACTGGTCGCCCGTTGGCATTGTGGTGCCCGCGACTAGAACCGGGACGATTCGCCTTTCCGCCGCAAGCGCCGTCTCTAGCTCAAAACGGAGAGGGTCGTCTTCATTCTTCAACCTGTAAGCCCACTCCTCATCGATAAGGGCGAGCAGCACGTCACACTTGGCCACTGCTTCGCGCACCCGCGCTTGCCAGCTTTCGCCCAACGGGATCTCGTTCTCGCCGACGTCGAGAAACACTCGGTCTCGCCCCAAGACCCTGCGAAGCTGGTTGTGGAGCAGCACGGCGAACCCTGCTGCGCTACCCTTCCTGCGATAGCTGATAAAAACGCCTTGCCTTACCAACGCACCGCGCTTAGGCTCTCCCAGAATGACCTCACGGTAGCCCAGTGAGTATTTCCGCACACGTCTACCAGGCAGAAAGTGTTCGTGGTGGTGATCAATTACAAGTCAAGCACTGAACTGTGACGCGCCAAGGTGATTTTGGCCCAGTTCTGTCATCGGGGAGAATAGCTGAACGAGTGCTCCCTAGCGCATTGTCCTGTGTTCCTCGTCCGCATCAGGACTAAGACTATACGATGCGGGTACTTGACTCAGGTGTCGGCAGTACATAGCGGAGTTCACGAGTATCAGCCTTAGCGTCGTTGGCGGTCGGCCCCTAATGGTTGGTGAGCGGGTTCCTCGACGACGGGCATCGCTCGATCTCGCTGCTTTCTCTGTCAGCCACCCAGCTAGCTTCTTCGCGCTGCCGCACATTCTATCGCGGCCACAATTTCGTCCATGTCCCAGTGCGCCACGGGGGCCCCGATCTCCGTCAAGAGCGCGGGAGTTCGGCCGACCGACCCTTTGAGACGAATGCCACAAATTCCCTTCCCGCGCTCGAGACCAGTCTCAAGCTCCCAATCCACCCAATCCCTCCACGCCGTGTCCCATTACCGATGAGGCACACTACGACTGAGACCGCTGCGATCTTGCGTCGAATTGCTTGCCTGATGTATCCGCTTCGCTCACTGGCGACTGGCGTGCGAACACTACGGTCGTAGAAGTCGAGTTCGAGGCGCGGATTCTTCCCCATCAACCGAAAGCCATCAACCTGCTTCCGGTCCTCGACGTGAAAACTGATGAAGATTTTTCGACGTTGTGGATGGTACGTCAATCTCTGACGGTATGCATCTAACAACTGCGAAAGGGAGTCAAACCCACGATCCTGGAGCAGGTTTCCGAGCAGGGCGTCTGACCGAGCGTTCAGTTTGATTCGATACCGGCGCTCGATGGTGCCAATCGTAGTGTCTCCGCGCGCTCGCCGAAACTGGGGCACTTACGACTCCGTGATAAGGCGGGCGAGGTGCTGAGGATCCCAGGCATGGAAGGGAAGTTGCTTATCGCGGATGAGCCTTGGCAGAATGGCCCTTTCTACTCCTTTTAGCGCCATCGCGATTATCGTATTGTCCTTTTCCGCACTCCCTTCCAATTCCCAGTCGACCCATGTGCTCTCGTGCGTGCCCTCACTGATGAGACACACGGTGACGGTTGTGCGCCCGATCTTCTCCCGAATCTTCTGTTTGATATACCCAGCGTTCAAACTCTCGAATGGAACCCGCACTGATTCGTCGTAGAATTCCAGGTCGTAGTTAGGATTGGCCCCCAAAAGGCGGAGTCCATCGACCTGTTTTCGATCCCCGACAATGAAACTGAGGAACACACGCTTCCTCGCCACTTTTCTCTCCCGAAAGTCGACGGACATACGTAGCGTGCTTGCCCGGGCCAAGTCCACCTCTGCTGGACGAGGCTGCAGCAGCTCGCCAATTCTGCCCGACCCCGGAGCCCGCCAGAGGCGAGCAATTGACTGCTACTTGATCCGACGCTGATACGATGACGATCGGTATCCCACTGGTGGTACCGTCGTCAAGGACAAGAGTGTCGAGGGGTGCTGATGAGGGAGGAGAAGGGCGGGACTCGGGATTCCGGGGCTGCGGTCAGCGAAGGCTCGCTCAAACATGCGATCGAGCCAATGAGCCGGGCCGGGATCGGTCTTGTGACCCTGTATCTCCTGGTGCTTTCAATCTCTTCGACCTACACCCTGATCAAGATCTGGCCGCCAGCAGCAGTATCACTCGGCGCCACCAGCGTAGACAGCACAAGGCCCTCGCGCGATACATCCGCTCGCTCGACGGCGGCAGCAGCCGCTATGATACGCATGGCAAAAGACGATGGCAACCCGGTCGCGCTCTTTTGGGGAAAAGTGCGGCTGGACTTCGGAGGACGTGAAGAGCTTCGTCTCCTGCTGGTGGCCCTCCTCGCGGGAGCGCTCGGGGCATTCGTCTCCTCGGCCATGTCCTTCGCGAGCTACCTGGGGAACCGACGGCTGGACCGGTGGTGGGCCATCTGGTACCTGGTGCGGCCGCCGGTCGGCATGGTGCTCGCACTCATCGCGTATTTCCTGCTTCGAGGTGGACTGCTCAGCCCGGGCGCCAGTGTCTCCAACGTGAGTCCCTACGGCGTCGCTGGCATCGCCGGACTCATGGGGATGTTCGTAAAAGAGGCGACGGACAACATGAGAGACGTGGCCACGGCGCTGTTCCAGTCCCAGGAGAACGAACGACGCGCTGCGCCTCTGACGACAGGTGACGAGGCCCAGAGCGAGCGCACGCACGGAGCCATGGGCGTGACTTCGCCTCCAGTTCACCGCTACGACCCGAGCGCCTGAGGATGACCGCTCCAACCAAACCCCGCTCACTGTGTGCCTGGGCGCCGGCGAGTCTACCACTGCCGAATCTCGCCATCGCCAAGCGCGCGCTCCTCGACGTCGGGATTTGTGAGATCCCCCCGGGGTCGAACCGCTCGGGCCGGATCGACGAGTACCTCAGGGCGGTCGGCTCTCCGGTTGGGGAACCCTGGTGCGCGGCGGCAGTCGCAGCCTGGTGGCGGGAAGCCGGCGCGGAAACGCCGCCGCGGTCGGCCGCCTCCTGCGACACCTGGATGCAATGGGCACAAGAGACATCCCGCTGGGCTACTGAGCCAGTCATTGGGGCCGCCGTGGTATACGGCACGTTCACCGATGCATCACATATCGGCGTAGTCGTTCGCACGAACCCGCTGCTGCTCTCCGTCGAGGGGAACACCGCGCTCATGGGCTACTCGCGCGAGGGCGTGGCAGTCGACCTGAAGCTCGTGGCGAGTGACCGGGTGCTGGGCTATGTGCACCCGGCGCCAATCTCCTAAAAGCATCTCACCACCTTCAGCCGGACACGTGCCCGGGGACTCCAGGAGGGAAGCATGGCGGTGAATCTTGACACGACCTACCACGTTGACAGCGGGGACATCACGCTCTCGATCGTGATCGGCGACGGGCAACTCGGCAGCTCCCGAGTTTCGCTTGGCGGCAAAGTGCTCGGCCAAGGGGACGCGATCAAGAACCTCCCGCTCGGCAAAGGCTCGAAGCTCGCCGGCAAGGCCCTCAGCGTGAAGTCCGTCGTGACGGACGTGAACGATCAAACCAACCACACCAGCATCACCTATTCGCTGCGAGGCGGGGCGGCGCCGGCCGACTACGAGCTCAATGCTACCGTAACAGACGAAGGGGATTCGATCATCTACCGTGCTACCATCGCACTCGAGGCCTGAGCGGAAAGGAGGGCATGCGATGCGCCCAATGCTGTCGTTGCTGGCGGCGCTCGTTCCGGCGGTGGCTGCCGGGCAGCGAGCGGACACGACCATGGACAGCCTGACCAACCTGCGGGCGCCGGCTTCCCCGGCCTTCGCTCTGCTCGGCGTCGCTCCGACGGCGGTGGAACGTCCCACGACGCCGCGCGCGGTGGCTGTCTCGCTCATCTCCGCGACGGGGACCGGCACCCTCTTCCCCCGACACTACGCCCTGGAGGTGGCGCCGTATTGGCTGGTCAGTCACCCCCGGCTCACCTTCGACCAATACCAGAACCCCGGGTTCTGGCAGAGCCTGCGACAGACGTGGTCCGTCTCGCTCGCGACTGCGGACCTGACCGGGCTCGGCGTGGGCACGGACAGCGGCACGGCGGTGGGATTCGGAACCCGCGCGTTCGTCGCACGAGGGAGGCCTCACCCTGCGGTCGCGCGACGACGCGCTTCGCTGCAGGCAATTCTGGATAGCATCGTGGGGACGGAAGACAGCGCGTTGCTACGACGCCTGGAAAGTGAGAGACGAACGATCAGCCTTCAGATCCAGGAACTGAACCGCCACCACCGGCTCGGCTGGCGCATCGAAGTCGCCGCGGCTGGGGTCATGGCCTTCCCGGAGAACAACGCCCGGAGCGGCAAGCTGGAGCGCATCGGCCTCTGGCTTACTTCGGCGTACCTCCTGCCGAGTAACATCGACCTCCTCGCTGTCGGCCGGTTCATAAGAGATGAGCGAGCCGTCACAGCGTTGAGCTTATTCGACGTGGGCGGCCGCCTTGTTCTCCAAAGCCGTATGCTCGCACTCTCGGCGGAGTACGTTCAGCGATTCGTCAGCACATCCGGCACCGGCGCGAAGGGAGGCTACCGCCTGAGCAGCACCTTCGAGTACCGGGTTACTACTGGCCTCTCGATGACTGCAACACTCGGTACCGGTCCTGACGAGGCGCTCACCGGCAAACGGCGGCTGATCTCGCAAATCGCCGTTGACTTCGGGTTCGGCCCGGTTGCGCTTAAACGTTGACCACTGTTCTAAGAGGAAGCTTTCGTGAAGGTTCAACTGGTCGCCCTCGATCTCGAACCCGCTCAGCGCTGCGTCGAACCGGGCGACTTGTACGCCTGGAGCATGGGAGAAGGTCGATTCCCAACTAGCACGGGCGATCCCCTCAGCCGGCGACCGGAACGAGAATCGTCGCCGGTCGAACGCCGCGCGCCTCGTCATCCCACACGAGCGGATCGTGCACGTACGTCCCGCCCGCCCCCAGGGAGAATCGCGCCACGCTGTAGACGAACTTCCCGGCCAGATCGAGCCGGTCGAGCGGCCAGCGGCCGATCCACGTGCCGGTGTTGACGTACAACGCGCGTCCAGCCCCGGTCGGGAGCCGCTTCACAGTCTCGCAATGCGTGTGGCCCATGACGGCGTATACCGGTCCTGGGCCGTCCCGCGCGCCAAACACCTCGGACAGACGTGCGACCGCCCCTTCGGCGAGCGCGTCGTGGTTCCGGAGGATACCGGCCTCGGAGAGTAGCTCCCCGCCTACGCCTAAGAGGTAGGGCAGCAGCGCCGGGAAGGTGATGCCGCCCACCGACCCCGTCCATCGCACCAAACCGCTCTCGAGGAAGGGAAACCAGCCCAGGAGCAGCTGGCGGAACTCCGGAGAGACGAGCCAAAGGACGATCGTCGGAACGACGACCACCGGGACGAGCAGGGCGGCGAGCAGCATGAGCGAGGCGGCGCCGTGCAGCGTCCCGATCCGCGTGAGCGCGCGCAGCATGAAGCGCCACCCGCCCGTGTAGATCCGCACCAGCTCCAGTGGGCGGCGCCGCAGCAGCGCCAGCAGCGCCTGGTGCACCGGCTTGATGTTGTCGATGAACGGGTCGAGACGCTCGATACGGTTGATGAAGTAGCGATTGACGAAAGAGCCGAGCGGCAGGCGCAGCTCGCCCCGCCGGCGACCAGCCAGGGTCGGCGGCCCATCCACCCTGGTCATGCGCTCGTACTGGTGGCCGTGCTCGATGTAGACGTTGCCGAGCGTGAAGCCGCCCTCCGCGAATCCGACGCGCGTCGTGGCGGCCGCGTGCCCGGCCTCGTTGTCGGCTGCGACAAGACGGTCGCGCAGGAGGCGCCGCACCGGCGGCCAGTACAGCTCCAGATCGTGGTTGCCCTTGACGAAGATGAGCCGGCCACCGTTTGCCACCCAGCTTGCCAGCGCCTGCCGCCAGGGGTCGTGACCGTCCAGGATGCGGGCCAGCTTCCAGATCGACTTGTAGTCGTCGGTGCGCAGGCCGAACTTGCGCTCGGTGCGCGACACCGCCCGCTCGAGCGGAACCCCGGGGCCGCGGAGGTCCAGCCGCGCCAGCAGCGCCCGCCACCCATCGAAGTCCGCATCGCCCGGTACGTCTGTCAGCCGGAGGCAGTCGAAAGTATCACCGTTCAAGACCACGAGGCTCGACGCCGCCTCGTAGCGTGACAACAGCCCCGAGAACGCGTCGTCGGCGTAGAAATTCTCGGTGATCGGATACGTGTGGGTCGAGCGATCGCGACCCACGCCGAGGTGCAGGTCGCTCACCACGAGCACCGTGTCGTAGTCACGCGAGGTAAGCTCCGCCAGGAGCGCTCGCTCTTCCTCTTGTCCCAGCAACGGAATGGGTGTGGGCCCTCCGGTCGCGTTCATGCGTACCCTCGCTTCGCCATGTAGCGCTGCAACCAGCCTTCCACCTGTCGTTGGGCGGCGCGGTCGTGGATCCGTTCCTTAAGACCGGAGCTTCCCTCTTGTTGAATCGCACTGGTGACGACGTCGAGCGCGGCGACGGAGCGACGGTGCTCGCGAATAAGCCAGGCGACCGCCAGGAACACGAGCGCCGCGATGATCCCGCCGCCGATCCACAGCACCGTCTTCCAGAGGGGCGTGCGCCGGGCTGCTCCCGCACCGGCCTCCACCCCGGCGCGGACCGCTGCGGCCAGGGCCGACTCGGCCGCCACCTTCAGCTCGGTGCGCACGCTCGCCGACAGCTGCGCCATGAGGTCCGCGGTGGAGGCGGTCACGCTACGCCGCAACACGGGCACGAGGTCGCGCTCCAGGTCGACCGCGAGCCGTTGGATCGTGAGGTCGAGCTGGGCTCGCCCCTCTTCCCCGGTCACGCGCAGGTTGGTGCGGACGAGTCGGGTCAACGCCTCCGACAGCCTCCCCTCGACCGCGTTGGCCAGGCCCCGCTCGGCTCGCTCGACGGCACTGTCGCCACGGGCGAGTATCTCGTGGACGGCGGAGTCGAGCGTCGGTTGCACCTGCATCCGAAACGAAACGGTCGCTTGGTGCAGCGTCGAATCGCTGAGCTCGCGTAGCTGCGCGCGACCGCTGTCGCTTCGGACGTAGGCCAGCCCTGACGCGGCGGCGCTGCGACCGAACGACCGGCCGGCGCCGCGGATCACGCACGCGCCGACCGCCATGGACAGCGCGGCCACCGAAGCCGACACCACGAGCCGTCGCGCGTTCATTGGACGATGAGCCCCGGCACCCAGCGCGAAACGAGCCGGAGGCCATGCAGGGTAATGAGCGGATACAACCCGTCGGCCAGCGACCACCCCAGGATGTAGGCGAAGTTGCCGCGGAACAGGTAGAAGAAGTGATCCAGCTCCCACGTCCCGAGCAGCAGGTGCTCCGCGTACTTGACGATGAGCGAGAAGGTCGCGAACGCAACGATCTGGGTCGGCAGCGACTGCGTCTCGCGCACGCCGAGATACAGGTAGCTGAGGCAAATCCCAATCCACACGAACGTGTGCAGGAAGTTGTTGAGCCAGGGGAGGAAGCTCATCACCCCGGCGCGAAACAGCAGGTAATTGGCGACGAACACGCACACCGCCCAGCCGCCCCCGATGACGAGCAGCGTCTTGCGCTCGTCCCGCTCCACCGCCGGCTTGTTCATCCGGATGACGACGAACAGCGCGGCGTAGAAGCACAGGAGGCCCGCGATTCGCAGGAACGTCACGGTATGCATGGCGGTGCTCCTTCGCCGCGCACGCGCCGGCGGGTCATGCGATCCGCTCCGCGGCGTAATGCGCCAGCGACATGACGGTGAGCTGAGGGTTCACCGTTACGCTGGTCGGGAAGACGCTGGCGTCGCACACGTACAGGTTGGCGTACCCATGGACCCGGAAGTCTGGGCCCACTACGCCGCGCTCCGGGTCCATGCTGATGGCATTGCCGCCCTGCGGATGGCCGGTGCCGAGAGTGAGGTAGCTCGGGTCGGCCGCGATGCGGTAGATGTCGAACAGCTGGTTGGGGTGCGTGAACTCGTCGTAGCCCCAGGTGTTCAGCATGACCCGGCGGGCCCCGGCGGCGAACAGCATCTCGCCCACCTGCACCAGCCCGTCCGCCAGCTTGCGCAGGTCCCCGGGATCCGGCCGGTACACCACCCCCGGCCCGCCGGTGAGCGCCTGGACGAGGCGCGCTTCCGGCTTCGTCCCCACCAGCACGCCCACCGCCATGAGGTTGGGGTAGCGGCGCATGTTCTCGAAGTGCTGCTCGAACCAGCCGGGCATGTTCACCGCCTGGGTGGCGGGCGGGTTCCACCAGGTCTCGAGCACGAAGCCACGCTCGGGATGCGGAAGCCCGTAGTGGGAGATCTGCAGCCCGTCGTAGGCGTCCATCACCGTTTCGAAATCCGCGGTGAGCGGCGAGCCCATATTGAACGACATCTGCTGCCCCACCGGTAGCTCGCGCCCGATGCCGCTTCTGCGCAGCAGGTAGCTCGAGGCGATCGTCCCGGCCGAAACGACGAACCGATCGGCTCGGATGGTGATGCGCCGGCCGTTCGGGGCGACGGCGCGGGCGTCGAGCACCTGCTGCGGCCGCCCGCTCACGGCGCGCAGCCGCACTACCTCGCACTCGGACACAATCGCGAGCTTGCCGGGGAATCGCCGCTGCGTCCAGGGGAGGACGGTGTCGAGCATCGACAGCTTCTTGCCGTAGGCACATCCGATGTTGCAGTAGCCGCAGCCGAGGCAGCCCGTGATGTTCGCTTCCACGGGGCCGATGTCGAGCCGGGCGACCAGCGCCACCGGGCGTGCCGCCCCCTCGAGGTACTTGGACGCCGAGGGGTTGAGGCAGTCGTGGTCCTGGGGGGCGATGCACAGCATCTCGCGCACGGCGCGAACGCTGCGCCCGAGGGCGGCCCGGTCGAGGTCGGCGTGCTGGCCCGACTCGTCGTTCCACTCATCGAGCACCCGCTCCGGGGGATCGAAGCACACGGCGTTGTTGACCACGGTCGATCCGCCGACACAGCTGCCCTGCAGGATCGTGAAGCGGAAGTCTTCGGTCTGCTGGAACACACCGTCCGCATACAGCTTGCTGATCATCTCCACTTCGTCGTAGCTGAATTGCCGGGGCTCGACGTAGCGACCTCGTTCTACGACGACCACGCGCCGCCCCTGCTCGGCGAGCCGATAGGCGATGATCGCCCCGGCGGCGCCGCTGCCGATGACGCACACGTCGGCCTCGACCTCCGCTCCATTCAGCTCGCCGGCCCGCCGCGCCTCGAGCGGGTGCGGTTTCCGCTCCGGGATCCGCCCTTCTGCCAATAGCTGGCGGTAGCGGGGGCGGTCGGGGAACGGGAGGTAGCCGACCGAGCGGTACGAGCGCCGGTCGTTGTAGTAGCCGATGTAAACGAGCTGCTTGCCGATGCGGATCATTGCCTGCACGAACTGCCGCAGGAAATCGGGGATCAGCTGCAGCACGACATCGCGGTAGAAGTGGATCTTGAGATGGGCGAGCCGCGACTGCTCATCCAGCTCCGCGAACGGCGGCTTGAAGTAGAGGAGCGGATGCAGCTGCAGGGCGACGAGCGCCACGTGATACACCCAGCGACGATGCGCGCGGATGCCGCTCATGTAGCGGTCGACGTTGGCGGCGATATCGTACGCCGTAACCTGGGCATCGCGGCCGCGCAGCACGGTGCCTGCGAGCGCGATGAGCGTCCGGTACTCCAGCGGAGTGAGAAACTGCGGCTGGAACCGACTGACCCACGCCGAGCGGTACATTAGCAGAAGCAGCACCGCGATCGCGCCGTCCAGGGCGATGGCGCCCCACAGGAGGCTCCGGGTCGCCAACGCTGTGCCAAACAGCACGACCGAGTAATCAGTGGGCGCGAGCCAGAGTAACAGCAACATCGCCAAGGCGGAGACCGCGTGTACGGCAACCAGCACGCCGACGAGCGACATGTTGCCACGAACGTCCCTGGCCACATACCAGCAGACGAGCGAAAGCGCGCCGACCTTGACGACGGAGTTCGTCACGAACGGCAGCTCGACGAAGAGCCCCCGCGTCGCGGCCAGGAGCGGGCCGAGCTCGTATCCCAGCGCTGCGGCGGCGAACAGGGCGGTGAACGCCCACATGACGGCGCGCAGCCGCAATTCGCCTGGTGCGAGCGGTAGGGCGTTCGGCGGGCGTGTCGCGGGCCGGTGGCGCTGGGCCGCTTGCCGGGCACTGAGGTAGAAGAGCAGCACGACGACGGTGATGACTCCGTCGAGCGCCATGGCACTCCACAGTGTCGCGCCGATTCTGGTCGGGCGGCCAGCCAGGTCCACCATTCGGTCGACGTCAGCGCCCAGCAGCACCACGCCCAGCATCGCCGCGATGGAGATGAGGTGCGCGACGATCACGATCGGCACCAGTCCCTGGCGCCGGCGCAGGTCGCCGGCGGTATAGAAGCACAGCAGGCCGAGCAGCGCGACCTTGACGACGGAGTTGGCAACGAACGGAGGCTGCTGGAAGAACGCCCGCAGTAGCGGCGTCAGCGGACCCAGCTCGTACGCGAAGGCCGCGCCGAAGAATAGAGCCGCCAGGAATCGCAACAGCCACTGCAGGCGGCGTTCACCAACCGTGAGACTCACGGAGCAACCTCTCAGCTGCTGAGAGACGCCGGCGTGTATCGCCGAGGTCTTAAGTTGAGTAGGGCAAGTCAATTCTGAATCAATCGGTGCGTTCGCTCAGGAGTGCCTCCCGTCGCTGGATACGTTCCCTATCGCCAAGAGCGCCGTCAGCCCTAGGAATAGGGTAAGCGCCCCAAACAAGAGCGCGAACAGCCGGAACCCGAGCTCGAAGGGCTGTGACTCGGCGATCGGCGCTACGCGCAGCGACTCCGGAAACAGAATCCCGAAGCCCCAGGTCACCGTGCTGATCACCGCGGTTGTCCACCCGAAGCGGGCGGCGCGCGAAACCCTGCGACGGTGGCTGAGGAAGCTCACCACTAGGCCGTTCACGCCGAGCAGCAAGAACGCCCACATGATCAAGTAGAACGATCGGTACGGGGCAGCGACCGCCGCGCCCAGCGCCCCCAGCACGCCGAGCATCTGGAGAATGGTGAGCAGCCAGAGGGTCCGGGATTTCCCGGCACCGGCTGCGGCACGCCGACCGAAGCCGGAGAGCCGCTGCCACCTGGACGGGACGGCCGACGGGCCGAAGCGTAACCGGTCCGGGACCGGTGTTTCCTCCACTTGCTGGTCCAGCCGCCCCAAGCTCTCGATCAGCCGATCCACGTCCGACGCAAACCGCGTGTGACTGATCTCGATCGCGTGCAGCCGGGTGAGGTGCTGGAGATCCGGCGGCAGCGACTCGGGGGCCGGTATGATAGCGCCCCCGACGAGGACCGGAATGACCCGAATGTTTCGTTGGAGCGCCTGCGCGAGCTCGTTGCGAACCCAGTCGCGGGGATTCTCGAAGAGACGACGGCCATCGCCCGCGACCATCCATTTCGGTCCGATGACCGCGATCACCACGTCGACGGCGCCGACTGCGGACGCGATGGCCGTGACGAAATCTTCTCCCGGCTCCAGCGCCTCCACGTCCATGAAGAGCCGGTCTTTGGGGAACACCTCCGCGAGCCGATCGTGAATCCGGCCAGCGTACGCTTCAGCGTCCGCGCGCCTGTAGCAAATGAAGACCCTGGGCATGGGGATCATGCGCCTCCCGGCGTTATGCTACGGCCGCCACGTCCCCCGCGCCACGGCCCGACCCTCGACGAGCCGTTGTCACACGCCCATCCCTCAATACGAGGGGTGTTGCCGGTCGAACCCCCGTGAGGTTAGCGCGCTTCGGTCACTTAGCAGCCAACTCGAATCGCGGCTTGGCTCGATCCAGCACCCTCACTCGTCGAGCGCCTGCCGGATCTTTTCGGCCAGCTCGGCGAGCGCGAACGGCTTCTGCAGATAGCTCCGGCCGTCGAGCGCGAACCCGAGCGCCGGGTCCTGCGCCTCGGGGTACCCCGACATGAAGACGACGCGGACTTCGGGTCGCCGCGCGGTGAGCCGCTCGGCGAGCTGCGGGCCCGAGAGCCCTGG
>JBOHPP010000047.1:0-12651 GCA_050731755.1 Candidatus Rokuibacteriota bacterium | reverse complement strand
GCTCTCCGTGTTCAGATCGATCCCGGAGTTCGTGTGGGCCTTCATGTTCGTGCGCGCGGTCGGGCTGGGGCCGTTCCCGGGCGTCCTGGCCATCGGGGTGGCCTACGGCGGGATGCTGGGCAAGGTCTACTCGGAGATCCTGGAATCCGCCAATCCGCGGCCCCTGGAGACGCTGCGCGCGGCCGGCGCCTCGCGGCTCGCCGTCGTGCTGTACGGCCTGCTGCCCCAGGCGATGCCCAATGTCGTCGCCTACACGCTCTACCGCTGGGAATGCGCGATCCGGGCCTCGGCGATCCTCGGCTTCGTCGGGGCCGGGGGGCTCGGCCAGCAGATCGAGCTGAGCATGCGGATGTTCCAGTTCGACGAGGTGTTGACGCTGCTCGCGGTGCTCCTCGCTCTCGTCGGTGCCGTGGACTTCGTCAGCGGTCGCGTGCGGGCCAAGGTCGTCGGCTGAGATGGCGCGTCTGGCTGCGATCCCCGCTCCCCGCTGGGGGCCCGGGCTGACCGCCGCCGGAGTCGTTGCGCTCGTCATCTGGTCGTATCACGGCACCCGCGTCGACGTGGCCACGTTGCTCAGCGGCGAAGCGCTCGGCCAGATCGCCGCCTACGTGAGCAAGCTCTTCCCGCCCGACCTCTCGCCGCGCGCCCTGCGCGATGCGCTGGACGGCGCGGTTGAGACGTTCGCCATCTCGTTGATCGGCTCGGTGCTCTCGGTGTGCGTCGCCTTCCCGCTGGCCCTGACCGCCACCCGGACCATCCTCTACCGCGGGATCCTCTACGAGGGCCAGCGCCTGGGCCCGGGCGACCGGGCCGTCCGCCTCGCCGTGTACGCCGTGGCCAAGAGCGTGCTCGCCGTGCTCCGCACCGTTCCCGAGATCGTGTGGGCGCTCATCTTCGTCTTCATCGTCGGGCTCGGTCCGTTTCCCGGGGTTCTGGCGCTGGGCGTGCACACCGGCGGGGTGCTGGGCAAGCTCTTCGGCGAGGTTTTGGAGGATGTCGATCCGCGTCCGCTGGAGGCGCTGCAGTCGACCGGAGCCAGCCGGCTCGGGATCGTCCTCTACGGCATCCTGCCCCAGGCCCTGCCCCAGTTCGCGTCGTACGCCCTGTACCGGTGGGAGGTGAACATTCGGGCGGCGGCCATCATGGGCTTCGTGGGGGCGGGCGGGCTGGGGCAGCGGATCCACTTCGCCATCAGCCTGTTCCACGAGCAGCAGCTGCTGACGCTGATCCTGGCCGTCTACCTGATGGTGACGTTGGTGGACGCGCTGAGTGCCTGGCTACGCGCGAGGTTGGTCTAATCCGGCTTGGTGGCGCGCAGGACGGATAGCAGGCGGTTCTTCAGTTCGGTCGGGACTTCGAGGTCGCGGAGACTGCGGGTGGCCTGGATCGTGCCCCGGTACGTGTTCACGAAGGCGATGCAGGGGGAGCAGGCGTCAATGTGCCATTCGAGCAGGTCGGCCGTTCGCTTGGGGAGGGTGCCGTCGAGGTAATCGGCCAGGATCTCAGCGATCTGCCGACACTCGATGTCCGCCTGCTCCGCCGCCGATGGGTCCGACGCGTCCCCAGATTCCGACATCGCCATCCATTATATGTAGATGCCGGCCCGGGTCTCCCGGATTCTGGGAGCCGGCTGGACGGGACCCGGCGATCCACGTATCCTCTCGCCATGCCGCCGCGCGTCACGCTTCTCACGCCCTTCGCCTTCCCGTCGGTTCGCGGGAACGCGGTGACCGTCGACCGCATCGCCCGCGGCCTCACCGAGCGCGGTGTCGACGTCAGGGTGTGGGACCTCGCCGCAACGCCGCCGGCCGCGGTGGAGACCGCCGTGGAGGCGTTCGCGCCGTCGCTGATCCACGCCTTTCACGCCTACCGCGTCGGGCCGTTCGCCCTCCGGCTGGCCCGCCGGATGGAGCTGCCGCTCGTGGTGACCCTGACGGGAACCGACGCCAACCACGATCTGTTCGATCCCGAGCGAGCGCCTCTGGTGCGCCGTGTCCTCGAGGGGGCCGCCACGGTGGTCGTGTTCCACGAGTCGATAGGCGACCGAATCGCCGGCGCGCTCCCCGACCTCCGCGCGCGTCTGGTGACGATCCCGCAGTCGGTGGCGCTGCCGGCCGGGGAGCCGTTCGATCTGGCGGGACGGTGGGCGCTCCCACCGGACCGAGTGCTGTTCGTGTTCCCGGCCGGCATCCGTCCGGTGAAGCGCCCCCGCTTGCCGCTTGGCCCGCTCGGCCGGCTCGTGGCGCGCCGGCCTCGGGCCCGGCTGCTCTACGCGGGGCCGGTGCTGGATCCCGAGGAAGGCGAAGCGCTGTGGCGTGCGCTCGACGCGGCGACCTGGGCGCGCCACGTGGGCGCCGTGCCCCATCGGCAGATGGCGTCGTTGCTCGCCCAGGCTGACGTGGTGCTGAACTGCTCGGTGTCGGAGGGCGGGATGGCCAACTCGGTCCTGGAGGCGCTGGCGATGAGCCGGGCCGTGCTGGCCTCCGACATCGACGGAAACCGGTCCCTGATCGAGGACGGCATCACCGGATTCCTCTTCCGCGACGAGGCCGAGCTCGAGTCGCGGGCCGCCGAGCTGGAAGCCGATCCCGAGTTGCGACGCCGCCTGGGCGCCGCGGGCCGGCAGCGCCTGCAGGCGCTCTACCCGCCCGCGCGTGAGCTGGAGGGATACCTGGGCGTCTACCGCCGTCTGCTGCCGGTGCGGGCCGGGTGACGGCGGGCCAGGGCGTCCGGCCCCGGCCGGCCCGGACGGTTCTCTTGGCGGCAACCTTGCCTCTGCCTATAGAATCGAATCAAGCGAAAGCGGTAAAGCGTCCGGGTGCCCTCCGCGCATCCGGAGAGAGGAGCGCTCGATGACGCAGGACGCGCGGGTTCAGGAGTTCGTCGCCGGCTTCAACGCGCTGCGGGCCGAGGTCGAGAAGATCATCGTCGGACAGCGCGACATCATCGACCACGTCCTCATCGGCATGTTTGCCGGCGGCCACGTGCTTCTGGAAGGGGTGCCCGGTCTGGGCAAGACGCTGCTCATCAAGACGCTGGCCGAGAGCCTGGACCTGTCGTTCTCGCGGATCCAGTTCACCCCGGACTTGATGCCGGCCGACATCAGCGGCACGAACATCATCGTGGAGGACGCGGACGGCCGGAAGCACTTCCAGTTCCAGCAGGGGCCGATCTTCGGCCACATCCTGCTCGCCGACGAGATCAACCGAGCGACGCCCAAGACGCAGTCGGCCCTCCTGGAAGGGATGCAGGAAGGCGCGGTGACGGTCGGCGGCGCTTCGCGCCCGCTGCCTGCCCCGTTCTTCGTCCTGGCCACACAGAACCCCATCGAGATGGAGGGCACGTACCCCCTGCCGGAGGCCCAGCTCGACCGGTTCATCTTCAAGCTGCGAGTCCGCTACCCGGCGCTCGAGGAGCTGAACGCCATCATCGATCGCACCACCCACACCCGGCACGTCAGCATCGAGCGGGTGATCACGGGGCCCACCGTGCTGAGCTACCGGGAGCTGATCCGCGAGGTCCCCGTCGCCTCCCACGTGCGCGACTTCGCCTCGGCCGTGGTGATGGCCACCCACCCGGAATGGGAGCAAGCCCCCGACGCCGCCCGCCGCTTCGTGCGCTACGGCGCCAGCCCGCGCGGCGCGCAGGCCCTCGTGCTGGGTGCCAAGGTGCGGGCGCTGGCCGAGGGGCGCTACAACGTCAGTGTGGACGATCTCAAGGCGCTCGCCGCTCCCGCGCTGCGGCACCGGGTGATCCTGAACTTCGAGGGGGAGGCCGAGGCCGTCGACATCGACACGCTCGTCGGTGAGATCGTGGAGAGCGTCGGCCAACAAGTGGCCCAGGGCCGGGATCTTTTTCTCCGTTGAGCGTGGCAGGAGGGCATGATGGCAGATGCGTTGCAGGCCCAGCCGGAGCTCGAAACCCTCGTGCGGCTCGTCACGACGCAGGTGCGCTGGCGTCGCGCCGAGCACGATGCCCTGCGCGGTGCGTTCTGGGGGGCGGTCGGTGGCGTAGCGGCCCTCCTGTTCAAGGCCGTGCTGGGCCCCGGTGCCGTCCCAGTCGCCGGGGGAATGTTGCTCGCCGGGATCGTCATCGGCGCCGCCTGGGGGTTTGCCCGCCGCGTGTCGCCGGTGGATGCGGCCCAGCTCGCCGATCGGTCTTTCGGGCTGCAGGACCGTGTGGCCACCACCCTCGAGTGGGCGGTCCGTCCCGATCGTACGCCCCTGGTCGACGCGCTGATCGCCGATGCCCGCGACCGGGTGTCCGGGCTGGCGCTGCGCCAGATCGTGCCGCGGGTGCTCCCGCGCGAGCTGCGCTGGCTGCCGGTGCCGATCGTGGCCGGACTCGTTCTGGTGCTGGCGCCTCCTGTCTCTCTGCCGTCGGGAAGCCTGCCCGGCCTGTCCCCGACTTCCGAGGAGGAGGAAGCGCGCGAGCGCTCGGGGGGTGAGCTCGAGCAGAAGGACCAACGCCAGGCCCGGCGGGACCCGCTCCGCCGCACCGGCTTCGAGGAGCGTGACTTCGCCCAGCGGGCGGCCTCGGGCGGCGCCCCCACCGCGGGCGACCTCAGCGCGATCTTCAAGGACACCTCGCTCGGGACCCAGCGTCCCGACTTCAACAGTTTTCTCAAGAAGGGCGACGAGCGGCTCAAGCTGCTCGAGCAGGTGGACCGCCTGCCCGACCTCCAATCCGACTTCACCGCCAGCCAGTACAAGATGGTCTTCCGGAAATCCAAGGCGCTGAGCGGAGGGCTCCGGCCCGATCAGATCTCTCCCCAGAAGCTCCGGGAGCTGCTGGAGGAGATGGAGCGGCTCGGCCGCAAAGGCGGCGGCGACTGGGGCTCCGACGTTTCCGAGGGCATGGAAGCGCTCGAGTATGGACAGCAGGACCGGGCCCTGGAGGCCATGGAAAAGGCGCTCAACAAGCTGCGCGCGATGGAAGAGGCCCAACGCTCGGGCCGCGGCCTGCGGGGTGGCCGGGAAGGCAGCCGCGGCGCCGATCGTGAGCGCGGGCAGGGCGGTGGCATGGGGCCCGACGATCAGGACTTCGGCGAGGGCGAAGGCCTCCTGCCCGGCCGGGGCAAGAGCGCCTCGCCCAAGGGCGACGCCAGCCAGCGGCTGCGCGCCAGCCCCTACGACGTAGGTGTCGAAGGTGAGAGTCGAAGGGGCCGCCGGGAAGGCTACGACACCAACCTGACGGGGCGCGCCGGCAAGACCCCGTCCCGGCTCAACTACCTCGGCGTCATCGGCCAGTATCGGAAGGCCATGGAAGATGCGCTGACGCGCGAGCAGGTGCCGCGCGACTACCACGAGCAGATCAGGGACTACTTCCAATCTCTCGACGAGCGCTAGGCCGTGGCCACCGCGACCCATCACGGCTTCTTCTCGTCGGAGTTCCTGGCCCAGCTGGAGCGCTTGTCCCTCGCCTCCCGCCGGGCCTTCCGTGGTCGGGTGAAGGGCGAGCGCCGCAGCCCCCGCAAGGGGCAGAGCGTCGAGTTCTCCGACTACCGGGCCTACGGCATCGGCGACGACCTCCGCTACGTGGACTGGAACATCTACGGGCGCCTCGACCGCCTGCACGTGAAACTGTTCGTGGACGAGGAGGATCTCTGCCTGCACCTCCTGGTCGATGCCTCGAAGTCCATGGACTTCGGCCGGCCGACCAAGCTGCGCTACGCCGCCCGCCTGGCCTCCGCCGTCGGGTTCGTGGGGCTGGTGAACCACGAGCGGGTCGGCGTCGGGGTTCTCCGGGAAAAGGTCAGCGAGGGCTGGCCGCCCACGCGGGGCCGCAACCAGTTCGGGGCGCTGGTGGATTTCTTGGCCGGGCTCCGGCCCGGTGGCAGCACCAGCCTCAACCAGGGGCTGGCCAACTACGCGATGCGTGCCCGCGAGCCGGGGCTGGCCGTGCTGGTCTCTGATCTCCTCGACCCGGCGGGGTTCGAGAGCGGGATCCGAACGCTGCTGGAGCGGCGCTTCGAGGTCCACCTCGTGCACGTGCTGGCCGCCGAGGAGCTGCACCCCACGCTCGCCGGCGACCTCCGCCTGCATGACAGCGAGACGGGCGAGATGCGCGAGATCACCGCGGACGGTGACACGCTCAAGGACTATCGCGAGCGTCTGGGGCGCTTCCTGGAGCGGGTGGAATCCTTCTGCCGGGCGCAGGAGATCGGCTATCGACGGGTGACCACGGAGATCCCCGTGGAGGAATTCGTGCTGTCCCACCTACGAGGTCTGGTGCTGCAATGAGGGGCCGGCCATGAACTTCCTGGCGCCCCTGGCCTTCGCCCTCTTTGGATTGTCGCTGCCGTTGGTCCTCCTCTACTTCCTGAAGGTCCGGCGGCGCGAGGCCCAGGTCCCGAGCCTGCTGTTCTGGGAGCCGTCGCTCCGCGACCAGCAAGCCTCCGCCTTCTTCCAACGGCTGCAGCGCGACCCGCTCCTCGTGCTCCAAATCCTCGCCCTGCTCGCGCTGACCCTGGCGCTGGCCCGGCCCGCCATCACCGTCGTGGGCCAGGGCGCGCGCAAGGTGGCGGTGGTGCTCGACACCTCGGCCTCGATGAAGGCGCGCGACGCCGGCGGCTCGCGCTTCGCCGCCGCCCGCGCCCAGGCGGGCGCCCTGGTCAGCCAGCTCGGTGAGGGGGCCGAGGTGATGGTGGTGGAGACTGGCGTGCATCCGCGGGTGCAGGCGCCGTTGTCCCGCGATCGCGAGCGGGCCCTGGCGGCGATCCGGGCCGCCCAGCCGCGCGACCTGCCCAACCGGCTGCCGGAGGCCGTGCGCACGGCGCGGGCCCTGGTGGGGACGGATCCGCGGGCGGAGATCTACGTCTTCACCGACGGCGCCTTCTCTCCACTCGGCGAGACGCCGGAGACCACGGACCCGCGGGTGCGGTGGATCGGGGTGGGGCGGGCCGGGCGCAACGTCGGCATCACGAACCTGGCCGTCCGCAAGAGCTACTACGGCTCGTTCGACTACCAGGCCTTCGCCTCCCTGGTGAACTACTCGGCCGAGACGCAAGCGTTCACGTTCTCCTTGCAGGTCGACGGCGTGACCATCGCCGACAAGTCGCTCACGCTCGAGCCCAACATCCGCCGCTCGGTGGTGCTGCCGTTCAGCCACACCGGCGGGGGCATCGTGAAGGCCGGCGTGGACGTCCGCGACGATCTCTCCACGGACAACGTCGCCTGGGCGGTGTTGCCGCCGCCCCGCAAGATCAACGTCCTGCTGGTGAGTCCTGGCAACTTGTTCCTAGAAAAAGTCCTCAGAACGGACCCTCAGGTCGCAGTCGAGGTGCGGACCCCCGAGCAGTACCAGGGCGGCATGGAGCAAGCCGACATCGTCGTGCTGGACTCGGCGGCTCCTTCCCGGGTGGGTGCGGGACGCTTCGTGTTCGTGAACGTCGCGCCCCCGGATGTTCCCCTGGAGAGCCTGGGTCGGATGGAACGGCCCACCATCATGGATTGGGATCGCAGCCATCCGGTGATGCGCCACGTCGAGATGGCCAAGGTCGTCATCGAGGACGCGCTGCGCATTCGACCGCTGGCCGCCGGTCGCCCCCTGGTAGAGGCGGTGGGGGGCCCGCTGATCTACGCGCTGGAGCAGCCGGACCGCAAGGCGGTCTTCATCGGCTTCGACCTGTTCAAGACGGACTTCCCGCTGCGGGTGGCCTTCCCTCTGATCCTGTCCAACAGCCTGCGCTGGCTCCACCCGGCCGGCCTCGATCAGGCCAGCCTGCAGTTCGCCGCCGCCCAGCCGATCCTGCTTCCCGTGGAGCACGGCGTGAGCGCGGTCACGGTGACGACACCGAGTGGCCGCACGGTGAAGGCCCAGGTCACGCGCGGCGTGGTGAGCTTCACGGAGACCGACGAAACCGGCATCTACTCCCTCACCAGTGCCCGCGGCAAGATCCAGTTGGCCGTCAACCTCGCCGACGCCGACGAATCGGATCTGGCCCCGCGACCGTTGCCGGCGCCCTCCAGCGCCGCCATCACCGCCGTCGCTCCCGTCCCGGTGCAGCGCGAACTCTGGCAGCTCTTCGTGCTGCTGGCCGTGACGCTCCTGGTGATCGAAGGCGCCCTCTACTGGCGGCGACAGACCGGGGGACGGGCCGCGCTGCCGGCTGGGCCCGGTGATCGCTGGGCGTTGGGCCTGCGCTGCGCCCTGCTCGTGGTGCTCTGCGCCACCCTGCTCAAGCCGGCGCTGCCGCGGTGGGTGGACCGCCAGAACGTCGTCTTCCTGCTCGATCACTCGGACAGCATCAGCCTGGCCGCCCGCGAGCGGGCCTGGCGCTTCGCCGCCGAGGCCGTGAAGTCCATGCGCACGGGCGATCGCGCCGGGGTCATCGTCTTCGGCGAGGATGCCGTCGTGGATCAGCCGCCGGCCGGCCGCACGACCCTCGAGCGCCCCCGCGCGACCGTCAACGCCCGCGGCACGAACTTTTTCCAGGCGATCCAGCTGGCTCTGGCCACGCTGCCGCCGGGACAGGCCAACCGCATCGTGGCCCTGACCGACGCTCGCCAGACCACCGGCAACGCGCTGGCCGCAGCGCAGGCGGCCAAGGACGCCGGCGCGGACATCTACTATGTTCCGGCCCCGCTCACGTTCACTCAGGAGGTGGTGGCGGAATCACTGGTGCTGCCGCAGGAGGTCAAGTTCGGCGAGCCGTTCCACGCCAGGGTGGTGGCCTGGAGCCTCAAGGAAGCCCAGGGACGGCTCAGCCTCTTCCGCAACGGCGAATTCCTGGGGTCGCAGGTCGTCCGGCTCAGTGCTGGCAAGAACGTCTTCAGCTATCGGCAGTCGCTGGACCACAGCGGCATCCACGTGTACCAGGCGGCCATCGAGGTCGACGGCGACACCATCGAAGACAACAACCGCGCCGTGGGCACGGTCGTGGTCCGCGGGCGCCCCCAGGTGCTGCTGGCCGACAAGGACCGGAGCCACGCCCAGTCACTGGCCGCCGCCCTTCGGTCGCAGAACATCGAGGTGACGATCGTCGATCCCGGCGGGATCCCCACGGACATGGCCGGCCTGCAGAAGTACGACGGCGTCGTCCTGTCGAACGTCTCGTCCCTCAAGCTCACCCGCGCCCAGATGGGGCACATCCGCGACTACGTTCGCGACCACGGGGGCGGGCTCATGATGGTGGGCGGGGAGGAGAGCTTCGGCCTTGGCGGCTACTACCGGACGCCGATCGAAGAAGCCCTGCCGGTCACCATGGAGGTCAAGCAGAAAGTCGAGATCCCCAGCCTGGCCGTCGTGCTCTCGATCGACCGGTCCGGCTCCATGGCCATGTCCACAGGGGATGAACGGATCACCAAGCTCGACCTGGCCAAGGAGGCCGGGCACCTGGTGGTGGATCTCCTCGACGAGCGCAACGAGGTCGGCGTCCAGAGCTGGGACACGGAGTTCGTCTGGGACGTGACCATGCGCACGGCTCGGGACAAGGCGGCGATCCACCATGCGATCGCCACCATCAAAGCGGGAGGCGGGACGGACGGTTACCCCGCGCTCAAGGAGTCCTACTCGGTGCTCTTCGAGCGGCCGGCGCTGCTCAAGCACGTCATCTTCCTCTCCGATGGCCAGATGACGCGCGGCGACTTCGCCGGGTTGCTGCGCCGCATGGCCAAGGACAAGATCACGGTGTCCACGGTGGCTATCGGCAAGGACGCGGACCTCCAACTCATGGTGGACGTCGCCAAGTGGGGCCGGGGCCGCTTCTACTACACGGAGGACTCGCAGACGATTCCCCGGATCTTTACCCTGGAGACGCAGCTCGCCTCCAAGGCCTCGCTCATCGAGCAGCCTTTCCGGCCCCAGCTCACGGCGCCCGGGCACGAGGCGATGCAGGATATCGACTGGCGGTCGGTGCCTCCGCTGGGCGGGTACGTCGCCACCACGGTGAAGGGCACGGCCGAGCTGGTGCTGATGAGTCACCAGGAGGATCCGGTGCTGGCCACGTGGCGGTACGGCCTGGGCCGGACTGTGGCCTTCACCTCTGACGCCAAAGCCAAGTGGGGCGTGCTGTGGCTGCGCTGGCGGGAGTTCAACAAGTTCTGGGCCCAGCTCACGCGCTGGACGCTGCGGAGCACCAGCCGGAGCGACACCGTCGCCTTGGTGGAGCGCCGCAATGGGGTGGGCGAGGTCGTCGTCGACGCCGTGGACGGCAAGGGGGAGTTCATCAACTTCCTCGACACCCAGGTGGGCGTGGTGGCGCCCAACCGCGAGCGGACGGTGATCGACCTGGAGCAGGTCGCCCCCGGCCGCTATCGCGGGCGGTTCCCGGCCCCCCAGGAGGGGGTCTACCTGATCGGCATGGCCCAACGCCGGAACGACTCCGTGATCGGCTCACAATTGGCCGGCCTGGTGGTACCGTATGCTCAGGAGCTGCGCGATCTCGGAGTGGACGAGGCCGGGCTCCGGGAACTGGCGGAGCTGACCGGCGGGGGTGAGCTGGAGCAGCCCCGGGAGACGTTTCTCCGAGGACGGCGCCAGTCGCGCATCGCGGTGGATGTGTGGCCGTGGCTGGTCGGCTTGGTCGCGGCACTGCTGGTGCCGGAGATCGCGCTGCGGCGACTCGGCCCCGGGGCGTTCCGCCGAGTGATGTGGCGGCGCGCGGGGTAGCCGGAAACTCAGGGGACGGCGGGAGGACGGGAATGATGCGTGACCGGCGACAGGGTTTCGCACTTTCGCTGACCATCCTGGCGGCAGTGGTGGGGTTGGCGCTCGGGTTCGACGTGAGCGCCGCTCCCGTCAAGCCTCGCGTCGTGCTGGTCGTGCCGTTCGACGCGGCGGCGGAGGTGGGGCCGGACGGGGCGTGGCTGGGACAGGCCGTGGCCGAGTCGCTGAGCCTGGGGCTCAGTCAGCACGCGGCCTTCGTGCAGATCGAGCCCGCGCGGCTCAAGGCCTTCGGGCAGCCGGAAGTCTGGGGCGAGTCCGCGGTGCTCCAGGCGGCGCGGGCGCTCCGTGCCGACGCCGCGCTGTTCGGAGTCATCACCCGTTCCGGTGCCGAGCTGGCTATCCAGCCCCGCCTGCTCGAAGTGCGGGCCAGCGGCGGCGAGGCCATCGCGCTGGAGCCGATCACGGTTGCCGAGAGCGATCTGCTCGCGCGCCTGCCCGACCTGGTCGTCGCCTACGCCCGCACGATGAAGGTCCCGCTCACCGAGGCCGACACGGCGCGCATCGAGAAGGCGGCGCGGCCCACGCGCTCGCTCAGGGCCTTGGAGCTGTACGCGCGCAGCCAGCAGACCGCGAACCGCGGAGGCCAGGAGGCCAACGAGAGCGCCGCCGAGTTGCTGTCGCGGGCGATCGAGGCCGACCCCAACTTCGTCGTCGCCCAGTACGCGCTGGGCCGCGTGCACCAGTCCCTGGGTAACCGCTGGAAGGCGGCCGCGCAGTTTCGGGCGGCGACCCAGCTCGATGCCTCGTATCCCGAGCCCTACAAGGCTCTCGGGGACCTCCTGCTCGCCGCGCCCCGGCGCCTGTTCGACCAGGCGGTGGAGGCCTACCAGAAGGCCCTCGAGCGCCGGCCCTTCTACGCCGAGGCCCACGTCGGGCTTGGCGAGGCACTGGCGGCCAAGGGCGAGGTCGACGCCGCCATCGGCGCCTACCAGAAGGCGCTGACGTACAACGCCGTGAACCCGCGCGTGTACGTCAGCCTCGGCAAGATCTACTACGGCGAGAAGGGCCTCTACTACGAGGCGGTGAACGCCTACAAGCGCGCCATCGACCTCGACCCCCGCTCCGTCGAGGCGCGGATGGGGCTCGGCGAGGTCTACGAGGAAAAAGGCCTCTACAAAGAGGCGATCGAGGAGTATCGCCGGGTGATCGAGGCCGAGCCGACCCACGCCGAGGCGCTGTACAACATGGCCCTAGTCTACGAGAAGGTGGACCCCCGCGAGGCGATCGCCCACTGGGAACGCTACATCGCGCTGGCCTCCCAGATCCCCGCGCAGAAGGACTGGGTGGACGTGGCCCGTCAGCACCTCCGGAAGCTGAAGAATCAGCTCAAGGAGTAGCCAGCAACTCCTGGAGGCGGGCTTTGTCGAAGCCCACCACGGCCTGACCGTCGACGACGATCACCGGAACAGCCATCCGCCCGGTCAGCCGTACCAGTTCCTCTCTGGCCTCGGCGTCTTCGAGGACGTTGACATCGCGGTAGGGCACCCCTTGAGACGAAAGAAACTCTTTCGCCGCGCGGCAAGGCCCTCAGGTGGGGCTGGAGTACACGAGAACGGAGCGAACGCCCATGCCGCCCTCCAAAATCCCTGGGGCGGCGGGCCGCCCCGTATGATCATACGTTAGGATGCCGACCCCGGCCACGAAGGTTCCCAGGGCCGGGGAGTCGGTGGGAGGCCGAGTGGACGAGCTGAGGAAAGATCCCACGCGCGGGCGCTGGGTCCTGGTGCGGCCCAAGCCCAAGCCGGAGCCCGACGGCGATTGTCTCTACTGCCCGGGCAACGAATCGCGGACCGCGGAGATCGCCGCCTACCGTCCCACGGGAGCGCCGGCGGGCGGGCCGAACTGGACGGTGCGCGTCGTTCCGGACAGCGATCCGTACTTCCGCATCGAGCGCGAGCTCATCCGCGAAGGCGTCGGCATGTTCGACATGATCACGCCGCGCGGGGCCGGGGAGCTGATCCTCGAATCGCCCCGCCACGACGA
>JBOHPP010000046.1:0-2903 GCA_050731755.1 Candidatus Rokuibacteriota bacterium | reverse complement strand
TTCGCCTGCGCCATCCCAGCGCCGGCCACGTGACCGTGATGGGCGTGCCCATCCGGCTCGGCGCCACGCCCGGCGCCGTGACCGCGTCGCCCCCGCTGCTCGGCGAGCACACCGGTCTGGTGCTGCGGCGGGTGCTCGGGATGAAGGCTGGGGAGCTCGCGCGACTGCGCCGCGCCGGCGTGCTCTAAGGATCTGCCCTCGATCACCGAGAGAACGGCTTCGGTCCCTGGGCCGCCATCGACAAGGCCAGCGGATGCTGGATTGGCCGCATCGGTCTCGACGACCTCGAGGACTGGCCGGACGTCCACAGGTCGGGTTCGAGCTGCATAGAGGGTGGTGGAGTCGCGGTCTCGCGACGGAAGGAGCGCTGGCCGCGCTACGCTTCGGATTCGATCAGCACGGTCTCGAACACATCATCAGCGTGACCGCCGTGACCCAGGTCGTCGCCCGGCGGGTCATGGAAAAGATCGGGCTCACCTGTCGGGGCACCCGGTACTGGAAAGGCCCCGTTGAGGTCGTCTGGTACGCCATCGATCGCGCGAGGTGGGAAGCCAGGCAGGCTTGAGGGCGTTCAGCCGCGGCGCCGGCGCGGTCCCCGGAACGCGCGGTCGATGGCGGCGACGTCCTCGGCCGGCAGCGTGAAGTCCAGGGCACCCGCGTTCTCGCGCACGTGGTCGGGTTCGCTGGCCTTGGGGATCGTGAAGAGGGAGCGTCGGCGGGTCAGGAAGTTGAGCACGACCTGGCGCGGCGTCCGTCCGTGCTTGCGGGCGATCGCGGCGGCCACTCCCTGCATGTACCCGCCGCGGGCCAGCGGGGTGTAGGCCACTACCGCGATCCCCGCCCGCTCGCAGTAGGGCAGAAGCTCCGCCTCCACCTCGCGATCCCGCAGGTGATAGAGCGCCTGGTTACACACCAGACGTTCGCGCGTGAGCGCCGCCTGGGCCGCCTTCATCTGGGCCACGTCGAGGTTGCTCACCCCGACATAGCGCAACAGGCCCCGGGCCACGAGCGTCTCCATCGCGCGCATGGTCTCGGCGATCGGGTGGCGGCCGCTCCACCAGTGCAGGAGATAGAGGTCGATGTAGTTGGTCCGGAGGCGCTTGAGCGAGGCCTCGAAGGCCCGGAGGGTCCCCTCGTAGGAGGCATTGGCCGGCATGACCTTCGTGGCCAGAAACACCTCGGCCCGCCGGCCCTCGATGGCCTCGGCCACCAGCTCTTCGGCGCGGCCGTCGCCGTACATCTCCGCCGTGTCGATGTGGGTCAGGCCGAGCTCGAGGCCGAGATGGAGCGCGGCGAGCTCCCGGGACCGCGCGCGGCGGTTCTCCCCCATTCGCCACGTGCCCTGCCCGATCACCGGCACCGGAGGACCGCCGGCACCCAGCGGGCGCGTGATCACCGGGCCGGGCTTACCGGCGCCCGAGGAAGACCAGGATCAAGCCGGCAGCGATGGCGGCGGCGCCGGCCACCGGCGGCAGCGGAATGGTCCGTTCCTGCTTGGCTTCCACCTTCAGGGGTCCCACGTCGACGACTTTCTCCCGGGTCGTGTAGGTGATGCCCTGGTAGGCGAGAGCGACGAGACCGAGGACGACGAGGATGATGCCGATCACCACGACAGGTTTCATGGCTGGCTCCTCTCCGCGGCGTTCTGCCTCCAACGTATACAGAAGCCCGTGGTTACGCTACGCCTTCATCGTTCGGCCGGGCGTTGTCATCTGGCGTTCCACCGCGTACCGCACGACTGCCGGGTGGTTGGCCAGCCCCAGCTTCAGCTTTATGCTCTCCCGGTGGCTCTCGACTGTCCGGGGGCTGATGTCCAAGCGCTGGGCGATCTTTGGCGCGCTCATGCCCTGCGAGACCAGATGAAGGACCTCGCGCTCGCGCAGCGTCAGCGCATCGTATCGGTCGCGGGCGCCGTGCTGGGCGCGAGATAGCCAGTAGCTCAGCGGGCGCCGGGATAGAGGCGCGCTCACGTACGTCTCGCCGGCGGCGCTCTTCTGGATCGCTCGGACCAACTCTCGGGGATCCGCCTGCTTCGCCACGTACGCCGAGGCCCCGTTCCTCAGGGCCTGGATGACGTGGAGCTCCCGAAGAGATGGCGACAGGACGACGATGCCGACCTCCGGTGCGCGCTTCCGGACGTCGAGAGGTACGTCCAGCGCACTGAGTCCCGTCAACTCGAAGTCCACGATGACGACGTGGGGCTTGAGGCGGGCGACGACGGAGGCGACTTTCAGGCCGTCGCCAACCTCTCCGATGACCTTGATGCCATTGACATACTCGAGCAGGCAACGCAGCGCGTTGCGAGCGATGGTCTGCGTGTCGGCGAGAACAACCGAGAAGCGCCGACGACGCTGGGTTGCGCGGGTGACTCCTGGCACGTGGTCTCCTCTCCGGACGCGGGTTCTTCGGAGAATAGCCGGCATGGTACGGAGAAGAGGGCTGGTCCCGCCGTCCGCAGTACTACGTCCGGTCTTTAGCGGATGCAACCCCTGTGCCGAGCGAGAGGGGGGGAAAACTGAGTAAAACGTTTCATCTTGGCGGGGACCCTCTCTATACGTAGATTTACGGACACCAGCGAACGGGGGCATGCTTCGCGTTCTGGCCGTGAAATGCCGAAGACTCCTGTCGAGCCACCGGGCAGTGGGAAGTCGGAGCCGCGTGAGAAGGAGGAGTGGACCTATCTCACGTTTGATCTTGGCGATGAGACCTGCGCGGTGTGTAAAGAGCCGCTCCACGCCGGACAGGCTGTCGGTCATGTCGGCAACCGGACGATGCACGCGCGCTGTTACGGGTCGCCGATGCAAGGCTAGCCCCGCCAACCTTGACACCGGTTCCGCCGCTGACGCATCATGGCCGAACGACACGAGCCTCGGGGGAGAGCGATGCGGCGGTTGATCAGAATT
>JBOHPP010000045.1:0-10470 GCA_050731755.1 Candidatus Rokuibacteriota bacterium | reverse complement strand
GCCTCGAGGACGGCAACGCGTCCGGCGAGGTCGCCCAGGTCGGTCCGCAGCTTGGTCATGTCGGACGACCACTGGGCGCTCGCTGACGACCACTGGGTGCTCATCGTATTGACGCTGAGCGTGAGAGCCTTCATGTCGGCCTGGAGCTTGGCTATCTCAGTCGGGCTCGGGAGCTGGCCCAACGCCGCCAGCTGCTGGCTGAGCAGATCGACTTGGGTTTTCAGCTCGAGGTACAAGCGGACGGGGGACTTGCGGCCCCGATCGTTGTCGCGGTGCCGCTCGTGCTTGCGGTTCCGATCGTCCTTGCGGTCCTTACGGTCGTGCGCGAGCGCGGTCGGGCCGGCGCCGACGACCGCAGCGAAGACGCCTACTGCGGCAAAGGCGAAAATCCGGCGTAGCCTGGTACGCATGCGTTCCTCCCGCGGCCGATCCCACCAGCCGCGTCTAGAGGTCAGCGCAAGCGGCGTGCCGAACTCCCGCCCACGAAATTAAGGTGTTGCAACGCGGACGCGCTGCCAGGACGACATTTGTCAGGCCGAAAAACGTCAGTGCTGAATGCACTAGGCGTGCGCTCCATGCGTATCGAACATTGCGCGTTGACGCCGGTGCTCTTCCTCGCTTGAATGGCGCCGCTCGCGAGCAATGGCGTCGCACTCGAGACCGGAGGAGCCACGATGGTCCACAGGCAGCTCGTCCTGATCACGCTGTTCGTCGTCGTCCTGTCGTGCCCACCGTTTGCCGTCAGCCAAACACCCGGCGGTGGGGCCGCGCCGGCGGTCGCCCCTGGGGAGCGCACCAACGAGCCGGTCGCGACCAGAAGCACCGGGCCCGTGAACATCAATACCGCCGGCGTCCCCGAGCTGATGACCCTCAGCGGCGTAGGCCGGACGGTCGCCGAGAAGATCGTCCAATACCGGGAAGCCCACGGCCCGTTCAAGAAGCCCGAGGAGGTCCGCCGGGTTCGGGGCATCGGGGCCGGACTGTGGGAGCGGAACCGCGAGCGCATCGTCGTGAAATGACGGCGACGAGCGCACTTTTTTTGTGGCGTCCTTGCGGGCTGAGGTAGGATGAGGGGCAACGTCGGCCGGAGCGACCAACAGCGCTTCTTCAGCGTCCCCGTCGACAATTCCGCCGACGGCTGACGTGGCCGCGCCCCGGGCCGGGAGTCGGCATCCGGTTCTGGGTCAGTGGGACTGGGCCCGCGTGGCGCCCTTGCCGAGATAGGAGGTGATCCAGCCGATGTGTACCCTTACGGTGATCTGTGAGGTGGATGCCTCTTAGGCAGAGTCCACGCTAGCTCCAGGTGGATGGCCTGGGAGAACCAGGCACCACCGACCCCGATGATCCCGCCTCACCAGCGGGGCGACCTCGGCCGGATGGCAGGGTCGCAGCGATCATCGGGGTTCTTTTTTTGAGTCCCCGGGCCCGGTATCGGGCCCGGGGGAGCGAACCGGACGGGAGCCCTAGACCTTCCGAACGTTGCTGGCCTGAAGACCCTTCGGGCCGCGCGTCACCTCGAACTCCACGACGTCACCCTCAGCGAGGCTCTTGAAGCCCTGGGCCTGGATGGCGCTGTAGTGGACGAAGACATCCTCGCCGCCCTCCTGCGTGATGAACCCGTACCCCTTCGCGTCGTTGAACCACTTCACTCGACCTTGTGCCATACCGCTAACCTCTCCTTGGGGTCTTCAGCCCCGTGTGCTCCCGCCGGATGGCGGGGTGTTCCCCGGGATCGGGGAACAAAAAAAGGCCGTGCGGGCTAGGTCTCGCACGGCCTGGTCTTCGCGCACTGTTCCGCTACCGAACAATTCCGTAGTTGAGCCAAAAAGCAACGTTACTTTTACACCAGCGGCCGAATCCCGTCAATTAGTTTCTACAGCCCGAATCACCGGGCGTGAGCCGTTCTTGGTGCCCAGCCATCCCGGCACGGCCATCGAGAAGCGGCCGGCGGTGCCCCCGGCCACCAGGACATGGAGCTCATCGGTCGATGGAAACTTCGGGATCATCGCTTCCGGCGCCGGCGCGGTCCGGCCGTGACGCAGGTTGGTGGCTTCGCCGTGGTCGGCGTCGGGCAGCAACTCGCGGTAGGGCCGGCGGATGGTCTCGTAGAGGTGCCGTTTCAGGTCGGCTTTGCTCCAGCCGGCCTCGGCGAAGGTCTGCGCGTGCTCGGGGCCGACGACCAGGAGGGTGTGCGAGTAGAGCGGAAAGTGCTTGCTGTTCCAGAGCCCGGCCATGGACCAGCCGAGCGAGCCAGCCAGCGCGGGTGCCGTCCGGCTCGCATGGTCGGAGATGCCGTGCGGTCCCTCGCCGGCGAAGAGCGTGACGGTGCTGGCCGCCGGCGCGAAGCCACACTCGACATGGTAGGGCGGCCAGGGACTGGCCTCCTCGTTCTCGCCGATGCAATAGGTGTAGCGGCCGGGATGGCCGAATGTGGACATCGAGATCTCGCCCGGCTTGGCCCCGCCAATGTTGATCATGAGCAGGCGGAGGGTCCGACCGATGGTGGCGTTGGCCCGGTACCCGGGGCCGAACACCCCGAAGCCACAGTTGAGACCGATGCGGCTACGAACCGGCCCGTTGACGATGATGAGAGGTGCCGAGAAGTGGGTGGAGGTGGCGACCCCATGCAGGTTGAACGCGGGATCGCAGGCGCACTCGGCAGCGGCGATGACCACGGGCAGATACGCAGGACGGCAGCCGGCCATGACGGCGTTGATGGCGACCTTCTCGACCGTCAGTCGCCCGTAGTTCGGCGGCATCTCGCCGAGGAGTTGCTCGCTCGAGCGCCCGGTGCCACCCAGCATCCGCTCGACCCGCTCGCGCGTCGGCGGAACGACGGGCAACCCGTCGGTCATGCCCCGCTCGAACCAGACTTCGATGTCGTCGGTTGTCACGGCAGCGGCGCCGATGCTATACCTGAACGCCGCGTGCGCCAACCCCAGCCAGACGGACCGCGGTAGCCCTCCGAGACCCGGTGCACGGTGACAGGCGTGACACGAGCGGTCACCGATGTGCCAGTGTGGACGTAACGCCTGTAGAGCCTACCGGCTTCGCCGGATCTGGCGGACGGGAGTTGAGGTGCCAGACGCTGGACGCCGCCGGGCGAAGTGGGTGAGAACCCTATGAAAACCTTTTCCTTTTCGGGATGAAGGCCACTGATCGGCACCGCGATGGTGCTAAGTCCCCGCCAAACCTGCGATTTTCCGCAAGACTGGCACAGTGTGTGCTAATGTAGCGTCGCTCCCGTCGGGGGGGCGGGCGGCTTTTACAATCCACAGCATCAGAGACGGAGCCCCGATGTTCTATAACCTGCTCGCCGGGATGTTCTCGAACGACTTGGCCATCGACTTGGGCACCGCGAACACGCTCGTCTACGTGCGAGGCGAGGGGATCGTCCTCAACGAACCGTCCATCGTCGCCATCCACCAGGCCGACCACTCGGTCCTGGCCGTGGGCCACGAGGCCAAGGCGATGCTGGGCCGCACGCCGGGCAACATCGTCGCCATCCGCCCGCTGAAGGACGGCGTCATCGCCGACTTCGACGTGACCGAGAAGATGCTGCACTACTTCATCAACAAGGTGCACCGGCGGCGAACACTCGTGCGGCCGCGCATCGTGGTGGGCGTGCCATCGGGCATCACCCAGGTGGAGAAGCGCGCGGTGCGCGACTCGGCGATGCAGGCGGGCGCGCGGGAGGTCTATCTTATCGAGGAGCCGATGGCGGCGGCCATCGGCGCCGGCCTGCCCATCCAGGAGCCGGGCGGCAACATGATCGTCGACATCGGCGGCGGCACCACCGAGGTCGCCGTGATCTCGCTCTCGGGGATCGTCTACTCGAAATCGGTGCGCATCGCCGGCGACGAGATGGACGAAGCCATCGTGCAGTACATCAAGAAGCACTACAACCTGCTGGTGGGTGAGCGGCGCGCCGAGGAGATCAAGATCAACCTCGGCTCGGCTTATCCCTTGGGCGGCGACCGGCGGACCATGGAGGTCAAGGGCCGCGACCTCATCGACGGTATCCCCAAGACCATCGTGATCACCGACGAAGAGATCCGTGAGGCGCTTCGGGAGCCCGTGATGACCATCGTCGAGACCGTGCGGACGTGCCTGGAGCGGACGCCCCCGGAGTTGGCCGCTGACATCGTGGACAAGGGCATCGTGATCACCGGCGGCGGGGCGCTGCTCCGCGGCCTGGACCACCTGCTCCGGCAGGAGACGAATCTGCCGGTGACGGCCGGCGACGACCCGCTATCGTGCGTCGCCCTCGGCGTCGGCAAGGTGCTCGACGAGCTGGAGCTGCTCAAGAAAGTGGCGATCCCGGCCTAGCGCGACGTGTAGGAGGTCGATGTGAAGGTTCGTCGGCTGGCGGTGCTCGGTTCCGTGCTGGCCGTGTGCCTTCTGCTCCTCAGCGTGCAGACGCGCGGCCACGCCACACCGGCCGCCGACCTCATCGCGTTGATCACCACGCCTGTCCAGAAGGCCCTGGCCGCCATCCATCGAGGGTCTCTCGGAGTGTGGACCACGTACCTGGACTGGAAGAACGTTCGGGTCGAGAACCGCCGCCTCCGCGATGACAACCAGCGGATGCGCGTGGAGGCGCTGGTGACGGTCGAGACCTCGGAGGAAAACCGCAGGCTGCGGCGGCTGCTCCAGCTCCGGACCCGGCTGCCGCTGGAGACGCTGCCCGGAGAGATCATCGCCCGCGAGTGGGGTGGCTGGGTGCGCTCGCTGACCGTCAACCGCGGGCGGGCCGACGACATCCGGCGGCTGACTGCCGTGATCTCTCCGGACGGGCTGGTCGGGCGGGTGGTGGAGGTGCGCCCGGGCGCGTCGATCGTCCAGGTGCTCACTGACCCCGCCTCCACCGTGGGCGCCCATGTGCTACGCACGCGCGCCCCCGGCATCGTGGAGGGCGACCCGCGCGGCAGCCTGCGCCTCAAGTACATGGCCCGGGATGGCGCCGGCCTGGCCGTCGGGGATCTCGTGGTGAGCTCCGGGCAGGGCGGGTTGTTCCCCCGCGGCGTGCCCATCGGTCGGGTGCGCACCATCGACGACCGTGGGGCGGCGCTCTTCCACTACGCGGCGCTGGAACCGGCCGTGGACTTCGCCCGCATCGACGAAGTGCTGCTCGTGACCGGTGAGCGGATGCGCGACGTGACGGCGTACTTCGCCAACGGGGGCTAGCATGAGACCTCGCCGGCGCTCGCTCGCCACGTTCCGCGGCTCGGAGAGTGTCGGAGTCACCGCCGTTCGAGCGCAGGCTTTGCCCGCGCAACTTTTGGGTTCGGAGGGGGCCGTAACGTCCGCCCCCTCCGATGACTAGCCGATGCGCGGGCTCCTGGCCCTCACGATTTTTGGCGGCGGCATAGCCCACGCCACGATCGCGCCGGCGCTCCGCATCGCGGACGTTGCGCCCGACATCCCGCTGATCGTGGTCGTGCTGCTGGCGCTCCGGCGCGGGCCGGAGTTCGGCTGCGTGGGCGGATTCGTGGCCGGGCTCCTCCAGGACACCGCGGGGGGTGGGCTCCTAGGCGTGCAGGCCTGCACCAAGGCCGTGGTGGGCTTCGCGGTCGGGATGCTGGGCAGTCGGCTCTCGGCCACCCAGCCGCTCGTGCAGGTGCCGGGCCTGGTCGTTCTCAGCGTCCTCGAGGGGTTGGCGCGGTTCGGGTTGCTGCGAGTCTTTCACTTCCCCGCCTCATTCGGCGACCTCATGACGTTCGCCGTCCTGCCCCAAGCGCTCTACAACGGCTTTTTGGGGGCGGCGTTCGTCTTCGCGCTGGCCTGGACCCAGGAGCGGCGGAGCTTCGAATGATGCGCCGGCGCTTCGGGGCGACCTACTGGCGGCCGGCGTCGGAGCGCTCCGACGGCAAGGGCCGCATCACGGCCATCGCCGCCGTCGTCCTGGTGTCGTTCTGCTTCGTGATCGGCCAGCTCTGGTACCTGCAGGTGCTGGAAGGTGGCCACTTCCTGGATGCGTCCGACAAGAACCGCCTGCGCATCCGGCCCGTCGCCGCCCCCCGCGGGGTGCTGTTCGACCGCCATGGCGTTCCTCTCGTCGACAACCGGCCGGCCTTCACGCTGTCGCTGATCCCTCGCGAGCTCCCCCGCGATCCCGACGAGCGGGATGCCGTGCTCGGCCGGGTCGCCGCCCTGATCCGCATCCCCTTCCAGGAGCTGGCCGACTCGGTGGCGCGGGTGGCGTCCGACTCCTTTCTGCCGGTGCGGGTGCGCCGGGGCCTGGCTCTCGAGGATATGGCGAAGATCGAGGAGTGGAAGCTGGAGCTGCCCGGCGTGATCGTGGAGGTGGAGCCGCAGCGCACCTACCCCTCCAGCCGCTTCGCCGCCCATCTGCTCGGGTACGTCCGCGAGGCGAGCGACGAACAACTCCGGCAGGGCCGCTACCGGCGCGGGGACATGGTGGGGCAGAGCGGGCTCGAGCGCCTGCTCGACGAGCACCTGCGCGGACGTGACGGCGGCGAGCGGATCGAAGTGGATGCGCTGGGACGTCCCGTCCGCGTGATCCAGCAGAGCGAGCCGCAGCCGGGGGCCGAGGTCGTCACCACGGTGGACCGTCGGATCCAGGAGGCGGCCGAAGCGGCCATGGAGGGCAAGGCGGGCGCGGTGGTGGTGATGGATCCCCGCAGCGGCGACGTGCTGGCCATGGTATCCACGCCGGCGTTTCCCATCGACCGGTTCACCGGTTCGATCGATCGCGCGGCCTGGATGCGCGTGGTCCAGGACCCCAACTATCCCCTGCTCAACCGCACGATTCAGAGCCAGTATGCGCCAGGCTCGGTGTTCAAGATCGTGATCACGGCCGCGGGCTTGCAAGAGCGGATTCTCGCTCCGCTCGACCAGGTGTACTGCACCGGCGTGTTCACCCTGGGGACCGGGACGTTCCGTGACTGGAAGCCGGAGGGCCACGGCGAGGTCGATTTGCAGCGGGCGCTGGTCGACTCCTGCAACATCTACTACTACCAGGCCGGGCTGAAGATCGGAGGCCCGGTCATGGCCAAGTACGCGCGCATGTTCGGCCTCGGTCGGGCCACGGGCATCGATCTGGCCGGCGAGCGGTTCGGTCTCCTGCCCCGGCCCCAGCTCCGCCGGGGTCGCGAGAACTGGCTGCTCGGGGACGTCGTCAACATCTCCATCGGCCAGGGGCCGGTGCTGGTGACGCCAATTCAGGTGGGGACGTTCATGTCGGCGATCGCCAACGGCGGCGTCCTCTGGAAGCCGCGGCTCGTGCAGCGCATCGAGCGGCGCGACCGGGAGGTGCTCTGGAGCGATCCCGGCCGGGTGACCGGGCACGTCGAGCTGTCTCCCGTGGTCTGGGGCTTCCTGCGCCGGAGCCTGGTCGCCGTCGTCGAAGACGGCACCGGCGTCCCGGCGCGGATTCCGGGTCTGGAAATCGCCGGCAAGACGGGAACCGCCCAGATGTTCGCGAACTCCCGGGCCGACCGCGGCCAGGACCACGCCTGGTTCGCCGCGTACGCTCCGGCCCGCGACCCCGAGGTGGTGGTCGTCGTGCTGGTGGAGCGGGGCGGCCGTGGCGGTCAGGTGGCCGCCCCGATCGCTCGTAAGATCCTCAACGCGATCTTCTTCGAGAAGGTCGCGGCCGTCGAGCACGCCGGATGACGTCGGGCCCCGCCGGCGGCCTCGAGCGCCGCCCGTGATCATCGGCATCGATCGCCGCCTGCTCCAGAACGTGGACTGGCCACTGCTGGGCGCCGTGCTCGGCCTGGTCGCGTTGAGCACTGCCACACTGGCCAACCTCAACGTGGTCCGGATCGGCGGCGGCGTCGTCGTCCGCCAGCTCCTATGGGTGGGCGTCGGGATTGTGGCCCTCGTCCTGGTCGCCAGCGTCGATTACCGGCGGCTCGTACGTCTGGGCCCGGCCCTCTATCTTGGGGGGCTGGCCGGCTTGGCCGTCGTCCTCGTGGTTGGTCGGACGGTCTCGGGGGCCCGCCGGTGGATCGGCGTGGGCCCGGTCACCGTGCAACCGGCGGAGCTCTTCAAGATCGCCTTTCTGCTCATGCTGGTGTGGTTCCTCGTCTCGCGCTGGGCCCAGCCTCCCACGCTGGGGATCCTGGCGCTGCTGCTGCCAATCGTCGCCGTGCCCTTCGGGCTGATCGTGCGACAGCCCGACCTGGGGACGGCGCTGCTACTCTGGCCCGTGCTGATCGCCATGCTGGTGGGCGCGGGTGTACGGTTCCGGCTCCTCGGCGGCCTCCTCGTGGCCGGCCTGGCCGCGCTTCCCCTGGCCTGGCTCGCCCTCAAGGACTATCAGCGGGAACGAATCATGGTGTACCTGGATCCGGTGCGCGATCCCCAGGGGACCGCCTACAACGTGATCCAGGCCAAGATCGCGATCGGATCGGGGCAGCTCCTCGGGAAGGGGATCGCCGGCGCCACCCAGAGCCGGCTGGCCTTCCTGCCGGAGCGCCACACGGACTTCATTTTCGCCGTATTCGCCGAGATGTGGGGCTTCCTGGGATGCTTGGTGCTGCTGGTGTGCTACGCGCTGCTCCTGGTGCGGGGCTTCGACATCGCCGCCGCCGCCCGGGAGCCCGTGGGACGGCTGGTGGCGCTGGGTGCGACCTGCCTGCTGGCGGCCCAGATCCTCATCAATGTGGGGATGGTGACGGGGCTGCTGCCCGTCGTCGGGATTCCTCTGCCGTTCATGAGCTACGGCGGGTCCTCGATGCTCGTCTCCATGACGGCCCTCGGCCTGCTCCTCTCGGTTCGAATGCGGCAGTTCCAATGAGGCACGGCGCACGCGCGACATTCCGCGCAGCCCGCTGTGCCGGCGAGGTGCTGCCGTGGGCAAGCGTATTCTGGTCAACGCCGGGGTCACCGAGACGCGCGTGGCGGTGCAGGAGGGCAACCTGCTCACCGAGCTCTACCTGGAGCGGCACGCCCGCCGCTCGATCGTCGGGAGCGTCTATAAAGGGGTCGTGACGAACGTCCTGCCGGGCATGCAGGCGGCGTTCGTCGACATCGGGCTCGCCAAGGACGCCTTCCTCTATGCCGGCGACTACGCGGCCGGTGTCGCCGAGGACGTCCTCGACGTGGCCGGGGGCGACGACGACGTCGCCGACGTGGAGGTGGAGGAAGCCGAGCCGCGGCGGGAGCCGCGGGTTCCCATCGAGGACGTGCTCCGCAAGGGGCAGGAGGTCCTCGTCCAGGCGGCCAAGGAATCGCTGGGCACCAAGGGGGCCCGCATCACCTCGTTCATCTCGATCCCCGGCCGCTATCTCGTCTACATGCCCCTGGCCCGTCACGTGGGGGTCTCGCGCCGGATCCGCGACGACCAGGAGCGCGACCGCCTGCGCACCCTGGTGCGTGGCCTCAATCCGCCGGCCGGCGGGTTCATCGTCCGGACCAACGCCGAGGGCAAGGGCCAGGAAGAGCTGGCCGCCGACGTCGAGTTCCTGGGCCGGCTGTGGTCGCAGATCCAGGTCCGCGCCGACCAGGCCAAGGGGCCGGTGGTGCTGCACGAGGAGCGGGACCTCACCTTCCGGGTGGTCCGCGACCTGCTCTCGCCCGAGGTCGACGAGTTTCTCGTCGACAGCCGGGAGGTCTACGACAAGTGTTTGGACTACGTGGGCACGCTGGTGCCGGCGCTGTCCGAGCGGGTCCGCCTGCACGCCGCGCCCACGCCGTTGTTCGAGGCCTCTGGCGTCGAGAAGGACATCGAGAAGGCGTTGCGCCGGCGGGTGTGGCTGAAGTCCGGCGGGTACATCGTCATCGATCACACCGAAGCCCTGGTTTCCATCGACGTCAACACCGGCAAGTACGTGGGCAAGCGGGACTTCGAGGCGACGGTGCTCAAGATCAATCTGGAAGCGGTGGGCGAGATCGTCCGCCAGATTCGCCTGCGCGACCTGGGCGGCATCATCATCATCGACTTCATCGACATGGAGGTGCCCGAGCACCGCGCCGAGGTGTACCGCGCGCTCAAGCGCGCGCTGGCCGACGACAAGGCCCGGACCAACGTGCTGGAAATCTCCGAGCTGGGCCTGGTCGAGATGACGCGCAAGCGCGTGCGGCAGGATCTCCGCGCGCTGCTGACCATGACCTGCCCGACCTGCCGGGGCAGCGCCGTCGTGAAGTCCGAAGCCACGCTGGCGGCGGAAGTGTTCCGGGCGGTACAGGCCAAGGCCGGCGAGTCCGGCGGGCGTGAGATCGTCGTGCGCGTGCACCCCGACCTCGCGCCGTATTTCGAAGAGGGTGACGGGCGCGAGGGGCTGCAGCGCCTCACTCGCCTGCTGGACGTGAAGGCCACCGTGCAGGCGGCGTCGGGCCATCAGCATCGCGACGAGTTCCAGATCAACGTGCGGTGACGGCCGCGCAGGCCGGGGGGCGAGGCGCCCGGCACGAGACCCGTTCCCTCCAACGGGTACAGCGCTCGGCGTATCGATGGGATCGCGTGTACGCGGCGTCGCCGCGGACTGCGTGGTCGAGGCC
>JBOHPP010000044.1:0-14488 GCA_050731755.1 Candidatus Rokuibacteriota bacterium | reverse complement strand
CCGCCGATCACACCGCCCCCGGCAGCAGCGCCGCCGGCGCCGCCTCCCCCCACTGCCGCGCTGCCGACCCCGCGGCCCGGATTGCCGCCGGGGGCTAGGCCCCACACCGGCACGCTACAGCCGCAGGACCTCTATCAGGCGGCGTACATCGATTTCAGCAAGGGTGTCTACCCGCTCGCCGTCTCCGGCTTCCGCGAGTTCCTGCGGCGCTATCCCGATCACGAACTGGCGGCCAACGCCCAGTACTGGGTCGGCGAGGCCCATCTCGCCATGGCGCGGGGCTACACCGACGGTGGCCAGGGCAACCAGGCGACTCAGACGCTCCAGCATGCGGTGCAGGAGTTCCGGAAGGTCCTGGCGAACTATCCGCGCAGCGACAAGGCACCGGCTGCCCTGTACAAGGAGGCCCTGGCGCTCATCGACCTGAAGCAGCCGGCCGTCGCCCAGGCCCGGCTGCAGTATCTGGTGGACAACTTCCCCCAGGCCGAAGAAACTCCCCTGGCCAAAGAACGGCTGGCGGCGCTCAAGGACCGCTGAGCGGCGGAGCTACTCGGTCTCGAACACCCAGACGACGGCCAGATCCCGCTCGGGGGGCGAATACACCATGACCGTCCCGCCGGGCAGATCGGTCCTGGCCGACCGCACGATGACCGCCGATTCGGGCGCCGCCGTCCAGTAGAACGCCTGCCACAGCGTCAGTGAGACCAGCGCGGCGGCCGCCAGCGCGCCTGAAAACGCGACGCGGGGCCGCAGGAGCCAGCCTCTCCACGCGGGGGCGGGACGCACGGGCTCGCGACGACGCCCATCCTCGATCTTGCGCACTACTCCCGCCCAGAAGCCAGTCCAGTCCGGAGGGAGCGGGGTGGGAAGGGCGCCTCGCGCGAGGTCACGCAGCCGGCGAAGGTCCTCGGCCTGCTGTCGGCAGCGCGCGCAGACCGCGACGTGAGCGGCGGTCGTCCGGGCCTCCCCCTCATCGAGAGCCCCGTCGAGCCAGGCGCCCATGCGCCGCCGCGTGCGAAGGTGGGTCAGCACACCGCTTGGACGGACCGACCACCCATCTGTATTCTCTGCGACGTATGATAGCCGAACGGGCGGCGACTCTCGCCACCGGCGACGGCGTCGTCCTGGAGGCCAGGCTCGCGCACCTGCTTGCTCCTGTCGGCGGGGTCGCGGTCGCTCATCCCCACCCCCTGTACGGGGGCGACATGGACAACCCGGTCGTCGTCCGGGTCGCCGAGGTCTGCGCAGACCTTGGCTTCGCCACCCTGCGCTTCAACTTCCGTGGCGTCGGCGCGTCGACGGGCACTCATGGCGGCGGCGATGCCGAGGAGCGCGATGTCGAAGCCGCTTTGACCCACCTGCGGGAAATCCTCGGGGTCTCGCGGCCCCTGGCCCTGGCCGGTTACTCGTTCGGGGCGACCATCGCCGCCCGGGTCGCGACCCGGCGCGGTGCCGGTTCGGATCTGGCCGGCCTAGCGCTCATCGCCCCGCCCGTGGCGATGGTGGGCGACGCCCCGTTCCTCGCGCTGGCCGGCTTGGCCGCGCCGCTGTTGGTGGTGGCAGGCAGCCAGGATCAATATTGTCCCGCTGAGGCCCTCGCCGAACTCACCCGGCGGCTACCCCGGGCCACCGTGAGCATCATCGAGGGAGCCAACCACTTCTTCTTCGGCAAGCTCTTCCTCCTGGGCGAAGCCGTGGCGGGCTGGGCGCGCGGGCTAGTAACGCGGGAGTCGGGGGGGCGTCGCAGTACCGGCTGACAGGATGATGCGGATTCCTTCCTCGACGGACAGCCCGGTGGGCAGGATGTCGGCGCGCGGCACCATCACGATCTCGCCGAGGTAGAGGTTATTGGTGGGCACGAAGGCCGTGACCATCTCCGTCTTGCCGCCGGCGGTCTCGACGACGAGCTCACTGGTGACGAAGCCGAAGGCGTACCCGCCCTCCCGCGGGTGCTGGACCAGCACGACGGCCTTGAATGAGCTGCGCCGCTCGGGCGAGAAGGCGTCGACGAGGATCTTGACCGAAGGGTACAGCCGTCCGAAGAGAGGCACCTTGACCATGATCGTCTCGGCCCAGATCAGGACGCGGCGGCCAACGACGTTCCGGGCCACGATCCCCATGAGGAGGATCATGGCCACCGCGGTCAGGAAGCCCAGCCCCGGCACCGCCCGCCCCAAGATGCGCGTGTACATCGGGCTGAAGATGTCATCGATGCCGCTCCAGAACACCCACAGGATCCAGGCGGTCACGACGGCGGGCACCGTGACGAAGAAGCCGGTGATGAGTCGGACCTTCAACCAGTTCTTCATCCCGGTGGACATGACAATTTGATGATCACATCACAGCGACGGGAGCCCGTCAAGAATCGAGCGCGCGCGCTGGTCACGGGCGGCGCCGTCCGCATAGGGCGGGACATCGCGCTGGCGCTGGCCGCCGCGGGCATGGACGTGGCCATCGGGTATCACCGCTCGGCGGACGCGGCGCGACGGACGCTGGCCGAGATCGAAGCTCGGGGCGCGCGCGGGATCGTGCTCCGCGCCAACCTCGCTGACCCGCGGGCCGCCCGCCGGCTCGTGAGCGAAGCGACGCGGGGCCTGGGCGGCCTCGATGTGCTGATCAACAACGCCGCGGTCTTCTCGCGCACGCCATTCGCCACGGTAACGCCGGCCGAATACGACCGGTTCCTCGACGTCAACCTGCGAGGAACCTTCTTCTGCTGCCAGCGGGCGGCGGAGGCGATGGAATCTCGCGGCGGTCACATCGTCAACATCGCCGACGTCGGCGCCGAACGCGCATGGCCTGGCTACCTGCCGTACACGCTATCGAAGGCGGGCGTGGTGGCCCTGACGCGGGGCCTGGCGGCGGCGCTGCGGGGGCAGGGTATCGCGGTGAACTGCGTGGCGCCCGGCGCCGTGCTGCGCCCAGCGGGATTCTCGCCCGCGCGGTGGAGGGCCGTCACTCGCGGGCGCGCGGGGCGCCCCGAGGACGTCGCGGCCGCCGTGCTCTTCTTCGCGACCTGCCCTCGCTACATCACCGGACAGGTACTGCGGGTCGACGGCGGCGAGCCCGCATGATCGGTCAGGCGGCCCTGGGCATCTGGTTCGACGTCGACCCGTCCGACGACGCCGAGTTGAGCCGCTGGTATCCGCGCCAGCACCTGCCGGAACGGCTGTCGGTGCCGGGATTCCTGCGCGGACGCCGTTACACCGCCGCCGAGGCCGGCTCGCGGTACTTCACGCTCTACGAGACGGTGGATACCAGCGTGCTATCGAGCACGGCGTACCTCGAGCGGCTGAACAACCCCACCGACTGGACCCGGCGCGTGCTTCCAACCTTCCACCGCATGGTGCGCAACGCCTACCGGCGCCTGGACGCCGGCACCGGAGACCGCGTCGAACACCACCTGCTCACGGTCCGCGTCAAGCCGGCGGCCGGGCGGGGGCCGGTGGTGCGGCAGTGGCTGGAGCGGGAGGCCGTCGGCGCGCTCGCGCCGTTGCCCGGCGTCCAGGACTCAGGGCTCTACATGTCGGACACGGGCGGGACGTCGGTCGTGACCGAGGAGCGCAAGCTCGTCGGCGACGTCGAGACGGCTCCGCCGTTCCTGGCCCTGCTGGAGATCGCCGACCCCAGGGCGGCGCCGGCGGTCCAGGCGTTCTGGCAGGACTGGGCCCGGAAGATCGCCGCCGACGTCACGGTGGATCTCTACCGCCTCATCCACGGCCTCGCCTGGCTCTCTCCTTGATCATTCATGAGCAACACGCGCGAGGCGGGCGGGTCCTGGCGCCGGTGGGGCAGGGTCGGGGTGGGAAGGGGTCGCTCGACCACGCAGCACGCGACCGCACCACCCTGCGCGGCTGGGCTCCGTCTGGCCGAGTGCGGTCCGCGTTGCACGCAGCGGGAACGGGTCTCGTCGACCTCTTCCCACCTCGACCCCGCCCCAGCCAGGTCTCGCGAGCGTTGCGGTAGGAGCTGAGCCGCGTCGAGCGGCGAGGCGACGCTTCAGCGGCCCAGCAATCGTACTTCGAGGATCGGCCCCAGCTTAGGGAAGGACGAGGCGGCCGCCGCCCATCGCCCGCAGGAACTCGCCGAGCGAGGCGAACCGCATGAAGGGGTTCTGTTGCTTCTCGCGGCCGAGCGTCGAGGCCGGACCGCCGTAGTTGTGTCCCGGCAAGAGCACGGTGTCGTCCGGCAGCGCGGCCAGCCGCTGGGTCAGCGAGTAGTACATCTCGCTGGGGTCGCTCCCCGGCAGGTCGGTGCGGCCGCAGGAGCCGATGAAGAGCGTGTCCCCCGACACGAGCTGGCCATCGACGAGGAAGCACTGCGAGCCCGGCGTGTGGCCGGGCGTGTGCAGGAAGGTCAGCGTGAGCCGGCCGATCTGCAGCGTGTCGTGGTTGTCCACCTTTGCCAGATCGGAGCCGAAGCCCGAGAGGAACTCGCGCTCGGCCTTGTGGACGTAGACCCTGGCCGGCACCTTCGCCAGCAGCTCTTCCACGCCCGGAATGCGCCCGGGCATCCCCCAGGAGGCGAGGCTCCCGCCCACGTGATCCTGATGGGTATGGGTGACCAGCGCCCCCTTGATCGTGTAGCCGTCGGCCTGGGCCGTGGCGACGATGGTGTCGATCTCCCAGGCCGGATCGACGGCGACGCACTCGCGGGTCTGAGGATCGCCGAGGAGGTAGACGAAGTTCTGCATCGGCCCGAGCTCCATCTGCTTGATGTAGAGCGTGCCTTCGTCCACGACGGCCATGGTAGCGCACGCCTCCGGGGTGCGCTAGACTTGCCCGCTGAACCGCGGTTCAGTGGGCGTGGCGGACTCCTTTTCGGCGAGGTGAGCGGCATGACGACCGGTCAGCAGGCGGCGGCGCGGCGGGTGACCTACCAGCTCGAGACCCTGTGGGACTACGACTACGAGCCGACCCACCAGGATCTCGAGATGCTCTACGAGACCGCCAAGAAGAACCAGTGGAACGGCAGCACGGCCATCGACTGGAACCGTCCGGTGGGCAGCGAGGGACCCGTGCTCAACGTGCAGCTGGCCTTCAGCGGCACGAACTTCTTCTCCCGGCTCACGCCCGAGGAGCAGAAGGAGGTCGAGATCCGGGTTTCGTCCTGGCGCCTCTCCCAATTCCTCCATGGCGAGCAGGGCGCGCTGGTCGTGTGCGGCCAGCTCGTCAACTCCATACCCGAGCTCGACGCCAAGCTCTACGCCTCCACCCAGGTGGTAGACGAGGGCCGGCACGTGGAGGTCTTCGAGCGCTACGTCAAGAAGCTCCACAAGATCTATCCGGTGGATCCCCTGCTGAAGTCACTGATCGACGAGATCCTGGCTACCAACCTGTGGGAGCTGAAGCTCGTGGGCATGCAGATGCTCATCGAGGGGCTGGCCATCGCGGCCTTCAACCTCATGCGCAAGCAGACGGGCGACCCGACTCTCAGCCAGTTGCTCGACTACGTCCTGCAGGACGAAGGCCGGCACGTCAACTTCGGCTACTTCGCGCTGCGGCGGTCCATCCCCACCATGGAGGCAAGCCGGCGCGAGTACCTGGAGGACTTCTGCTTCAAGGCCTGTGACCTCATGTACGCCCGGGACGAGCGCACGGGGTTCCAGGCCATCAAGGACGTGTGGCGGGAGATGGGCTGGGACGGCGACAAGATCTGGCGCGACACGGTGACCAGCTCGCTGACCACCAAGGCCTTCAATTCGTTCCTCTTCACCGAGAACCTGATGCCGCGCCTGCAGCGCCTGGGCCTGATCTCCGAGCGCATCGCCCCCCGCTATCGCGACATCGGCCTCTTGAACTAACGCTTCGAACGCCGGCTCCGCCGGCGCCGGGTGTCACACCTCACGCGAACGGGGAGGTTTGGAGGGGGCGACCGCTGCCCCCTCCAACTCAAAAGTCGTCGGGGACTTTCGGGACCTCGAGCTGCCTGGCGTCGACGGCGTAGACGGTGGGGGCGGCCTTGGTCTTCACGTAGCGGAGGTCGCCGTCCTGCTTGCCGACGAGCACCGAGACGATGGTCGTGCCGTCGGCGCGGAAGAGCACGATCTCGGCCGTGGGCGCGTCGAGGCCGTACTTCGGGAGCGCCTCGCCGGCGGGGGCGACGATCTCCTTCCACTTGAGCCCGCGCAGGGCCCAGAGCACGTCCTCCACCTTCGCGCCCCGGGCCGCGCCCTGGCCTCCCTCCAAGAATCGCCACTCGCTGTCGCTCCGGCGCTCGAGCAGCACCGCCTGCTCGCCGCGCTTCACCTGCACGCGCTTCACGTCCTTGGTGTCGAGCCCGCCGACGAGCGTGCGGTCGCGCAGCTGGGTGAGTGAGCGACCGATCTCCGTGAGGGCGTTCGCCTCGACGAGCACCACCGGCCCCTGTCCGGCCACCGCGGCGTAGGCGGTGGCCTGCGCCCCGCGCTTTTCCGGCGACGGTGCCAGCAGAACGGTGAGCGGTTCCCGCCCTTCCTGGGTGAGGGTGGCGCGCACCTCGGGGCGTCCGAGGTAGCGGGGAACGGCGGCGGCCTCGTCGGCCAGGAAGGCCTGCGCTCTCAGATTTCTGAGCTTCATGAGGACGGCGCCCGCCTCCACTGGATCGGCGGGCACGCCCTCGGGCTGCGTGATCTTCCAGCGGTCCTGCTCCCGCACCAGAGTCACCTGCCCGCGAGGGCTCTCGATGTCCAGGCGCGTGACCTTGTCCCGGTCGAACTCCACGATCGTCTTGTCGCGGAGCGCCGCCGTGGTCCGGGGCAGCGCCGTCCAGACGTCTTCAGGCAGGAGGAACACGCTCGGCTCGCCGGGGCGCATCGCGTACACGCCCTTCTTCTTGTCATCGACGTGACCGATCAGCAGACTCTTGGTCGCCCGGTCGCCGTCCTTGCCGGTGTGGACGGACACGCGCACGGGACGCTCGAGCCCGTAGGGCTCCAGTGACCGGGGCGTTTCGGCCACGAACTCCTTGATCCTTCCGGAGCCGAGCTTGTCGAGGAAGTCGCGCACGGCGTCGGTGTCGGCGGGAAGTGGGCGAGGCCGGGTCAGCCGCCACCGGTTCTCGCCCGCCTCGACGGCCAGCGTCTCGTCGCGGGTCACGATCTCCACGCCGGTGACGCTCGCACGGTCGAAGGCCAGGATGGTCTTGTTGCGGAAGTCGGCGGCCGGGCGGGTCACGTCGCGGAGGATGCCGTCGGCGACCACGAACACGCTGGGCTGGCCCTGCTCCTGGGCGTAGACCCAGACCCCCGTCGGGGTCTTGGTGCCCAGGCGGAGCGTCACCTGCTTGCCGTCCTTCAAAACAAGCGTGGCCTCCGCCGCCGGTGTGTCGAGGCCGAACTCGCCCACGTTGGCCGGCCGGGCCGCGATCTCCCGGTCCATTTTCGCCGTCGCCACCGAGGTGAGCGTCTCCTCGATCGGTCCCTGCTCGCCCCGGCCGGTGACCGGGGCCAGCATCTCCCAGCCCTCGCCGGCGCGCTTGATCCGAACGGTCTCGTCGCCGCGCTTCAGGGTCATCTCGATGACGTCGGCCGGCTCGACGGTGAACACGCGCCCCTTGCGCGCTGCCGCCTTCTCGCGCTCGGGGGCCAGGCGGACCTCATAGACGTAGTAGAAGGCGCCCAGCGCGACCAGGATCACGGCGAGAACGACGGTGGTCTGCCAGCGCATGTATTCGGAGGGGCCCTTACTTGGCGGCGCGGCGCCGCACGAGTGTCACGATGCCCCCGACCAGTACGAGGCCGGGCACGACAACGACCGGGATCAGGAAGACGAGTTGCGCCTGTTGGGAGGTGAGGAAGACCGGCGTCTGCCGGGCGTCCTTGGGCCGGATGGAGATCAGGTCCTCCTGCTCGGCCAGCCACGACACCGTGTTGAGGAAGAAGTCGCGGTTGCCCTGCAAATTCAGGAACTGGTTGGCGGCGAGGCTCGAGGTGCCCCAGACCACGATCCGGGCCTTGTCCTTGGTGGCCACCGCCGCCACCGTGAGCGGCCCCTTGGGATCGGGCGGATCCGCCTTGACCTGCCCGGCTTGCAGCGAGGCGCGATCGGTCTCGCCCCACGACTCCGGGCTCGTGCGGGCCAGCGGCTGGACGTTCACGCCGGTGGGCGGAGTCTTGGTAGCAGCCACCGTGCGCGTGAGCGGGAACAGCGTGCTGATGCCCGTCAGGTCCCGAGTGATGGGGTGCGCGTCGTACTGCTGGACGATGGGGACTTCGGGCCCGATGCCGAACAGGCGGCCGATCGGGTTCGCCTCGATGACGAGATTGTCCCCCAGCTCGAATCCGTACCGCCCGAGGAGGCCCTTGAGCCCCTCGGCCTGCACCCCGCCCAGGATGGCGGGGTTCACCATCACCAGCAGCTTGCCGTTGCGGCCCAGGTATTTGTCCAGGGTGTCCAGCTCGGGCGCCAGCAACTCCGTGCGCGGCCCGGCGATGATGACCACGGCGGCGTCGTCGGGCATCTTCTCCTGGCGGGCCAACGCCAGCGGCTTGACCTCGTAATTGGCCCGCTCCAGGGCCGTCTTGGCTTCGCTGAACCCCGGGCGGTCGGTGTTGCCCAGCTCGTGCTCGCCGTGCCCCTGGACGACGTAGACGACGCGCTTGCCCTCACGGGTGAGCTTCACCAGCGCGTTGGTGAGCTTCTCCTCCTCGGCATCGAGGACCTTCTCCGAGCGCTCCTTGGTTTCCAGCACCACCGTGCCGTAGGACTCCACCGCGTAGCGGCGGGCCAGGGCCGGCTCGCGGTCGGGGTCCACCACGCGCCAGGTGAAGCGGCCGTTGGCGTGGCGGGCGAACTGCTTGAGCAGCTCCTCGGCCAGGCGCTTGCCCGGCTGATCGCTGCGGAAGAAGGCGACGGCGCTCACGTCGGTCTTGAGGGCCCGCAGCAGCTCGATGGTCTGGGGGGCCAGGCTGAAGCGCTTGTTCTCGGTGAGATCGAGCCGGGCGTTGTGGCGGTAGGATACCGCCTCCACGAAGCCGATGATGCCCAGCAAGAGGACGACGGCCACCGCCGTGTTGATCCCGTACCGCGCCGTGCGCCCGCTCAGGAGCCCCCCCATCTTGAGGTGCACCAGCAGGGAGAGGACGACCAGGACCACTCCGGCGATGACGAGGCCCCAGCGCACGCGGGTCCACTCCGGACGCGCGAAGGGCAGGAGCACCGCGCCCACCAGGAGCACGATGCCGACGTAGCCGGCCCAGTCAAGCGCGCGCTTCATCTAGCCCTTCCACCGGCGCGCTTCCAGCGACTTCAGGGTGAGGAAAAGCGCCAGCACGGTGAAGTTCACATAGTAGAGGATGTCCTTGGTATCGAGGACGCCCTTGGCGAAGGAGTCGAAGTGTTCGAGCAGCGAGACATGGGACAGCACCCGACCCCAGGGGCCGCCCAGGTAGTCGGCCGACCAGCCGACCACCCAGAAGATCAGGAGGATGCCGAACGTGGTGATGGAGGCGACGATCTGGTTCTCGGTCAGCGACGAGGCGAACAGGCCCACGGCCAGGAAGGTGGCGCCCATGAGCAGGAGCCCGAAGTAGCCCGTCGCCAGCACGCCCCACTCGACGCGGGCGAAATACATCACCAGGGCCGGGTACACCAGCGTGACGGCCAGCATCAGCCCGTAGATGGCGAAGGCGGCCAGGTACTTGCCGAGCAACACGGCGCCGTCCCGGACCGGGTAAGTCAGGAGCAGCTCGATGGTTCCCGACCGTCGCTCCTCGGCGAACAGGCGCATGGTGACCAGCGGCATGAGCAGGAGCAGGATGACGCTCACGTTGGAGAAGAGCGGGCGCAGGACGCTGTCCGTCACGTTCATCTCGCGGGCCATCGCGGGGTTCATCATCGACTGCATGGAGGCCAGCGTGAAGTACGCGAAGATCGAGTAGAAGAAGTAGCCGGTGATGAAGGCGAACGCGGTGAGGATGGCCCAGGCGATGGGTGAGGTGAAGTAGAGGCGCATCTCCTTCTTGAAGATCGGCCACACTTTCACGGCTGGCCCTCCTCCGTCGCTGCCGTCTTCTTCTCGTCGCCCGCCGTCTCCTCGCCGGCCACGACCCGGATGAAGACCTCCTCCAGGGTCATGCCCACCCGCCGCAGCTCCCGCAGCTCCCAGCGCTGCTGGGAGGCCAGCAGGAAAATCTCGCCCCGCACGTCGCGGCCTCGGGCCGATTCCACCACGTACGTCATCCGCCCGTCGCCCAGTGGCTGCTCCCGCACGTCGAGCACGCCCGCGATCCGCCGCATGCCCTCACGCACCGCCGCCGGCGGGCCGGCCACCTCCACCTCCACCCGCGAGGTGGGGAAGAACTGTTCGACCAGCGTGTCGATCGCGCCCTGAGCCACGATCATGCCTTTGTTGATGATGATGACGCCGCTGCACACCATCGACACCTCGGGCAGGATGTGCGTGGACAGGATCACGGTGTGCTCGCCGGCGAAGGACTTGATCAGGGCGCGGATCTCGGTGATCTGCTGGGGGTCGAGACCGATGGTCGGCTCGTCGAGGATCAGCACGTGGGGGTCGTTGATGATGGCCTGGGCCAGGCCGACGCGCTGCCGGTACCCCTTGGAGAGCTTGCCGATCAGCCGGTTCTGCACGTCGCTGATCAGGCAGCGCTCCATCACCTCGCCCACCCGGCGGGTGCGCTCGGTGCGCCCGACCCCCTTCACCTCGGCGACGAACTCCAGGTAGGGGGTCACTCGCATGTCCGAGTAGAGCGGCACGGTCTCCGGCAGGTAGCCGATGCGACGGCGGACGTCCATCGACTCGCGGAACACGTCGTAGCCGGCCACCCGCGCCGAGCCGCTGGAGGCGGGCATGAAGCAGGCCAGGATGCGCATGGTCGTCGATTTGCCGGCGCCGTTGGGCCCGAGGAAACCGACGATCTGGCCGGGCGCGACGCTGAACGACACATCGCGGATGGCGGTGACGGGACCGTAATGCTTCGTGAGATTTTGGACCTCGATCATACGAGGCGGCTCAGCCGGTCACGCATTATACACGCTCGGCCGGGCCGTGCGGAACGACCGGCATCATCTGCTGGAGCCAGATCGGGATGGCGATCATCCGACTGGTGGCCGGATCCCAGCAGGCGTGCAGCGTGTAGCCGGCGGCGACCGCCTCGCCGACCTCGTTGCGGACGTCGTAACCGAACCGGAACGAAGCGCGCTTGCGCTCGCTCACCCAGCAGCGGACGTCGAGCAGGTCGTCCAGGCGGGCCGGCCGCAGGTAGCGCACCAGCGTCTCCACCACCGGCATATGGATCTTCTGATCGACCTCGGCCATGGCCATGCCGGCCTGGCGGAGGTACTCCACGCGCCCCACTTCGAAGTACGTGAGGTAGTTGCCGTAGTACACGACCTTCATGCAATCGGTGTCCTTGTAGCGGACCCGGATCCGCGTGGTCGCGATCATGCCGCGGATTTAGAGGTATTGCCCGTAGCGGATCTTCTCCACGACGCCCCGGACGCGCTTGTAGCCGTCGATGGCCTCCAGCAAGTCGGCCGTGCTCACCAGCGACGCCTGCCCGTCGGCGGCGGCGCGGTGCACCTTGGCCTCCAGGGCCCGTCTCAAGATCTCGGAGATGTCGGCGCCGCTCAAGCCGCCCATCAGGGGCAACACGCTGCGATGGTCGACCGGCTCGAACAACGGCCGGCCGGCGTGCTTCTCGGTCCTGGCCCGCATGAGCTCGAGGATCTCCTGCTGATCGGCGGCGTCGGGCAGGGCCACCTCCACGAGGTGGTCGAGGCGCCCGGGCGCCACCAGGGCGGGGTCGAGCGCGTCGGTGCGGCTGGTCGAGCCCACCACCAGCACGCGCGCCGAGGCGTCCATGGCGTCGAGCTTCTCGCAGAGGGCGGCCACCAGACGGGCGCTCGCCTCCCGGGCCTGAGGCGGCGGCAGGAGGTGCTCGAGGGAGAGAGCGTCGAGCTCTTCCATGAGGAAGACGGCGCGGCCTTCACCGATGGCGATGCGCAGGATCTCCTGGAGCAGCTCGCCGGTGTTGGCCCCGAACTTCGAGGTGACGTTGAGGAGCTTCAGGCGGAAGAAGATCGCCTCCGAAGCGCCGGCCAGCGCGCGGGCCAGCATGGCCTTGCCGGTGCCGGGCGGGCCGTAGAGCAGCACGCCCTTGGGCGGCTCGATCCCCCAGTCGCGGTAGCGCTCGGGAGCGGTGAGCGCGGTGGCGAACCCCCGCAGCATGGCCTTGGCCTGGTGTTGACCGCCCACCTCCTCGAAGGAGACTTCGGGCTGGATCAGGGTCTCCACCCGGCCGGTCAGGTCGCCGTACTTCTCCCCGATCTTGCTGAACACGTCCTCCAGCCGCCGCTGGAGCGCCCATTGGAGATCGTCGGTCTCGCGCGGTGGCATGGTCTCAGATAGAGGGCCGGCGGGGTCCCGGCTGGCCCGCCTTGTCGAACACGCGATCCTCCACCAGCACCGGGGCCCGAGCCCGGATGGCCAGCGCGATGGCGTCCGAGGGGCGCGAGTCGAGCGTCATCTCGCCCGTCGCGCTGGTGAGGTGCAGGGTGGCGTAGTAGATGTCGTCCCGCAGGTCGGTGATGGTCACCCGGGTGAGGCTGACTTTGAGCCGCCCGAAGAGCGTGAGGAAGAGATCGTGGGTGAGCGGCCGCGGCGGCGTGACACCGTTCAGCGGAATGGCGATGCCGTTCATCTCGGCCAGGCCGATCACCATGTCGAAGCGGCGCCGATCGCGCTTGCGCTCCAGGATCACCTTGGGCGCCTGCACCTGGGGATCGAGGTACACGGCCACGACCTCGACCTCTTGCGGGCCGTTCGGCTTGGCCCCCGGGGCCTCTCGCGGGGCATCCCCGCGGCCGGTGGCGCCGGTGAGTCCGACCGCGATCAGGGCGATCACTGCCACGCGACCGATCCTGTCCATTGCGCCACCCCTGCCCGACGGCGGCGTCCGCACGCGCGTCGCGCGACTCAGTATAAACGCTCCGTCGCCGGCCGGCCGGGACAAGTGATCGGGCCGGGGCCCGGAGAGCGACGCAGTGGGCTAGAATCGGCACGAGCGACTCCGCATGACGACGACGGACGCCCTTCTGCGTCGGAATCTCGAGGACCATGGCGACGAGCTGATCCTCACGGTGGATCCCGCGTTCCAGGGGCTGCCGGAAACCGCGCACGGCGGCTCGGTGCTGGCGGCGTTCCATCTGCTCGCCGAGGGTCCGGGCCCGCACCAGGTGAGCGGCTTCTACCGCAAGCGCGTCCCGCTCGGCGTCCCGCTCCGGTTGATCACGGCGAAGGCCGATGGCGCGCTCGCCTGCCGCCTCCTGGATGGTTCCAGCGCGACGCTGGTGGAGGGCCGACTGGGCGTGCCGCCCAGTGACCATCCGCGGCCGCTGGCGCCGCCGCCGGCGACCCGGCAGCCGCTGCCGGTCTCCACGACGTGCTTCGCCTGCGGCGTGGACAATGTCCTCGGCCTCCGCGTGCAGCTCGGTCACGACGACACCGTCGTCGCCGGCGTCTGGCGCCCCCGCGACACGTTCCGGGCGGTCGACGGCACGCTGGCGCCGGTGGCGTTGACGACGCTCCTCGACGAGGCGGCGTTCTGGCTGGGCGCGCTGGCCAGCGGCGAATCGGGCATGACGACCGAGCTCACGGTGACGCTCCACCGGTCGATCCCGTTCGGCGCGCCCATCGTCGTCGCCGGGGCGCGGAGCCACACGCGGGCGCGCGACGACGACCGCTTCTGGGAGACCGCGGTCACCGCCTCCGACGTCTCCGGACACCTCGTGGCCAGCGGGCGGATCACGTTCGTCGCCGTCCGCGGCGCCGCCCGCCGGCTCGTCACCGGCCTGCTCGCCCTCAATTCAGGGGACATCCTTCGCCGCGTCTTCCCCGCGTACACGCGCTGACGGCGGCGCGACGCCGTGGCGATCCGACTCGCTCACGCCGACTCCGCCGGGCGATGGGCCACGGCGCGAGGACTGATCGAGGCCTACGCCGCGTCGCTTCGCCTCGATCTGAGCTTTCAGAATTTCGACGACGAGATCTCGAATCTCGCGCGCGTGTACGGCCCGCCCGACGGCGCCCTGCTGCTGGCCGAGCGTGACGCGACCATGATCGGCTGCGTCGCGCTGCGCAAGTTTTCCGAGGGTGTGTGCGAGATGAAGCGGCTCTACGTCGTCCCCGAGGGCCGTGGGTCGGGCGCCGGTCGCGTGCTCACCGAAGGCATCATCGCCGAGGGACGGCGGCTCGGCTACGAGCGGATGGTCCTCGATACCCTTCCGTTCATGAACGAAGCTCAGGCGCTGTACGCCTCGCTCGGGTTCGCGCCGATCGCCGCGTACCGCCACAATCCCGTCGCGGGAACCACGTTCCTCGAATTGAGGCTTCGAGCCGGGAGCGCCGACGGAGAGGCAAGGGGATGAACAGCTCGGGGTAACCTCTTGCACATCCTCCCCTCGGGAGGCCAGCGAGTTGATGACAATGCCTTTGCCGTCAGGACCATCCGGGCGCTCCACACGCCGCGACCACCCCGCGTCGGCGG
>JBOHPP010000043.1:0-7101 GCA_050731755.1 Candidatus Rokuibacteriota bacterium | reverse complement strand
GCTGCAGACCGTCTACGAACGCGATTACTACACCGTCGAGGTGGAGGCGCCCGCCGAGGAGCGCTTCGAGTCCCCGGCCGATCTGGTCCGGCGCATCGCCGAGCTGGAAGGGCGGATGAAAGAGGCGGCCCGCCGCCTGGACTTCGAGCAGGCCGCCGAGCTGCGGGACCGCCTGCGCGCGCTCCGAAAGCTCCAAACGGTCTAGGCCGCGATCGGGTCGGAAGCGGGGGCGGGTCGCCAACCACGCACCCATACGCCTCGCTCCCCTCCGTGGACATCCATAGGCCGCGGCCAGCCGCGGCCGTTCCCGCCGACTCGGGTCGTCCGCGAACTCCACCTCGCCCCGCGCCCCAAGCCCGGCGGCTCGTTACAATACGTCTGTGACGCTCGAAGAGAAGCTGGCCACTGTGCCCGACCGCCCCGGGGTCTATGTCTACAAGGACGCCAAAGGGCAGGTCCTCTACGTCGGCAAGGCGGCCACCCTGCGCGGCCGGGTGCGCTCCTACTTCCAGGAGGCGCGCCCCCGGGACGCCAAGACGGACGCCCTGGTCCGCCAGATTCACGACCTCGAGTACGTGGTCACCGACAACGAGCTGGAAGCGCTCATGCTCGAGGCCAACCTGGTGCGCCGGCATCGGCCCCGCTACAACATCATCCTGCGCGACGACAAGCACTACCCCTTTCTCAAGCTCACCACCAACGAGGAGTACCCACGCCTGCTGGTCGCCCGCCGGGTCCAGAACGACGGCGCCCAGTACTACGGGCCCTTCTACCCGGCCACGGCCATGCGGGAAACCCTCCGGCTGGTGCGGCAGCTCTTCCCGCTCCGGACCTGCTCCATCAAGATCGACGGCCGGCTGGAGCGTCCGTGCGTGCAGTACTACATCCACCGCTGCAACGCGCCCTGCACCGGCTGGGAGACCCGCGAGGGCTACGCCGCCACCGTCGGCGCCGTCCAGGACTTTCTGGAAGGTCGGGACGACGATCTCGCGGCCCGCCTCACTCGTGAGATGGAGGCGGCAGCCGCCGAGGAGAAGTTCGAGCGCGCCGCTCTGCTCCGCGATCAGATCCAGGCCCTCAACACGGTGCGCGAGCGCCAGAAGATCATCTCCACCGACCTCGTCGACCAGGACGTCATCGGTGTCGTCCGCCAGGGCCAGGACGCCTGTGTGGAGGTGTTCTTCGTCCGCAAAGGGCGCCTCATGGGGCAGGAGGCCTTCTTCCTGGACCGGGTCGGCGGGTGGCCGGACGGCGAGATCCTGTCGGCCTTCCTGCGCCAGTTCTACAGCAAGAACGTGACGCCGGCGCCCGAACTGCTCCTGTCGGAGGCGGTGCCCGAGGCGGATCTGCTCGCCGAGTGGCTGAGCGGGCTGGCCCGGCGCCGCGTCCACCTCGGCGTGCCTCAGCGGGGGACCAAGCGCGAGTTCGTGGCCATGGCCGAGGCCAACGCGGTCCTCGCGCTGCAGCATCATCTGATGTCGCGGGAGAACCGCCAGCAGGCCATCCTGGAGGAGCTGCAGCGTACGCTCAACCTGCCCGGCCTGCCCAACCGGATCGAAGGGTATGACGTCTCCTCGATCCAGGGCGCCGAGCAGGTGGGCGCCATGGTGGTCTGGGAAAACGGCGCCATGAAGAAAGACGACTATAAGCGCTTCCGGGTCAAGACCGTGGCCGGTGCCGACGACTTCGCCTCGCTCCAGGAGATGCTGCGTCGCCGGTTCGCGCGATCGCTGGAACAGGGGGCGCCCCTGCCGGACCTCGTGCTGATCGACGGTGGCCGCGGACAGCTCAACGTGGGGCTGGCCGTGCTGCAGGAGCTCGGCCTCGACTGGATCCCGGTCGTGGCGTTGGCCAAGCAGCGGGAGGAGGTGTACCGCGGCGAAGCGCTGGAGCCGCTGGTCCTCGACCCCACGTCGCCGGCGCTGCACACCCTGCAGAAGATCCGCGACGAGGCGCATCGCTTCGCCGTCACCTATCACAAGAAGCTGCGAACCCGGCGCACCATCCAGTCGGTGCTCGACGGCATTCCCGGCGTGGGGCCGACCATTCGTACGAGCCTTCTTCGCACTTTGGGATCGGCGCGGCGTGTGCGAGAATCCACGGTCGCTGAGCTGGCTGCGGTCCCCAAGGTAACCCCCAAGCTGGCCGAGAGAATCTACGATCATTTCCACCCCCCGGCGGGGGCCGCCGTGGAGGCGGCCGGGGAACCGTCCGGTGGGGGTGCAGATTGTACAGTCAAGCGCCAACTTGGCTCGGGGGGAGGTGACAACCCATGATGAAAGCGATGGCAGTTATCGCCCTGGCGGTGGCGTTCGTCTTCAGCGTCAGCCTGGTCGAGGCCGGGCAGTGCCCGACGCTGATCAAGCAGGTGAAGGACGGTGCCACCAAGGTGTCGGACTCCAAGAAGAAGGCCGAGATCGACAAGCTCGTCGCCGAAGCCGAGAAGCTCCACGCCGAGGGCAAGCACGCCGATTCGGTGAAGAAGGCCGAGGAGGCGGCCAAGGCCGCAGGCGTCACGCTCCAGAAGAAGATGTAGCAGCCGGCCTCTGGGCCCCTCTGACGCGCTGGGCGCGCCCGAGGGGCCATTTCCTTGCCTGTGCTCGCTAAGTCTGGTAAAAATCGGGCGTAATCATGGCCGACGACCGCTATCCGCATCAGCAGATCGAAGCCAAGTGGCAGCGGGTCTGGGAGGAGCAAAAGCAGTTCCGCGTCACTGAGGATCCGGGCCGCCCGAAGTTCTACTGCCTGGAGATGTTCCCATACCCGTCGGGTCGCATCCACATGGGCCATGTCCGCGTGTACGCGATCGGCGACCTGCTCGCCCGTTACAAGTGGATGCGCGGCTTCAACGTCCTGCACCCGATGGGCTGGGACGCCTTCGGCCTGCCTGCCGAGAACGCGGCCATCGAGCACGGCGTGCACCCGGCCATCTGGACGTACGAGAACATCGACTACATGCGCCGGCAGCTCCGGAAGATGGGCATCTCCTACGACTGGGACCGTGAGGTCACCACCTGCGATCCCGCCTACTACAAGTGGGAGCAGCTCATCTTCATCAAGATGCTCGAGCGGGGCCTCGCCTACCGCCGCCGCTCGACCGTGAACTGGTGCCCGTCCTGCCAGACGGTGCTGGCCAACGAGCAGGTGGAGGCCGGACGCTGCTGGCGCTGCGAGTCCGAAGTCGTGCCCCGCGACGTAGACGGCTGGTTCTTCAAGATCACCGCCTACGCCGAGGAACTGCTCGAGTGGTGCGATCGGCTCCCCGGCTGGCCCGAGCGCGTCATGACCATGCAGAAGAACTGGATCGGCAAGAGCGAGGGCGCCGAATTCAACCTTGCGGTGGTGAACCGTCCCTCGCTGGCCATCCGCGTGTTCACCACGCGGCCCGACACCGTCTTCGGCATGACGTATGCGGTCCTGGCCCCCGAGCACCCGCTGGTGGACCAGTTGATCACCAGCGACGCCGAGCGGGCCGCAGTGGCCGCGTTCCGCAGCGAGGTCGCGCGCCAGAGCGAGATCGAGCGGCTGGCCGCCGATCGCCCCAAGCGCGGTCTCCGCCTGGCCGCGCGCGTCGTGAACCCGATCAACGACGCCCACATCCCCCTCTTCATCGCCGACTACGTGCTGATGGGGTATGGCACCGGCGCCATCATGGCCGTTCCCGGCGAAGACCAGCGGGACTGGGAGTTCGCCAAGCAGCACCATCTGCCCATCATCGAGACCGTGAAGCGCCCACCGGGCTGGATCGGCGAGGCTTACAGCGGCGACGGGATCAAGATCAACTCGGGCTTCCTCGATGGGCTCACCGTCGTCCAGGCCAAGCGCGCGGCCATCGACCGGCTCGTCGAGCGCGGGCTCGGCGAGGCCAAGGTGAACTACCGGCTGCGCGACTGGGGCATCAGCCGCCAGCGCTACTGGGGCGCTCCCATCCCCGTCCTCTACTGCGACCGGTGCGGCATGGTGCCCGAGAAGGAAGAAAACCTTCCGGTGGTCCTGCCCCACGACGTCCAGATCAGTGGGAAGGGAGGCTCGCCGCTGGCCAGCCACCCCGCCTTCGCTAACGCGACGTGCCCGCGCTGCGGGGGCCGGGCCCACCGGGAGACCGACACCATGGATACGTTCGTGGAGTCCTCCTGGTACTTCCTGCGCTACTGCTCGCCTCGCTGGGAGCGCGGGATGGTCGAGCCGGCGGCCGCCGAGTACTGGATGCCGGTGGACCAGTACATCGGCGGCATCGAGCACGCCGTGCTCCACCTGCTCTACGCCCGCTTCTATACCAAGGTGCTGCGGGACCTCGGCCTGGTGAAGGTGGACGAACCCTTCACCGCGCTGCTCATCCAGGGCATGGTCATCAAGGACGGCGCCAAGATGTCGAAGTCCAAGGGCAACGTCGTCTCCGACGACGTGATCCGCGAGAAGTACGGTGCCGACACCGGCCGTCTGTTCGAGTTGTTCGCGGCGCCACCCGAGAAGGACCTGGAGTGGAGCGATCAGGGAATCGAGGGCGCCTCGCGCTTCCTGAACCGCGTCTGGCGGTTCGTGACCGGCCACCTGGGCGAGCTGCGCGACACCGTGATCAGTAAGGTCGAGAGGGGCGAGACGCCCCCCCCGACAGCCCCCCCGGTTCGCGCGAGGGCAACGACGCGCTCCGATGGCGTGGCGGTCTCACTCTCACCCCAGGGCCGGGCCTTTCGTCGGACGATCCACGAAACGATCCGGCGCGTCACCGACGACCTCGAGCGGGACTTCCACTTCAACGCTGCGATCGCCGCCATCATGGAGCTCACGAACGAGCTCTATGCCTTCGAGGCTTCCGCGGTCGATGGCATCCCGGCGGGCGAGCGGGCCGTACTCCGTCGCGAAGCGGTGGAGACGATCCTGCTCCTTCTCGGGCCCTTCTGCCCGCACGTGACCGAGGAGCTGTGGGAGCGCCTGGGCCATCACGGCAGCCTGTTCCGCCAGCGTTGGCCGGAGGCGGACCCCGCCGCGCTCCAGAAGGAGGAGGTCACGGTGGTGGTCCAGGTCGACGGTCGCGTGCGCGGCCGCCTCACCCTCGACGTGGACGCCTCCGAGGCCGAGGTGGAGCGCCGAGCGCTGGATGACGCCAGGATTCGGCCGTGGCTGGCCGACCGCCGGGTCGAGCGGGTGGTGGTGGTCCCCAACCGCCTCGTCAACATCGTCACCCGCTCGTGAGGCGCCTCCGCCCGACCGGCGCCGCGGGGCTCCTGGCCGTGATCGCGCTCGGCCCCGGGGCCTGCGGTTACTCAGTGCGCGGGACCCTGCCCGAGCACATCCAGACCGTGGCCGTCCCCGTCTTCGCGAACCACACCTCCGAGCCGGCCGTGGAGAACTTCATCACGCGCGCCGTGGTGGAAGCCTTCTCGACCAGTGGGCGGCTGCGCGTGGTGACCCCGGAGCGCGCCGACGCCCTGCTGGAGGGCGAGATCACCGGGTATGAGCTGGTGTCGGTGGCCTTCGATCCCGGCGCCAACGTCCGGGTGTACCGGCTCGTGGTGACCATGAACCTGCGCTTCCGCGACGTCCGCGAGAACAAGGTGCTGTTCCAGCGCGCCGGGCTCCAGGAGCGCGCCGACTTCCGCGTGCCCGGCGCGGTCTCCGAGACGCTGGTGCGCGAACAGGCGGCCCTCCGGACGGCCGCCATCGACATCGGCCGCGCGGTGGTCAGCCTCGCCCTCGAGCGCTTCTAACCCGTTCGCCGTCAGCCGTGGACTACACCGTCTTCCTCCGGAGTGTCGAGCGGGGCACCGTGCCGCCGGTGGCCCTGCTGCACGGGGGCGAGACCCAACTCCTGGACGACGCCCTGGCCATCGTCACCCGAGCTCTGTTCCCCGACCCGTCGCTGGCCGTCTTCGACCGGGACGTGTTCGACGGTCGCGAGGTGGACGGTGAGATCGTGGTCAACGCTGCGCTCACGCTGCCGGTGCAGGGGGCGGCGCGGCTCGTCGTCGTGCGTCGCGGCCAGGCGCTACCGCCCAAAAGCGCGACCGCCCTGGGGCGCTACGTGCGAGACCCCAACCCCGCCGCCTGCCTCCTGCTGCTGGCCGACGAGCCGCTCGGTCCCACTCGCGAGCGCAAGCAGCCGCACTGGCTGCTGGACGTGGTGCCGCCGGCCGCGGTGATCCCCCTGGCTCCGCGGCGCGGCCGCGCGCTCGAGGAATGGTTGCGCCAGCGCGCGCAGGCCGAAGGGCTGACCGTCAGCGAGGAGGCGGCGCGGCTGCTCCTCCAATGGGTCGGCGAGGAGGGCGCGGCCCTCCTCGGCGAGGCCAGGAAGGCGGCGCTGGCCGGTGGACCCGACAACCGGACGGTCGGGGTGGGTGAGGTTACCGCGGTGGTCGGTGAACACCGGGTGAGCGGCATCTTCGATCTGACGCGGGCCATCGAGCGACGCGAGGTGGGGCTGGCCTTGCGCACGCTGGAGCGCCTGCTGACCACCGAGGACGCCCTCTTCGTGCTGGTCACCCTCACCCGCGAAGTCCGGGCGGCGTGGATGGTGCGTGAGTGGCGGGCCACCGGGCAGTCGGTGGAGCAGATCGCGCGCCTGTTGCGCCGGCCTCCGGGCGCCGTGGAGGCGCTGGCGGCTTCGGCGGCCGCGGCCTCCCCTGGCGTGCTGGCCGCCAATCTCGTCCGGTGCTGGCAGACCGAGTGGCGACTCAAATCAGGCGGCGAGCCTCGGGCGGAGATGGCCGCCCTCGTCGCAGAGCTGGCGGGTGCCGGCTGACGCCGCGCGACGCCCCTCCGAGTGAACTAGGCGTGGGCGGCGAGCCGACGAGCCAGTGCGGACTTCTTGCGGGCGGCGGTGTTGCGGTGAATGACGCCCTTGGTGACGGCCTTGTCCAGCGCCCGGATGGCGGCCAGCACTGCGGCCCCCGCGTCGCCGCTGCGTTCGCCGACGGCCGTGCGCGCGGTCTTGACGGCCGTCCGCACCTTGGAACGGACCATGCGGTTCCGCGTTCTCCGTCCTTCGTTCTGTCGGATCCGCTTGAGCGCCGACTTCGTATTCGCCAACGGCCTCGGCCTCCTCGAAGAGTTCTGGTACGCGGTGGATTCTGCCGTAACGCCCGGCCAATTGCCAGCGGAAAC
>JBOHPP010000042.1:0-6761 GCA_050731755.1 Candidatus Rokuibacteriota bacterium | reverse complement strand
CAGCTCGATGTGGCCGATGCCGGTGGGGAGGATCGCGTTCTTGAACCCGAACTCCTTGGACTCGCCCCGACGATGGACGCGCAGCCCGACGTCTCCGAGCATGGCGTCCTTCCTGGCGTGGCAGACCTTATTCGGTGGGCGCGCTCAGCGATGACGGAGGAAGCGATTCCGTTGGGGCCTCGCCGGGCCGCTCGACCAATTCGAGGTCATCGGCGGCCTCGAGGCTCGGGTTGGGAAGCGTGTTCGAGTGGATCCACTTGACCCACACCTGTCGGACCTCCCCACGCCGCTGCGACGCCACCCCGACGATGGTCCCTCGTGTCTTGAGCAGCCGATGACTTCGGATCACCAGGTCGCCGACGCGGAGCTGAGCCATCGCCACCTCCTTGGGCGGTCACCGCTCGTCACTCTGGAACCGTCGCATGGCCTTGCGGCGCTTCCGTCGAGCCGCCGCGGACTTCCGCTTACGCTTCTCCGAGGGCTTCTCGTAGGCGCTCCGTCGCTTCATCTCGCGGAAGGTCCCGTCCAGGAGCATCTGCTTCTTGAGGACCTTCAGGGCGGCATCGACCTGGTTGTCGACGACTTCGACCCTCGCTCCCATCTCGGGATCCTCCTGTCTCAACACACGGTTGGCAGAGCATGACAGAATCTTGGTTCGACCGCCACTCGGATCTTGCTCGCCTCGCTCGAGGCCGGACGTCCGGGGGGAAGCTTGGCATCGTGCCCGCCTTGCAGGTAGACTGTCCTGGTCAGGCCCCCGACTGGATCGGGAGCCGTGACCCACCAGTCCCCGTCCCGCCCGACTCCTGTCTCTCCGCGGGGCGGTGCCGCCTGGATCGACCCAGGGGGGTCCAGTTCCCCCGGACGTAAGGAGGGAACCCGATGGCACCCGTGATCGAAAACGACTCGTTGGTCGAACTCGCGTACACGCTGAAAGATGGCTTCGGAGCCGTGCTCGAATCGAGCGACGCCGGACCCTCGTTCACGTACGTGCACGGCCGGCACCAGCTGCTCGAAGGGCTCGAGCATGCGCTCGACGGCATGGCGGTCGGCGACGAGACGGACGTCACTCTTCCCCCGGACGAGGCGTACGGCGCCGTCGATCCGACGGCCTTCATGGAAGTCGGAAAGTACAGACTGCCTCCCGAGGCGCTCGTTCCGGGCACGACGCTGACGGCGCGGCGATCGAGCGGGGAAACCATGTTCGTGAGCGTCGAGGAAGTGCGTGACGACGACACCGTCGTCATCAACATGAATCATCCGCTGGCCGGCAAGACCCTGTACTTTCACCTGCGCGTGCTGACCATCGTACCCCAGCCGCGCTGAGGTCCCGGCCGGCTCAGGCAGTGAAGATCTCGAGCGGGCGCCCCTCGGTGTCCGGCATCGGAATGTCCAACGTCTGGGCCAGGGTGGGCGCCACGGCGAGGCTCTGGATCGGCGCCAGCCGTTGCCCGCGCGCGATCCCCGGCCCGGCGGCCAGAAAGAAGGCGCCATTGTCAGCATGGCTGGGCAGGTGGCCGTGGGTGCCGCGATAGCGCGGCGGCCCCAGGACGCCGTCCCCGCGCGCCTCGTCGCCGAAACAGAACCCAGGCTCGGCTTCGAGGAGCAGATCGCCGGCGAGCGGGTTCTCGGCGGGCGTGGGCAGGCCGAGGGCTGGGTAATCGCCGGGCGTCCAGACCCTGGCCACGCCCTCGATCGCCCCTAGCGCCCCGGCCAAGTCGCGCAGCAGACGCTCCTGTTCGCCGGCGCCCAGGGCATACAGATAGCCGGCGCCGTGGTTCGCCACGAAGCGCGCCTCGCCTCCTGCGGCGCCGCCCTCGGCGTTGACGCGTAGCAGCCCCCGCTGGCGGAGCCACACATTGGGGCGGATCTCGCGGCTCACGGGCAGGAAACCATGGTCGGAGACGACGAGGAGGGCCGTGCGCTCGGCCAGCTCGTCGGCAGGCAGCGTGCCCAGCAGCCGGCCGATGAGCCCGTCCACGTACTCGATGGCCCAGTAGGCCTCGGGGGAGCGCGGCCCGTGCAGGTGCTGCAGGCTATCCACGCAGAGGAAGTGCGCCAGCAGCAAGTCGGGTCGGTGGCGGTGGAACACGTGGGCGGCGACGTCGGCGACCATTGCGTCCTTGAGAAAGCGCTTGGGGAGTTGAGCCCACTCGCCCTGTCGGTCGAGGGGGTAGCCCAGCGCGCCCAGCTCCTTCCACACGTCGGCCGGCGTGTGCTTCTCGAAGACCGCCTGGTCCTTGAAGAACGGCAGGCTGAAGTCGAGTGACGGGGAGTGCCGCGTCGCCGGCCAGTCGATTCCCGCGGTGCGCCGTCCGGCGGCGTGGGCGACATCGTAGACCGTGGGGGCGCGCAACAGGTCCACGGCGTCGTACACCGGGTCGCCGGTCAGATCCTCGGGCGCGCTCGTCTTCCGGTTCAGGACGCTGTTGCCGACGACGCCGTGACGCGCCGGCCTCACGCCGGTGACGAGACTCACGTGGGTGGGCCAGGTGGTGCTGGGATACACCGTCTCCATCCGGGCGGCCACCACGCCTCGCTCGGCCAGCCGCCGGAGGGTCGGCATGCGCACGGCCGGATCGTCCCAGTAGAACGACGCCAGCCCGTCGATACTGATCACGATCGCCCTGCGCATAGCGACGCGATCGCCCGGACGCTAGGTCGCGCGCTTGACCTGGTCGCTGAGCTTGCAGAACGCGCAGACGGTGCCGGTGGTAACCTGCCCGCAGCGCGCGCACTCGTGCAGGTCCACGGCCTCCGCGCGCTCGAAAACCGCTCGCGCCCGGTCGAGGAAGCCGAAGAGGAAGTTGTGCTTGGCTCCCGGAGAAACCTCCTCCAGCCGGCTGAGGATCTCTTTGTGCTGGATCGAGGTCGCTCCCTTGGCGAAGGGGCACTCCTCGACGATGTAGTCGATCCGCCTGAGGAACGCGTAGGCAGCCGTCTCGCGTTCCGAGAGCCGGTACAGGGGTTTGACCCGCCGGACCAGCTTGGGATGCGTGGACGGCAGCATGGGCGACTGACGCGGCAGCGCCTCCGTTTGCCAGTGCATGACGGAGCCGAAGAGTGTCGCCGCCTCGTCGTCCAGGTTGTGGCCGGTGGCCACCACCGGGAATCCCTGCTCTAGCGCCACCCGGTTCATCAAGTACCGCTTGCTGAGGCCGCACCCCGAACAGGGCGGGCGGCGGGTGACCTGCTTGATGACGGGCACCGGCGCCCCGACCTCGTCGGCCACGCAGCTCACGATGAGGGGCACGCCGCGCTCGGCGGCGAAGCGCTCGCATTTCGCCCGGGACTCGATCGAGTAGTCGAAGATGCCGAGGTCGAGATAGAGGCCGCTGGTCCGATAGCCGTCCTCGATCAGGACGTCCCACAGCGCCAGCGAGTCCTTGCCGCCGGAAACGGCGACCAGCACCTGCTCGTCCGCAGTGAACATCCGGTGCCGGCGGATGGCCTCGCGGACCTGGTTACGGAAGAAGTCGAGGAAGTCGGGCGTACAGAATGCTGCGTTGTGCCGCCGCAGCTCGATCACCGCGCCCTGCCCGCACTTCCGGCATTTCATTCTAGCGAGGTCCGCGAGGCCGGCTTGAGCCGTGGGTGGCCTGTTCCAGGGGCGCTGGGTTCGCATCCCCCTGACATCACCGGACGCAGCTCGATGGTGTCGTGGTCGGCGACGAGCTGGTCCAGCGTGATCAGCGTGTCGCCGCGGATCACCAGCACGGTTTCCGGGATGATCTCGAGGTCGCGCAGGACGTCCTTCACGCGGCGGCCGCCCCGCACCTCGACCTCACGCCGCGGGTTTCTGAGAATGACTTTCATGGTACCGAGTGCCGCGAGCCCGGCTCGGTTCGTGGGTGGCCTGTTCCAGGTGCGCTGGGTTTCATGGTACCGAGTGCCGCGAGCCCGGCTCGGTTCGTGGGTGGCCTGTTCCAGGTGCGCTGGGTTCGTTCCGCGGAAACCCTGGCGCGTGCTTGATGTCGCGGATCTGCCCGAGGTGGATGCGGTCGTGATCGGCTTGAAGGGTCCACCACTGGCCGAGGTCCAACTCGCCCAGGCGGAAATGGGGGAACACGAGCTTGCGCGGATCGACGGTGGCCAGCCGCTCGACGGACTGCCGGCTGCGTTCCCGCGTGGACTTCATCGTGGCGACCAGCTCATCGATGGGCTTGCCGCGCTCCGGCCACACCACCGCCGGCGCTTCGCCCGGTCCCGCCGACGAAGGCGGCAGCGGTGTGAACTGCGTGAGGTCCGCCGGAAACGGCGCCAGGCGGCCGGCGGCGTCAGCCTCGCGGACGAGCTTCGTCGTGAGCTTACCGGTGGCGATCTCGGCGATCGTGAGGTGGTGCACCACCTCGCCGACCGACCAGTCCTTCTCTCCCGGCCGCCAGTCGGCCTGGGTCTGGGACAGGCCTCCCACTTCGCGCAGCACCTCGGCCCGCGCGGCCTCGAGTGTGTCCCACAACGCCTGCACCGGCTTGGGAAGTGGCATCGGGGTCTCCTTGGGCTTGGCTGCTGCCGACGTCGCCTGAGTATACCCTGACTTGTGCTACAGTCCCTTCACCGCAGCGTCGACTGGACCGTTAAAGCGTCCCGACACGGAGGTGGCCTTCATGCGTCGCATCGCTCTGGTCGCGTTCCTGATCCTCACGTTCGCGCTCACCGCCACCGCCCCGGCTGGTGCCCAATACCCCGAGCGGTCGCTCACTCTTCTGACCGGCTATCCGCCGGGCGGCATGGTCGACATCGTGTCGCGCGCGCTTACCGAGGCGGGCCTCAAGAAGAAGTTCCCCAAGGGCGTGGCCATCGTGAGCCGGCCGGGCGGCGGTGGCTCGCTGGCCGTGGCCGAGCTGGTGCAGGCCAAGCCTGACGGTCACACCCTCATCCTGGCCCCGCTCTCCACGCTGGTGATCCATCCACAGCTCAACGACTTGCCGTACAAGACGCCCGACGACTACGAGCCGATTATCAACGTGGTCTCGTTCTACTCGCTGCTGTGCGTCAAGGCCGACGCGCCCTGGAAGACGGTCCAGGAATTCGTGAACGCGGCCAAGGCCAGTCCCGGCAAGCTGCGCGTGGGGTCGCCAGGCGAGGGCACCTCCAGCCATCTGAATCTCGAGGAGATGAAGCGCCTGGCCGGCGTCAATCTCACCCACGTCCCGTTCTCGGGCTGGGGCGAGTCGAGCCCGGCGCTGCTCGGAGGGCACATCGAAGGGCTGATGGCCCAGCCCGGCGAGGTGAAGCCGCTGGTCGATGGCGGCAAGATACGGGTGCTCATGGTCTCCCAGACGAAGCGCCACCCCGCCTTCCCCGACGCGCCGGCGGCCAAGGAGCTCGGCTGGGGTGACTCCCCCAGCGGCGCGTGGTTCTCGTTCGTGGCGCCCAAGGGCACGCCCGGGCCCGTGCAAAAGTACATCCACGACGCCGTCAAAGCCGCCATGGAGGACCCGCAGTTCGTCAACACGATCAAGCAGCGGGTGATCGACATCGACTACCGCGCCGGCGACCAGCTCCGCGCGGATCTCAGAAAGGAGTTCGCGGTCCACACCGACGTGCTCACCCGTCTGGGGATGGTCAAGAAGAAGTAGGTCGATGACCGAGCGGCTCCTGGCCCTGGTCGTCGTCGCGGCGAGCGGCGCGTATCTGCTGAGCGCGCTCGCGCTGCCGGCCGGGACGACCGCGCGGCCCGGGGCTGGGTTCTTCCCGCTCGCCATCGGAGCGTTCGGCGCGGTCATGGCGCTCGCGTGGACGGTGACCGCGTTCCGGCGGGCCCCGGCGCCCCTCGAGCATCGCGGGGCCCCGATCGAGGGCCTCGGACGGGTCGGAGCCACCGCGGGCGCCCTCGTCGGGTTCTGTCTGCTGCTCTCCTGGGTCGGATATCCGGTCGCCGCGCTCGTCTTCGTCGCCGTCTTGCTCAGGCGGCTCGGGGCCGGGTGGACATCGGCGCTGGTGATCGGTCTCGCGAGCGCGGCGGTCTCGTATTACCTCTTCGGCGTGCTGCTGAGCGTTCCCCTCCCGCGCGGCGTCCTGTTCGACTGAGACCGGACGGCTCGTGGGCCCGCTGGAAGGTCTCGCCTACGGGTTCTCGATCGCGCTGACGCCGGGCAACCTCCTGGCCTGCTTCGTCGGCGTCGTGGTCGGCACCATCGTCGGCATCCTTCCCGGGATCGGGCCGGTGGGGGCGATGGCCCTGCTCCTGCCGTCCACGTTCGCGCTCCAGCCCGCGACCGCTCTGATCATGCTCGCCGGCATCTACTACGGCTCGATGTACGGGGGCTCCACGACCTCGATCCTGATCAACGTGCCCGGCGAGGCGGGATCGGTCGTCACCGCGATCGACGGCTACCAGATGACCAGGAAGGGACGCGCGGGCGCGGCCCTGGCCGTGGCCGGCGTCGGTTCGTTCGTGGCGGGGTCGCTCGGGGTCGTCGGCATCGTCCTGGCGTCCTCCTGGCTCGCCGAGCAGGCCCTGCGCTTCGGCCCGCCCGAGTACTTCGCGATGGCCCTGGCCGGGCTCCTCCTGCTCTCGCGCCTGAGCGGCGGCTCGGTGCTCCAGGCGTTCGTCCTCGTGGCCATCGGCCTGGCGCTGGGCACGGTGGGCATGGAGCCGATCTCGGCGATCCGGCGCTTCACCTTCGGCTCCGTCCAGCTCTCTCAGGGTATCGAGCTGGTGCCGGTCATCATGGGCCTCTACGGGGTGGCCGAGGTGCTCCTGATCGCCGAGGCCGGCGCCCGGCGGGCGAAGATCGTGGCCGTCAAGCTCAAGG
>JBOHPP010000041.1:0-6841 GCA_050731755.1 Candidatus Rokuibacteriota bacterium | reverse complement strand
CCCCGGGCCCACGCGGGCGCGGGCGGCGACGCGGGCGCCGCGCCCGACGACGGCCGGCGGCACGATGATCGCGGCGGGGTCCAGCCCGGTGGGCTCGTCGAGCCAGGCGCCGCCCGAAATTCGGCCGGGGGGCGACAGTGACGTCTTCACGCGACCCTCCAGCAGATCCATCTGCGCGGCGAGGTAGGCGGCCGGGCTCCCGATGTCGCGCCAGTAGGCCGTCGGGCACCAGCCAAAGCAGGCGATGCCGTCGGCGATGAGGTTCGGAAAGAACTCGCGCTCGATCGACAGCGGGCGGCCGGTGGGGATCCGGCGCAGCAGCTCGGCGTCGAGCAGATAGACGCCGGCGTTGATCGTGTTCGTCGTGATCTCCTCGCCCGCCGTCGGCTTCTCGCGAAAGCGGAGGATCCGCCCGTCGGCCGCCGTTTCCACGACGCCGTACTGGCGAGGATCGTCGACGGGAATGAGGAACATCGTCATCCGAGCCCGGTGCACCTGGTGGAAGCGCCGCATTGCCGTGAGGTCGGCGTCGGTCAGGATGTCGCCGTTGAGGACCCAGACGGCGCCGCTGACCTCGTCGACGGCGTGGCGGACGCCGCCGCCGGTGCCCAGCGGCTCCTCCTCCACGACGTAACGCAGCCGCGCGCCCTGCGTCTCGGCGCCGAGCGCAGTGCGAACGTCGTCGACTCGGTACGAGCAGGCCAGGACGACGTCGCTGATCCCGTGCCGGGTCAGGAGGCCGAGCTGGTACGCCAGGAACGGCCGGTTGAGCAGCGGCACCACCGGCTTGGGGCGGGTGAGCGTGAGAGGACGGAGCCGCGTGCCCTCGCCCCCGGCGAGGATGACCGCGTGGTCGGGACGGTGGGAGCCAGGCCGGTCGGTGGTCAGCTCCCCGGTGACCAGGGCAGAGCCTCGTCGATCAGCATGACGGGGATTCCGTCGCGGATGGGATAGGCCTTGCGGCACGCCGGGCAGATGATGCGCGTCTCCTCGAACCGGAGATCGCCCTTGCACGCCGGGCAGACGAGGATCGCCTTGAGCTCGTCATCGATCACGAGACACCTCCATGTTCATGGAGGGGGCAGCGGCCGCCCCCTCCAAACCTCCCCATTCGCGCGGGGTGCCACAACCGTCCCCCTCCAAACCATCCCGTCCGCGCGGGGGGCCACAAAGTTGCGCGGGCGAAGCCCGCGCTCGAACCAGGTCGCCGGTCAACTCTTCGCGATCGCGTCCCTAAAGTACGCGAGGGTGCGGGTCAGGCCGGCGTCGAGACTCGTCGTCGGCGTCCAGCCCAACAGCGCTTTGGCCCGGCTGGGGTCCAGAACGCTTCGCCGCTGCTCGCCGGGCTTGGCCGGGCCGTGCACGGCGGCCCGCGCGACGTCCGCCGCTCGGGCCAGCCGGCGGTACAGATCGTTCACTGACGTCTGGATGCCGGTGCCGACGTTGACCACGCCGGGGGCCTCGGCGCGGGCCACGGCCCGCGCCACCGCATCGGCGACGTCCTCGACGAAGACGTAGTCGCGCGTCTGCTCGCCATCCCCGTTCACCAGGCACGGCTCGCCGCGCACCAGGCGGTGGCTGAAGATGGCAATGACCCCGGCCTCGCCCAGCGGGTTCTGGCGGGGGCCGTAGACGTTGGCCAGGCGCAGCGACAGCACACTGCCGCCGGTCAGCCCCGCCCAGCATTCGAGATAGCGCTCGGCCGCAACCTTGGACACGCCGTAGGGGGACGTGGCCTGGGCCGGGTGGTCTTCGGGCGTGGGCAGCACGTCGGTGTCGCCGTAGGCCGCGCCACCCGTCGACGTGTAGACGACGCGCCGGACGCCGGCACCCCGGCTTGCCTCGAGCAGGTTGAGCGTGCCGAGCACGTTCACGCTGGCATCGAACACCGGGTCGAGAACGGAGCGGGCCACCGCCGCCTGGGCCGCCACGTGCACGACGGCGTCGGGCCGGGCCTCGGCGACGACCGCGGGGAGCCGCCCGCTGCGAATGTCGGCCACCACCAGCCGGGCCGCGGGGTTCACGTTGGTCTCGCGTCCGGTGCTCAGGTTGTCGACGGCGGTCACCGTGTGCCCGTCTCGGACGAGCCGGTCGAGGATGTGGGAGCCGATGAAGCCCGCGCCACCGGTGACGAGGATTCTCACCGGCGCAGCTTTCCCCGGAACCAGTCGATGGTGAGACGCAAACCCTCGTCGGTGTCGACCCGGGGCTCCCAGCCGAGCTGCGTGCGGGCCCGGGTGATGTCAGGCTGGCGCACCTTGGGATCGTCCACGGGCAGGGGACGGAAGACGATCTCGCTTTGAGACGCGGTGAGGCGGAGGATGCGCTTGGCCAGCTCGAGCAGCGTCAGCTCGTGAGGATTGCCGAGATTTACGGGATCGTGCACGGGGACCTGCATGAGCCGCCAGATGCCGTCCACCAGGTCGTCGATGTACTGGAACGACCGCGTCTGGGAGCCGTCGCCGAAGACGGTCAGGGGCTCATTGCTCAGAGCCTGGGTGATGAAGGCGGGGATCGCCCGTCCGTCGTTCAGCCTCATCCTGGGGCCATGGGTGTTGTGGCAGGCAACGCCGTTACCGCCGAAGAAGTTCTCGGCGTCCGGAACCGAGAAATCGTAGACGAACGGTGTCTCCACCGATTTCTCCACGGCCGTCACCCGGGCCCAGATGAGATCCCCCGTACGCCGGGCGTTGAGATATTGGGTCACGCCTCGGTCCCACTCAAGGAGATTGAAACTTGAGAGGCTGCACACCGCGAGTCGATAGAACGGGAACCGTCGATCGCCATATCGCTTCCTGAAGGTGGTCTCGTAGCGTCCTACGGAGGCAACGATCCCGAACCGCAGAAGGAGGAGAGTCAGATCATAGGCCCGTCGCCGGTTCGCCGTGTCGAAGCACAGCTCGTTGCCTAACTTCTTCCCGCTATGGGTACCGTCACCCTCGCGATACCCCTCCAGGAACCACTTGAGCCGGGGGAGCGGCAACTGAAAGATCCAGGACGGGATCGCCTCCCCAAGGACCCCGAGAATCTCGTCAAAAAGCTCGTACAGAATCTTCGAGTGAACGGTGATCGAAGGGCCGTGACTCTTCTTGGGACTTTGACGGACCACGTGCAGCCCGAGGTCCTCGAAGATCCGCGCCGCCTTGTCGAGATACGACTCATTTGAGCAGAAGGCGAGAAAAGCATCGCGATGGCTCTTGCCGGCGCAACCCTCGGCGAGAAAGAAGCCGAGAAGCCACAGGATGTCGTCGGTGACGATCACACGCGCCGGGAGGGACACATGGGCTCCCCCTTTGAAGATGCGAAGGCGGGCATCGGCTGGAACGGGCAGGCCGAGCGCCTTGACGACAGGAAGGGGCAGGAGCGCCCGTCGGTGATACTTGTTCGAGGCGCAGCTGAGGCCGTTTCGGAGCTGTTTGGCCCGGATCCGCCCGGATATCAAGAGAAAACGGTGGATCTCCTCGCGTCTTTGTCTGATAAGCGGCCTCAGCGCTGGAGAGACGATCGCATAGTCCCACAGGGCGCTCGCGTCCCTCGCCCCGAGCAGGTGGTCCGTCAGCGAGACCTCATTGAGGTCGCGTTCCACTACGGGCAGTCTGGATGCAATCGCGATGTGGTCTCCAATTTGGAGACGCCGTACCGGGACGGCTTCGGGCTCTCCGTGGCGGCCGCGTCGGAAGACGCTGTGATCGCCGGTGACGCGAACCTCACGACCATAACGAGTTCGCACTTTGTAAACGTCGGTCTGACACGGATGCTTGATCACCGCGCTGACCGTCCGCAGGGAGAGACGACAGGTCGCGGGGTCGAACGCGGGGACGAGAATCTTCCGCCCGGCGGTCCCGCCTAGTTCTACAGTGCGAACGTAGTCCTCGACGGGGCCGACGTGGATCTGATCGTTGTCGAAGACCACGGTGAACTCATCGCCGGGGATGCTGTTGAAGATCCGAACGATCCGGGTGTCGACACTGTGGGCGCGGTGGTAGGCCATGGTGAGGGCCTCGGCGAAGCGCTTGGCCTCGTCGTAGACGCCCCGCGGCCCGATGGGGTTCACGTGGCCCCAGTAGTCTTCCCGCTGCGGATGTATCAGGGGATCGCCGTACACCTCCGACGTCGAGGCCAGGAGGAACCGGGCTCCCGTCGCCTTGGCCACGCCCAGCGCCCGATGCGTGCCCAGGGCGCCGACCTTCAGGGTCTGGATGGGGAGCTCCAGGTAGTCCCGCGGCGAGGCGGGGCTGGCGAAGTGCAGCACCCAGTCCAGCGGCCCATTCACGTCGATGTACTGGGTCACGTCGTGCTGGACCAACGTGAAGCGCGGCTCGCCCCGCAGGTGGGCGATGTTGTCGGTGGAGCCCGTGATGAAGTTGTCCATGCCGATCACGTCGGCGCCCTGCCGGAGCATGAGCTCGCAGAGGTGCGAGCCGATGAAGCCGGCGCCTCCGGTGATCAGCGCCCGCATGGAGGGCTAGGCGGGCAGGACCGGTTTGCGGCCGATCGAGTAGTACTCGAACCCGAGGCGCCGCATCCGCTCGGACTCCCACACGTTGCGGCCGTCGAACACTACCGGCCGCCGCATGAGAGCGCGCACCCGCTCGAGGTTGAGAAACTTGAACTCGTTCCACTCGGTGACGAGGGCCAGCCCGTCGGCTCCCGCCGCCGCCTCGTAGGGCGAGTCGCAAAACACCACGGCCCGGGGCAGGACCTTGCCGGCGTTGGCGATGGCCACCGGATCGTAGGCGCGCACCCGGGCGCCGAGGTCGATCAGACGCGTGATCACCTCGATGGACTTGGCTTCGCGCATGTCGTCGGTGTTGGCCTTGAACGCCAGCCCGAGCACCGCGAGGATCTTGTCGTCGAGCGGCGCCAGGGCCTTGGCGATCTGGTCGACGAAGTGGCCCGCCCGGTCGCGGTTGATCTCCACCACCGCCTTGAGGAGACGGAAGTCGTAGCCCAGTGAGGCCGCGATGTGCACGAGGGAGTCGGTGTCCTTGGGAAAGCAGCTGCCCCCGTAGCCCAAGCCCGCCTGCATGAACGACGGTCCAATGCGGGGGTCGAGCCCCACGCCCTTGATCACCTGTCCGACGTCGGCGCCGGCCAGCTCGCACATATTGGCGATGGCGTTGCTGAAGGAGATCTTCGTGGCCAGGAAGGCGTTGGACGCGTACTTGATCATCTCGGCCGACGGGACGTCGGTGATGATCATGGGCCGCTCCAGGGGCGCGTAGAGTTCCAGGAGCGTCATCGCCACCTGCTGGTTGGGGGCCCCGATGACGATGCGGTCGGGCCGCAGCGTGTCCTCGATGGCGGAGCCCTCGCGCAGGAACTCCGGGTTGGACACCACGTCGAAGGGCACCGGCTGGGCCTGGTGGCGCTCGATCACCTCGCGGACGAGCTCACCGGTGCCGACGGGTACCGTCGACTTGTTCACGATCACCGTGTGCTTCTCCATCGCCTGCCCGATGCCCCGGGCCACCTCTTCGACGGCGCCGAGGTCGGTCTGCCCGTCGGCTTTGGGGGGCGTGCCCACGGTGATGAAGACGATGAGGGAGCGCTTGACGGCGGCGCCGAGGTCGGTGGTGAAGCTCAACCGCCCGTCGGCCACGTTGCGGCCCACCATCTCTTCCAGCCCGGGCTCGTACATCGTCATCCGGCCGGCGCGGAGGGCGGCGATCTTCTCCGCCTGGTTGTCGACACAGATCACGTCATTGCCGAGGTCGGCGAAGACGGCGCCGGTGACCAAGCCCACATAGCCGGTGCCGACCACGCAGATGTTCATAGCGGGGGGTGCCCACTATCATAGCAGGCTCCCCGGATTGGAAAAAAGGTGCGACGATTGAAGAATCGTCCCAGACAGCGGGCGGCCCCGCTCAGGCGGCGAACGGATCGTCGTCCGGCGGCTCTCCGACCCCGAGCCCGTCGATCTGCTCGCGCGCGTCACGCACGGCCTCTCCCAGCGAGTCGAAGCGCTGACCCGAGATAGTGATGGTGTTGCTCTCGTCCCGCGCCTTCCACATCCACTCGCGCCGGGTGCGGCCAACGGGCACGAACACGACCTTGAGGGCCACGTTTCCTCCTCGCGTCTCCGAAGTAGCGACGCTGCGAGCAGCGGAAATGCAAGGGGGGTGCCAAGGACGGAGGGCCGAAGGGTACCGGCGGTCTTACTTCGAGAAGTCCCCTTCCTCCATGCCCTCGTCCGCTTCCTCGGCGGCCCAGCGAAAGAACACGATCGTGAACGCGGCCAGAGGCACCAGCCCGGCCGGAACCCACATGATGATGCCGCCGAGCCGCTGGTCGTCGAGTCCGGCCGCCCCCCTCGGGTAGAGAACTTCTTCGGCGCCGGCGATCATGGCCGCCACGACCGTCATCGGGATCCCGAACGCGAACAAATAAAGGATCTGGGCGCCGTACGGGAGCGGAGGGAGCAGGCGCGAGCTGCTCAGCACCGGCCACCACGCCAGGATTGCCCCGGCGACGAGAACCATGTGCGCGACGAGGTGCCAGGCGTGCGACTCCACCGCCCGCTCGAACGGGCCCGGCAGGTGCCAGGCGATCAGGGCGCCTGCGTAAAGCCCCAGGGCCGGAACCGGTCGTGTGAGCGCGCGGGCCAAGGCCCGCCACCGGGGGCCGCCCAGAATGACGCCGAGAAGGCCGTCGACCATCCAGCCCGGCGTTGCCGCCAGCAGGAGGGGCGCCATGCCGAGGATAAGGACGAGGTGCTGGGCCATGTGGGCGGCGAAGACGGGCCGCTCGGCCAGATCGTGCAGCGGGCCGTTCGTCGCGGCGACGCCGGCCACGAGCGCGGCCGCGAAGGCGGCGACCCGCCCGGCCGGCGGCGCTTCTC